>CAXTCF010000033.1:27222-28845 GCA_964242945.1 uncultured Rhizobiaceae bacterium | reverse complement strand
CTGATGCGCGTGCGCGGCTTCACGCAGGACGACGCGCACATCTTCTGCACGGAAGACCAGCTTGCTGCCGAGTGCCTCGCCATCAACGATCTTATTCTCTCGACCTACGCCGATTTCGGCTTCCAGGAAATCCAGGTGAAGCTGTCCACGCGGCCGGAAAAGCGCGTCGGCTCCGACGCTGCGTGGGACGAGGCCGAGCGGATCATGGGCGAGGTGCTGGAGCGCATCGAGCACGAGTCAGGTGGCCGAATCAAAACGTCGATCAATCCGGGCGAGGGCGCGTTCTACGGCCCGAAATTCGAATACGTCCTGCGCGATGCGATCGGGCGCGATTGGCAGTGCGGCACGACGCAGGTGGACTTCAACCTGCCGGAGCGCTTCGGCGCCTTCTATATCGGCTCGGATGGCGAGAAGAAGCAGCCGGTGATGATCCACCGCGCCATCTGCGGCTCGATGGAGCGTTTTCTAGGCATCCTGATCGAGCACTACTCCGGGCACTTCCCTCTATGGTTCTCGCCGCTCCAGGTAGTGGTCGCCACCATCACGTCGGACGCCGATGCCTATGCGGAGCAGGTGGTCCGGCGCCTGAAAGCCGCCGGGCTGACCGCGGAAGCCGACACGCGCAACGAAAAGATCAACTACAAGGTGCGCGAGCACAGCCTGGCCAAGGTGCCGGTTATCCTCGTCTGCGGCCGGCGCGAAGCGGAGGAAAGCAGCGTCAACATGCGCCGCCTCGGATCGCGCGACGGGCACTCGCTCAGCTTGGACGATGCCGTTGCGCTGCTGAAGGGCGAAGCGGCGGCGCCGGACCTCCGGCGCAACTGACGTAAAAAAGGCTTTTGGCGCGGGTGAAAGCTGAAGGCACCCGCGCCGCAGCGTTGCTGCTTCAGCAAATAAGCGCCGGAAAGAAGAGCTTCAGTCGGATATCTCACCTGACGGGGTAGGAGCCGTTTCGGTGGCCAGCACCTCGACTTCCTCGTCGTTGCCGGCTTTCACTTCGAGGTCGCGCTGGTAGATACGCTCGCGGTTCTTCGCCACCACGGTGTAGCTGCCCTCGGCTAGAACCAAGGAGGAATAGGCGCCTACGCTTTCGCGGACGAGGTCGCCGCCGTCCGTCAAGACCGACCAGGACGTATCGGCCATCGCCTCGCCGCCCTTTTCGCGCACCAGCTTGAGCGTCAGCTGCGCGGCGCGGTGCTCCATGTTGGCCTCGGTCAGCTTGCCGGCCTCCACCCGGATATCGGCGCGGACCACGGCGTTCACATCGCCATAGTTTGAGACGACGTGATACGTGCCTGCGTTCAGCCGCACGACGGCGTTGGGGCTGACATCCGGGATGATCAGGGCGCGCTCGCCCGAAACGTCTTCCTTCGCCTCGTAGATGGAAAAGCGCAGTTTGCTTTCCGGGATCTTGTGGTCGCCCGCCACCGTGGCGTCCAGCTTCAAACCGCCGGCATCCAGCACCAGGGTCTGACGCACCGATGCCTTGCCGATCGTCACGCGCATGGTCGCGCCAGCGCGGCCGAAGGAAGCGTGGACGAGATAGCTGCCGGGATCAAGGTCGAAGCGGCTCAGGGCGCCCCCCGCCCGGCCGCCCCACCGGGCCGCGGGCGAGCCGCCCAC
>CAXTCF010000033.1:0-27212 GCA_964242945.1 uncultured Rhizobiaceae bacterium | reverse complement strand
GGCCGCCGCGCGCGGACGCCACCAGCGGCAGCTTGCCCGACGCGTCCGCGTCGGGCTTGAAGACGCGCCAGACGAGGCCGCGCGAGACGTCGCCGCCGTCCTCCGTCAGCTTGGCGGAAAGCGTGATCGCGCCGTCTCCGCGAGGCGCCAGAGGCTTCTTGTCCGCGCCCGGCGCCGGCGCATAGCCGGAGATGTCGGGGAGCTTGAGCTCCGTGCTGGAGGGAGCGGCGGCTTCTCCCAGATCGGGGAAGGGCGCAAGCGTCGTTTGCGATGGCTCAGGCAGTTGCGAGTAGCTACCGTTGGGAGTGACACCGCCGCGGTCGGACGGCTGCTCTCCCGGCCTAGCTCCACGCGGGCCAGTGTCTCCGGGCGCTTCGCCGCCGCCTGGCCCAAGCGATCCGTTCCCTCCGCGCGGCCCGCCCTGCTGCGCGAACGCTGCCTGCGCCAGGGCAAGGCTAAGCGACAGTGCCACGAGCGCCGGCATGTGGAGTAGAGATCGGACAGTCATGCGGGAGTGTTGACCGCGTGGTCATGTTCTTTTCAAGGCCCGGTCGTTCCGATGCGTCCTGCGGCTTGAAGGGCTGAAGTGCAACTCCTACACACGAGGCCATGAACAGTTCCGCTCTCGACCTCCTGCTTTCCCGCACGTCTCCGCCGATCCCCGACCTCAAGGAACCCGCTCCGAGCGATGAGCACATCGCGCAGATGATCGCGGCGGCATCGCGCGTGCCGGATCATGGCCGGCTGGAACCCTGGCGCTTCATCCTCTATCGCGGCGCGGCGCGCGACCGCGTCGGCGAACTGCTGGCGGAGCTTGCCGAGCAGCGCGAAGGACCATTGAGCGAGGGGCGCCGCAAGCAGGAACTGTCACGCTTCAACCGGGCGCCGTTGGTGATCGGCGTGGTTTCATCGCCGAAGGAAAGCCCGAAGATCCCGCAATGGGAGATGTTCCTGTCAGGTGGGGCGGCAGCGATGAACCTGATGCTTGCGGCCAACGCCTTGGGTTACGGCACGAACTGGATCACCAACTGGTATTCCGACGTGCCGGAAGGCCGTGCCATCCTGGGTCTTGAGGCCCAAGAGCGCGTCGTCGCCTTCATCCATGTCGGCAGCTACGAGGGCCGGGCGCCGGACCGGCCGCGGCCTGATCCGCAAAGTCTCGTTGCGGATTGGACGGGGCCGAGCAGAGCAGAAAACATGGTGAACGCTTCCTAAACCTTTCTCCGGCTACTCTGCCTTCAGTTGAGTAGGCAGCCCTGTGCTGCTTTGGGCGAAGGCGGGCGTCGATGGTCATCGACAACTTCTTGAGATGGGTTCAGACGGCGCGCGTTTCCGAGCGTGCCGCAGCCGCCGCGGCGCTGGCCCGCAGCTACTGCCAGGAAGAGCTTGCCTTCGAGGATCGCTGCGCTGCAGAAGCCGCGCTCACCTTCCTGCTGGACGACCCTTCCGCCCGCGTCCGGGCCGCGATGGCGGATGTGCTTTCGCTGAGCCGCAACGCGCCGTTGCAGATCATCGCGGCGCTCGCAGCGGACCAGCCGGAAGTCGCCGGCGTGGTGATCGCGCGCTCTCCCCTGCTCGCCGACGCCGACCTGATCGAGCGCGTTGCGGCTGGCGGCGAGGCGGCGCAGACCCTTGTTGCCAATCGCCCGCAGGTTTCCATGGGCGTCTGCGCAGCCCTCGCCGAATTGGGGGAGCCTCGTGCCTGCCTCGCTCTGATCGGCAACGAAGCTGCGGAGATCGCCTCCGTTTCCTTCCGCCGCATCGCAGAGCGCTTCGGCCATCTCGCCGACATCAGGGAAGCCCTGATCGCCCATCCGCTTCTGCCTTCGGACTGCCGGCACACCCTGCTCTTGAAGCTGGCCGAGACATTCCAGGCTTCGCCGCTCCTTGCCGCGGTGATCGGCGGAAGCCGGACCGAGCGCGTGGTGCGCGATGCCTGCCAAAAGTCCTGCCTCACCTTGATTGAAGGCACGCGTCACGAGGAGCACCCCGCGCTCGTCGAGCACCTCCGGCTGCGCGGCGAATTGACGAGCGGATTCCTGGTCCGCGCCCTTGCGCACGGCCGGGTCGATTTTTTTGGCGCGGCTCTCGTTCAATTGAGCGGCCAAGCGATGGCGCGTGTCCGGCGCCTGCTGGCCAGCGGGCATGACGCCGCCTTGATGGCGCTCTTCCGTCAGGCTGGATTGGCGCCGCCGATCTATGCTGTGCTGCTGCGCGCACTGAAAGCTTGGCGCGAAGTCGCGCAGGCCCGCAGCCGGATCGGAACGCAGGAAGTCAGCTTCCTGATGCTTCAGGAACTCGGCGGCGCCGCGGCAAGCGGCCAACTCGCTTCGCTCGTCAAGGCGATCCATCTCGACGCACTGCGCGTCAACGCACGCAACCACGCTTTGGCACTTGCCGCTGCCTGATGGCCGGCTGTCACAGTATGAGTCAGAGCAGCTAACGATTCCTGAGCCGTGCACCCCAAGCGCCCTCGTGGTTCGACAAGCTCACCATGAGGGCTACTGATAGGCAGGCGTCCGTTGCCGCGTTGCAGGAAGCACCAGCGCTCCAACAGCCCTCATGGTGAGCCTGTCGAACTACGAGGGCGCTTGGAACCGATGCCGCACTTTCCGTCAGAAGTTTCTAATTGAATGACGCGCTCCCGCGGCGTGTTTGCTTGGGCTTCCCCGTGCAATGTGCCGGCCCAGAGTGCGAGCGCGGGAGCAATTCAGCAACCCTGTGGATTGCGGGCGCAGAGCGGCTGGAACACGATCGCATTTGATTAAACTTACGCTAAGCTTTTTCAGTGTAAGGGAGCAGTGGCGCCGTAGTCACACTGTTCAAAATTCGGGATTGTGCTGCGGGCGTTGCGTTGAGTTCAAGGGGCTTCGAGTATGGTCAGCTTTGCGCGCAAACGGATCCGGCGTGCGGTGACTTGTGCCGTTCTTGCCTCCTCCGTCGCAGCGGTAGCCGGCTGCGCTTCGCAGAAGGTCACGGAAGTCGCCCCCAAGAAGCGCAGCAAGGAATACTTCGCCGAGTCGATGTATGGCGTGAAGGCCAGCCCGCGCGTTTCGAACCTGCGCACCAAGCTGCCGCGCGGCGGCGGGCGCGATCAGACCGGCCAGCCCTACATGGTCAAGGGCAAGTGGTATTATCCCAGGGAAGACAAGAACTACAAGAAGGTGGGCGGCGCCTCCTGGTACGGCGACGCCTTCCACGGCAGGCTCACCGCCAACGGCGAGGTTTATGACATGACGCATCTCACGGCGGCGCATCCGACGATGCCGCTGCCGTCTTACGCCCGCGTCACCAATATGAAGAACGGCAGTTCGGTGATCGTTCGGGTCAACGACCGCGGGCCTTATGAGAAGGACCGGATCATCGACCTGTCCCACCGCGCGGCGGAACTCCTGGACTACGCGCATGCCGGGATGGCCAGCGTGAAGGTGGAATATGTCGGGCGCGCCCCGCTGGACGGCCATGACGACCAGTTTCTCATGGCGTCCTACAAGCCTGGCAACGGCGCCCCCGACCCGTCGGACGGCCTGCCGACCGGCGTGATGATAGCCATGAACGGCCCGACACCGAAGCGCGCCGCGCCCGCAGCGATTGCGTTCCCGCGGCAGCCGTCGGCGGAACCGCCGGCGGTCAACACCGCGGGCTTGGGGACCGCCGCGCTGCCGGACAGCGGCCCGGTTGCGCCGTCGCGTCCAGGCCTCGATGCGCAGGGGCGGATGGTTCTGAGCGGCTTGTCCTATGCCGCGGCCGAGCCGCAGATCGCTTCCTCGGCCGCCTTTGCTGCTTTCGACCGCGCTGCGAGCGGTTCGTCCGGCAGCTTCGTTGCCGCGGCAACGCTTACGGGCAAGGCTGATGCGCGGGCGCTTGCCGATCGCCTGAGCGCGTTCGGCGCCGCCAGCATCGAGAAGGAAGCCGAAGGGGCGTTCAACGTCGAGCTTCGCTCCGACGGCCGCTTGCCTGACGATGCGCTGCTGCAAGCCGCCTGGGCGAACGGCGCGCCCGACGCCATGACTGTGCGCAACTGAGTTCTCTATTCGCTCTCTGGAGCGGCTGACGAGTTGATTCTCGGCAGGCCGGATGGGACGAGGAAGCGTGCAGCTCGGCTTGTTCATCACATTCGAAGGCGGGGAAGGGGCGGGCAAGTCCACGCAGATCGCTCGGCTCGCCCAAAAACTTTGGGAAAGCGGCATCAGCGTCACCGTAACGCGCGAGCCCGGCGGGTCGCCTGGAGCGGAAGCCGTACGGCACGTGATCCTGTCCGGCGCCGCCGAACCGTTCGGACCGTTCATGGAAGCCGTCCTGTTCGCAGCCGCGCGCGCCGACCATGTGGAGCAGGTGATCCGGCCGGCGATACAGCGCGGCGAGGTCGTGCTCTGCGACCGCTTCACCGACTCCTCGCGCGTCTACCAGGGCGCTACCGGCGGCATCGCACCCGAGGTGATGGAAAGCTTGCAGCGCATCGCGATCGCGGGCATGACGCCGGACATGACGCTGCTGCTCGACATTGATCCCGGCGAGGGCATGCGCCGCGCAGGCTCCCGCCGAGGTCTCGACAAGCCGGATCGCTTTGAAAAGGAGAGCTTGCGCGTGCATGCCGAACGCCGTGCGGCCTTCCTCGCAATCGCGGAAGCCGAGCCGGACCGCTGCATCGTCGTGGATGCTTCGGGCACGGCGGAAGCGGTTGAGCACGTCGTTACCGCCGCGGTGTTCGCCGCCCTGGATGTGCAGCGCGGGCGTGCGGCAGCCGGATGAGCTTCGAGCGGCTGGCGCCTGAGCAACACGACACGCTGGAAGGCGTACTGGAGCCGTCGGAGAATCCGCGGCTGGTCGGACACCGATCAGTCGGGACGGCGCTTGCCGCGGCGCATCGTGCCGGCAGGTTGCCGCAGGGAGTGATCCTGGCTGGACGGAGCGGCACCGGCAAGGCGACGTTCGGCTTCCACCTCGCGCGCCATCTTCTTCGGTTTCCCGACGGCGCAAGCGCCCCGGACGGTTTTGCGCCGGCCGACCCGGTGTCTTCGCTGTTCCGGCAGGTTGCCTCCGGCGCGCATCCCTCCGTGCTGCACCTGACGCGGCCCTTCAATGAGAAGACCAAGACCTTCAAGACCGTGATCGCGGTTGACGAAGTGCGCCGCATCGGCCGCTTCCTGTCGCACACAGCCCATGATGGCGGCTATCGCGTGGTGATCGTCGATCCCGCCGACGACATGAACGTGCAGGCGGCCAACGCGCTGCTGAAAAACCTTGAAGAGCCGCCGTCCAAGACTCTGTTTCTGCTGATCACGCACGCGCTCGGACGCCTGCTGCCGACCCTGCGCTCGCGCTGTCAGATCATGAAGCTCTCGCCGCTCGGACCCGACGAACTGGCCGAGGCGTTGCAAGGCCTTGTTCCCAATGCTCCTGCCGCACCTGATACGCGCGCCGAACTGCATCGGCGCGCCAGTGGCAGCGTCCGGCAGGCGATCCTGCTGCTGGAGCATGGCGGGCTGGAAATCACGTCCGCCCTGGAGGCGCTGACCGCTTCCACCCGCTTCGATCCGGTCGAGGCGCACCGCATTGCGGAAGTGGTCGGCGCGCGCGGGCGCGAAGTGCCGTTCGAGATCATGAAGGCGCATGTCTTGGACACCTTCGCGTCTGCGGCTGCCGAAGCCGCCGCCTCGGGCCAACTCGGCGCCGCCAGCCGGCTTTCCGAGGCCTGGGCTGCGGCTCGTCGCGCCGCCGATGACGCGGCGGCGTTCAACCTCGACCGCAAGCAGCAAGCGTTGGAGCTTCTGGGCAGGCTGCACGCCGCCGTGCGCGGCTGAAGCCGAACGCGGGGTGGCAAGCGCCGGAGGGATGGGCTATGGCGAGGCCTTTCGCGGTCGAGCCGGACATTCTCGCCTATGGCGCCAGAAAAATTCTATATCACCACGGCCATCTCCTATCCAAACGGCAAGCCGCATATCGGCCACGCCTATGAGCTGATCGCCACCGATGCGCTCGCGCGCTTCCAGCGGCTCGACGGCAAGGATGTGTTCTTCCTCACCGGCACGGACGAGCACGGCATCAAGATGCTGCAAACGGCCCGCGCGCAGGGCATCAGTCCGCGTGAACTGGCCGACCGCAACGCGGCCGAGTTCCGCCGCATGGCGGAGGTGCTGAACGCCTCCAACGACGACTTCATCCGTACTACCGAAGAGCGCCACACCAAGTCGTGCCAAGCGATCTGGAACGCGATGGCTGACAATGGCGACATCTACAAGGGTGGCTACGCCGGCTGGTATTCCGTGCGCGACGAGGCCTATTACGGCGAGGAGGAAACGGAAGTCCGGGAAGACGGCGTCCGCTACGGCCCGCAGGGCACGCCGGTCGAGTGGGTGGAGGAGGAGAGCTACTTCTTCCGCCTTTCCGCCTACGGCGAGCGGCTGCTCGCCTTCTATGACGAGTACCCGGATTTCATCGCACCCAACGAGCGTCGCAACGAGATCCTGAGCTTCGTCAAGGCAGGCCTGCGCGACCTCTCGATCTCGCGCACCACCTTCGACTGGGGCATTCCTGTGCCCGGCGACCCGAAGCACGTGATGTATGTCTGGGTCGATGCGCTGACGAACTACATCACCGGGGTCGGTTATCCCGATGAAGGTGCCGAGTCCTGGCGTTTTTGGCCGGCGGTGCACATCGTCGGCAAGGATATCACGCGCTTCCACGCGCTCTACTGGCCGGCCTTCCTGATGTCGGCGGGCCTCGCGCCGCCGAAGCGCGTGTTCGGCCATGGCTTCGTTTTCAACCGCGGGGAGAAGATGTCGAAGTCGGTCGGCAACGTCATCGACCCGTTCGCGCTGGTGGAGCACTACGGGCTGGACGCCGTGCGCTACTTCCTCCTGCGCGAAGTGCCGTTTGGGCAGGACGGCAGCTACAGCCATGAAGCCATCGTCGCGCGCTCCAACGCGGATCTCGCTAACGGCATAGGCAACCTTGCCCAGCGTTCGCTTTCGATGATTGCCAAGAACTGCGACGGGGTGGTGCCGGAGCGCGGCGCCCTCGCGCATGCGGACGAAGCCATCCTTGCCGCCGCCTCCGAAGCGCTGATCGTGGCGCGCGACGCGATGGGCGAGCAGGCGATCCATCAGGCGCTCGCCGCCATCTTCTCCACGGTGGCGGCGGGCGACCGCTATTTTGCGGGCGAAGCGCCCTGGGCGCTGCGCAGGACCGATCCGGCTCGCATGGCGACGGTGCTGCACACGACGGCGGAACTGGTGCGCCGCTTGGCGATCCTCTGCCAGCCCTTCATGCCGGGTTCGGCGGCGAAGCTGCTCGACCTGCTCGCCGTGCCGGAAGCCGAGCGCAGCTTCGCCTTCCTGTCTGACGACCACGCTCTGGTTCCTGGCAGGCCGCTGCCCGCGCCGCAGGGCGTGTTCCCGCGCTATGTCGAGCAGGCGGACGCCTCCGCGTGAGCCTGCTGATCGACAGCCATTGCCATCTCGATTTTCCCGACTTCGACACGGAGCGGGATGCCGTGCTGGGGCGCGCGAAGGCGGCTGGCATCGGGCGGATGATCACCATCTCGACGCGCGTGCGCCGCTTCGCTTCGGTGCTGGCCCTGGCGGAAGCGCATGAAGAGGTGTTCTGCTCGATCGGTACGCATCCGCACAATGCGGCGGAGGAACTCGACATCTCCGCAGGCGAACTGGCTCGGCTGTCCGCGCACCCGAAGGTCGTGGCGATCGGGGAGGCTGGGCTCGACTACTACTACGACAAGTCTCCGCGCGACGCGCAGGCGCAAGGGTTTCGCACCCACATCGCGGCAGCACGAGAGACACGGCTTCCCCTCGTGATCCACGCCCGCAACGCGGACGACGACATGATTGCGATTTTGGAAGAGGAAAGCGGGAAGGGCGCCTTTCCTTTCGTG
This sequence comes from uncultured Rhizobiaceae bacterium, assembly GCA_964242945.1. Taxonomy (GTDB): domain Bacteria; phylum Pseudomonadota; class Alphaproteobacteria; order Rhizobiales; family Rhizobiaceae; genus Mesorhizobium_B. The sequence goes on along the minus strand of CAXTCF010000033.1, from coordinate 19,321 downwards.
CTGCACTGTTTCTCGTCGGGTCGGGCGCTGGCGGAGGCGGGCATCCGGCTCGGCGGCTATGTCAGCTTTTCCGGCATCCTGACCTTCAAAAACTCTGCCGAGCTTCGCGAGATCGCAGCCGGCCTGCCGCGTGACCGGCTGCTGGTGGAAACGGACGCGCCCTATCTCGCTCCCGTGCCGCACCGCGGCAAGCGCAACGAGCCGGCCTTTGTGGCGGAAACGGCTTCGGTGTTGGCGGATGTGATCGGCCACGACGCCCAAGCGCTCGCGGAGCTTACAACCGCCAACACGCTCCGGCTGTTCTCCAAGATGCCGCCGCTTGGCGCGTTGGACGCCTGAGCGATGCCCGACACGCTTCGCCTGACGATCCTCGGCTGCGGTTCCTCGCCCGGCACACCGCGCATCAACGGCGATTGGGGCGCCTGCGACCCGGCCGAGCCGCGCAACCGCCGCACTCGCGCTTCCGCCCTGTTCGAGCGCATCAAGCCGGACGGGCGCACCACGCGCGTCGTCATCGACACGGGACCGGATTTTCGTGAGCAGATGCTTTCGGTTCCGCATCGCAGGCTGGACGGCGTGGTCTATACGCATGCGCATGCCGACCATATCCACGGCATCGACGACCTGCGGACCTATGTCCTGGAAGAGCACCGGCTGATGGACATCTACGCCGATGCAGACACAACCGAGCGGCTGATGGAAGCCTTCGGCTACTGCTTCCGCTCGCCGCCGGGCAGCTCCTATCCGCCGATTCTGCGCGCCAACCTCATCACCCACGGCGAAGTCTTTTCAATCGACGGAGACGGCGGGCCGATCGCGTTCGAGCCTCTGCCGCAGCAGCACGGCAGCATCCTGACGCTCGGCCTGCGCGTGGGGCCTATCGCCTATTGCCCGGATGTCAGCGGTTTTCCCGATGACACTGCCGCTAGGCTTTCGGGCCTCGATGCGCTTGTGGTCGATGCGCTGCAGTACCGCCGGCACCCCAGCCACCTGTCGCTGAGCGAGGCGCTGGAATGGATCGCCAAGCTCCAGCCGAAGCGGGCCGTGCTGACCCACATGCACATCCCGCTGGATTACCGCACTCTGCTGGGCGAGGTGCCGAGCGGCGTGGAGCCTGCCTTTGACGGATTGGTGATCGAGACGCCTTGGCAAGCCGCCTGACAGGCGGAGAAGCCTACTTATACGCTGGCGCAGAACTCCTCGGCGAGCGTTTCCGCGACTTCCTCGAAAGACGTCTCGGCTTCGGGGTGCCTTTGGACCAAGCGGGCGGCCACCCTCTCGATGTCGAGCGTACCTGGGCATTGGTCGGCGTGGAGCACGGCGTCGGCGATGTCCACGGCAAGGTGCAGCTGCGTCATGGCGGTTGTCTCCCCACAAGGCCATTCCGGAAGTGCACGACATAGATTCGGTTGGCGCTGCGGCAACCCCGCGGCGCCAACTGATTTCAAGCGTGTCTGATTCCCGCCTACTCGTCGTCCTCCAACGATTCCGGCGGCAGCAGCGCATTCAAGGCGTCTTCAATCTGATCAAGCTTATCGCCAGGCGCCCCTTCCAGGCCGCGGATGATCGCGATCAGGTCGAGGATGGCAATGTGGTGGGCGATGGCGATGCTCGTCCCGAAATCTTCTGTATCGTCATCGTCTTCAATCGACATGCCTGTCTCCTTTGGCGTGTTGCAGAGGCGAGATAGCGTTGAGGGGCGCAGCGGCGAGATGGTGCGCGCTTGTGTCGTCCGATTGCGGCCGGCGACCGCCGGCCAGCTCTGCGCTCACGCCGCTTGTGCCGCCTTCTCCTGTTTTTCTTCCTTCTGCCCGGCAAAGCTGCCGAGCCAGGATTGGAACTGGTCGAGATAGAGATAGATCACCGGCGTGGTGAAAAGCGTCAGCGCCTGGCTGACGATCAATCCGCCGACCATCGCGTAGCCGAGTGGCTGGCGAAGTTCGGAGCCAGTGCCGTGGCCGAGCATCAGCGGCACGCCGCCGAGGATCGCGGCGAAGGTGGTCATCATGATCGGCCGGAAGCGCAGCAGCGCGGCCTGCTTGATCGCCTCCTCGCTGGACTTGCCCTCCCGCTCGGCGGAAATCGCGAAGTCCACCAGCATGATGCCGTTCTTCTTGACGATGCCGATGAGAAGGATGATGCCGATCAGCGCGATCAGGCTGAAATCGTAGCCGAATACCATCAGGATCGCCAGCGCCCCCAACCCCGCCGACGGCAGCGTCGAGAGGATGGTGAGCGGGTGGATGTAGCTTTCGTAGAGCACGCCGAGGATCAGGTACACCGCCACCAGCGAAGCAGCGATCAGCAGCGGGATGGAGGCGAGCGAGTCCTGGAAGGCCTGCGCGCTGCCGGAGAACTGCGTCTGCACGGATGGCGGCAGCTTCAGTTCCTCGACTGCCTTCTCGACCGCCTGCGTGGCCTCGCCGAGCGATGTTCCGGGCGCAAGGTTGAAGCTGATCGTCGAGGACGGAAACTGGCTCTGGTGGCTGATCTGAAGCGGCTGTACCGGCACCGTCGTCCAGTCGGCGAAGACCGAGAGCGGCACCAGCGACCCATCCTGTGCCTTCAGGAAGAGCTTGTTCAGCGTGTCCAACTGGCCCTGAAGCTCCGGCAGGATTTCCAGAACCACATGGTAGCTCGAAAGCTGCGTGAAATACTGCGCGATCTGGCGCTGGCCGAAGGCGTCGTAGAGCGTGGCGTCGATCACTTCGGGCCGGATGCCGTAGCGTGCGGCCTGGTCGTGGTCGATGGTCAGCGTCAGCGTGGTGCCCGCCGTCTGCTGGTCGCTCGCCACATCCACAAGGCCCGGCACGCCCTTGAGCTTGTCCAGCACCTTCGGCGTCGCCGCGTTCAGTTCGGCCACGTCCGGATCGGTCAGCGTGAACTGATACTGCGTGCGGGAGCGCCGGCCGCCGACGCGGATGTCCTGCGCGGCCTGGAGGAAGACGCGGATGCCCGCGAGCTTGTTGAACTCGCCCTGAAGGCGGCGCACGATCTGGTCGGCTGATGCGTCGCGCTCGTCGCGCGGCTTCAAGGTGATGTAGATCTGGCCGGAGTTGGCCGCATTGCCGTTGCCGCCCGTGGACATGGTGACGGCCGCAACATCCCCGTCCTTCTGGATTATCGCGCCGACCTGCTGCTGAAGTTCCATCATCGCCGCAGTGGAGATGTCCTGCCCGGCTTCCGTCTGGCCCTGGATCAGGCCGGTGTCCTGCTGCGGGAAGAAGCCTTTGGGAATGGTGATGAACAGGAACACGGTCGCGCCGAGCGTCGCCAGGAAGACCAGAAGCGTGATCAGGCGGTGGGCCAACACGCCGTCCAGGGCCTTTTCGTAGCCGTCCACCAGAGCCTGAAAGGCGCGCTCGCTCCATTGGTAGAGCTTGCCGTGGTTCTTGTCCTTGCCGCCAGGCTTGAGGAAGCGCGCCGAAAGCATCGGGATCAGCGTCAGCGACACGGCGGCTGAGATCGCGATCGTCATGGAAAGAACGACGGAGAACTCCCGGAACAGCCGGCCGATGATGCCGGTCATCAGGAGAAGCGGGATCAGCACGGCGATCAACGAGATGCTGATCGACAGGATGGTGAAGCTGATTTCGCCGGCGCCCTTCAAGGCGGCCTGCATCGGCTTCATGCCCTTTTCGAGGTAACGGTCGATGTTTTCCAGGACGACGATCGCGTCGTCCACCACGAAGCCGACGGCCACGGTGAGCGCCATCAGCGAAAGGTTGTCGAGCGTATAGCCGAGCGCCAGCATGGCCGCGGCGGTGCCCAGCAGCGCGAGCGGCACCGTCAGGCTCGGAATGATCGTGGCGCGGATCGAGCGCAGAAACACGAAGATGACGGCGATCACCAGCGCCACCGTGATCAGCAGCGTAACTTGCACGTCCTTGACCGAGGCCCGGATCGTTTCCGTCCGGTCGGAGAGCGTCGCGATCTTGATGCCTTTCGGCAGGCCCTCGGTCAGCTTCGGCATCTCCGCCTTGATCTTGTCCACGACGTCGATCACGTTGGCCGAGGGCTGCTTGAAGATGATCAGAAAAACGCCGCGCTTGCCGTTGGCCCAGGCTGCCTGCTTGGCATCCTCCGGTCCCTCGACCGCTTGGCCGATATCGCGCACGCGCATCGGCGCTCCGTCCCGCCACGTGATGATCGTGTCGTTCCAGCGCGCGGCTTCCGTGACCTGGTCGTTGGCGTAGATCGTGTAAACCCGGTCCTTGCCGTCGATCGTGCCCTTGGGGCTGTTGGCTGTGACGCTTGCCAGCGCTTCGCGCACGTCTTCCAGCGCCATGCGCTTGGCGACGAGCTTGGCCGGGTCGATCTGCACCCGCACGGCCGGCTTCTGCTTGCCGCCGACGATCACCTGGCCGACGCCCTGGATCTGGCTGAGCTGCTGGGCGAGCCGCGTTTCAACCGCGTCGTCCACGTCGATCAGCGGCATTGTGTCGGACGTTGCGGAAAGCAGCAGGATCGGCGAGTCCGCCGGGTTGACCTTTCGATAGGTCGGCGGGTTCGGGAGGTCGTCCGGCAACTGGCCCTGCGCCGCGTTGATCGCCGCTTGAATGTCGTTCGCGGCGCTGTCGATGTCGCGGCTGAGGTCGAATTGCAGCGTGATCTGCGTGCTGCCCAGCGTGTTCTGCGACGTCATCTCGGCGACGCCCTCGACCTGCGCGAACTGCGTTTCGAGCGGCTGCGCCACGGAGGAGGCCATTGTCTCCGGGCTGGCGCCGGGAAACTGCGCGGAAACCTGGATGGTCGGGAAGTCCACCTGCGGCAGCGGCGCCACCGGCAGGAAGGGATACGTGACAAGTCCCAGCAGCAGCACGCCGATCCAGATCAGCGAGGTGCCGATGGGATGGCGGATGGACGGACCGGAAAGGCCGCCGCTCTCCTCCGGCTCGCCTTCTGGGTCTCCCTCGTCATTTCCTCCGCCGCCGTTACCGCCGCCCTGCTGACTTTCCGCTTCCTTGTTCTCCTGCCGCCCAGGCGGCGTGGGGGCCTTGTTCTCGCCCTGCCGCCGCGTGTCCGGCGCGTCTGGTTTCCGAGCCTCTGGCTCGCGGCTCCGTGCTTGTGCCGCTCCGTCGCTTTTCGACTCTTCCTCTTGTTCTCGCCCGTCGGCATGCTTGGCCCCTCGATCCGCTGATCGAGAACGGTCGCCGGAGGCGTGCTGCTCGACCTGCCAGGGGAAGCGCATGCCAGCAACTGTGGCGTCTGCCGGCGGCTGATCGCTGCCGGCGGTCGTGTCGGGGCGCTGACCTTCCATGGGCGCCTACTCCTGCGCCGTCTTCTTGGCGCCCGCCTGATCGGCTTTCGCGCTGACTGCCTCGCCGGCCTTGTCTTTGGGCTTGTCCTCCGCCACGGCGACGCCGTCCTGCACGCGGTATTGACCCTCCGTCACGATCCGATCGCCCGGCTTCAAACCTTTCAGGACGACGGCTCGGTCCGCGTCTTCAGGGCCGACCTCGATCTTTTGCATCTTGGCCTTGTTGTCGGCGCCCACGGCATAAACGAAAAGCCCGTCCGGCCCACGTTGGACGGCTGCGATGGGGATCACGGCCGCGTTCTTCTGCGTATCGACAACGAGTTCCGTCGAGACGGACTGGCCTGGCCACAGGGCGTTGTCCTCGTTCGGGAACACTCCCTTCAGGCGGATCGAGCCGCTTGCCACGTCCACTTGGTTGTTGACGCGGGTGAGTTTGCCCTCGGCGATTTTCTGAGCGCCATCGGAGGAAAGCGCCGTCACCGGAGGCGTGGACCGTGCAACGGCCTTGGTGATGGCCGGCAGCGCTTCTTCCGGCGCCGTGAAGATCACGGCGATCGGCTGGACCTGCTGAATATTGACGATGCCGTCTGTGTCGGAAGGGCCTACCACGTTGCCCACGTCCGCTACGCGAAACCCGATCCGGCCGGGAATGGGAGCACGGATCGAAGCATAGTCCAGGCGTGTCTGCGCGTCCGATATCGCGGCTTGGTCGCTCTGCACCTGAGCCTTCGCCTGGTTGACGGCGGTCGTTTGCGCGTCGAGTTGCTGACGCGAGGCGAACTCCTTCTTGGCCAGCGTCTGGATGCGGCCGAGATTCACCTGCGCATCCTCCAGGGCGACCTGATCCTGCGCGAGCTTTGCCTGCGTCTGAGCGAGAGCGGCTTGCAGCGGGCGCGGGTCGATCTCCACCAGCAGGTCGCCTTGGCTGACCATCTGGCCTTCCTTGAAGAGGATGTGGAGGATCTGCCCGCTGACCTGCGCGCGCACCGTGACGCTGTTGATTGCCTCGGCGGTACCCAACCCCGACAGCTTGACGGGAAAGTCGGTTGTTTCCACGATGGCGAACTTGACCGGCACCGGCCCTTTTGCCTGGTCCGCCTGTTCCTTGCCCTTCTGGTCCCCGGACTTGCCGCGGTAATACCACCAGCCGCCGCCAGCCAGCGCCCCTGCAACAAGGAGCAGCAGAAGGATCTTCCCCCACGACCGGGTGCGGCGGGCTTCGGCCATCTTCAACGTCCTGCGCTCACAACGATTGCTGCCGCTGCCGCGTGTGGCAACGAGTTACTACGCAGCGCGGTGCAAGTGGTTTCGTGCCGTGAGGCCGATCAGCCGATCAAGCGACGCTTTGTCGCCGCGTGAAGGAATTTCCTACGGTGTGCGGGCGCGTCTTTCTTCAACGGGATCTATCGACACGAGGATCACTCGTCCGGAGCGGCGTCCATCGAGCCCTCGCCTTGTTCCGCGGCGGCCGGCGACTGCGGCGTGAGAGCTGTTTGCACTGGCGGGGCCGGGACGGGCGCAGGCGGCAGGTAGTGCTCCAGCAGGGTCACCGCGTAGTCGTCGCGCGCCCTGCCGCTGTCGCCGCCCATAACCACACCGACGAGGTGCCTGCCGCCGCGGCTGACCGAAGTCACGATGTTGAAGCCCGAAGCGCGGATGTAACCCGTCTTGATGCCGTCGGCGCCGGGGATGCGCTTCAGCAGGCGGTTGTGCCCGGTGATCTTGCGGCCGTTGAAGGAGAAGCTCTGCACGGAGAAGTAGGGATAGAACTGCGGAAAGCGCTTGCGCAGCGCGATGCCCAGTGTCGCCATGTCCCGCGCGGTGGTGTGCTGCTCCGGGTCGGGCAGGCCCGATGCATTGCGGAACACCGTGTCGCGCATACCGATGGAGCGGGCCTTGGCCGTCATCTGCGCGGCGAAATCCTCCTGCGTTCCGCCAAGAAATTCGCCGATCGCGACCGCGACGTCGTTGGCCGACTTGGTGATCAGCGCGAGTGCTGCCGCCTCTGCGGGGATAGCTTGTCCCGGACGGAAGCCGATCTTGGTCGGCGGCTGGCGCATGGCATTCGCCGAAACCGGGATCGGCGTGGTTCTGGAAACGCGGCCGGACTCCATCGCCTCGAAGAGGAGGTAGAGCGTCATCATCTTGGTCAGCGAAGCGGGAAAGCGCAGTTCCGTCGAGTGCGACTCGTAGAGCGTGCGGCCGGAATCGCTGTCCACGACGATCGCCGCATGCTTGGCGGAGACGGGCGGCAAGTTTGTCGGCGGAGGGACTGGAGCGATGTCCAGCGTCTGCGACGTCGAGCATGCGCTCGCAGTTCCGAGCACCAGGGCAAGCCCAAGCGCCCGCAGCATCGGAAAGCCGGTTCTTGAATGGGAAGTCACGGAGTGTCGCTCGGCAGCGCTTGGATGAGGTCAGCGACTGAACAACAAAACCGAGTGTGGTCAAAGAGCGGTTAACGTCCGAGAACAACCGGGCGGACCGAAGCTTGCCATCGTGATGCAAATAGGGCACTCGGCTGCCCTCTTTTAAGCAGCGTGTCCCGTCCAGGAGCAGTTCGCGATGACCAGTCCTAACGCGGAAGTGTCGGTCGGCTCCGTCCGCATCGGCAACCGCCTGCCGCTCACCCTGATCGCCGGCCCCTGCCAGATGGAGTCGCGGCAACACGCTTTCGACATGGCCGGTGCGCTCAAGGAGATGGCGGGCAAGCTCGGGATCGGGCTGATCTACAAGAGCTCGTTCGATAAGGCGAACCGTACCTCGCTCAGCGGCAAGCGCGGGGCCGGGCTCGATGCGGCGCTGCCGGTTTTCGCGGACATCAGGCGGGAGTTCAGTTTACCCGTCCTCACCGACATCCACAACGAGGAGCAGTGCGCAGTCGTCGGCGAGGTCGTGGACGTTCTGCAAATCCCGGCTTTCCTTTCCCGCCAGACAGACCTGCTGATCGCGGCGGCGAAAACGGGCCGGGTCATCAACGTCAAGAAGGGACAGTTCCTGGCGCCCTGGGACATGAAGAACGTGGTGGCGAAGATCACCGGCTCCGACAATCCGAACGTGCTGGTGACCGAGCGCGGCGTTTCCTTCGGCTACAACACGTTGGTGTCCGACATGCGCGCTCTGCCCGTTCTGGCCGAAACCGGCGCGCCGGTCATCTTCGACGCGACGCATTCCGTGCAGCAGCCGGGCGGGCAGGGCGGTTCATCGGGCGGCGAGCGCCGCTTCGTGGAAACGTTGTCCCGCGCCGCGGTGGCGGTGGGCGTGGCAGGCGTCTTCATCGAGACGCATCAGGACCCGGACAACGCGCCGTCCGACGGGCCGAACATGGTGCCGCTTGAGCGCATGCCGGCGCTGGTGGAGAAGCTGATGGAGTTCGACCGCATCGCCAAGGCGGCGTGAGGCGCGGAACTATCGGCTCACGCTGCGATTCTTCCGGTCTGAACAGGATAAGGCATCGCACATGACATCGCCCAGCGGCCACACCTCGGCCATTCCCGCTTCCAAGGTCATCGGCACCGCGGTTTTCAACACCGGAGGGCAGAACATCGGTTCGATCGCGGACGTGATGCTGGACAAGATGTCCAACGACATCCTCTTCGCGGTGGTCGGGTTCGGCGGCTTCCTGGGACTCGGCGAGAAGTACCACGCGATCCCGTGGTCAGCGCTTGACTATCAGGAGGACCGCAAGGGCTATGTCGTGCCCTTCTCGCGCGAGCAGCTTGAAGCCGCGCCTGCCCACGCGGTTGAAGACTTGACCGCAGGCGACGGCAAGGCCGCGCGTGACGAGTCCTACGACTATTACAAGGTCGATCCCTACTGGTCCTGATTCTGCTTGTCGCGCTTTCAATCGGTTGAAAGATCAGATTGTCTTTCGCGGCGCTTCCGCTATGAGAAGCGCCGCTGATCGTTTCTGCTTATCATGTCTGCTTGAGGGGAGGCTTCCATGACAGCCATCGTTGACGTTGTCGGCCGGGAAATCCTGGACAGCCGCGGCAACCCCACCGTCGAGGTGGACGTAATTCTGGAAGACGGCTCGATGGGCCGCGCCGCGGTGCCTTCGGGCGCTTCGACCGGCGCGCATGAGGCCGTCGAACTGCGCGACGGCGGCAAGCGCTATCTCGGCAAGGGCGTGGAAAAGGCGGTCGAGGCTGTCAACACCGAACTGTTCGAGGCCGTCGGCGGTTTGGATGCCGAGGATCAGATCAAGATCGACCGTCTGATGATCGAACTGGACGGCACGCCGAACAAGAGCCGGCTCGGCGCCAACGCGATTCTGGGCGTTTCGCTGGCGGTGGCGAAGGCCGCTGCCGAATCTTCCGGGCTACCGCTCTACCGCTATGTCGGCGGCGCCGGCTCCTGCCTGCTGCCGACGCCGATGATGAACATCATCAACGGCGGCGCGCATGCGGACAACCCGATCGATTTCCAGGAATTCATGATCATGCCGATCGGCGCGGGCTCTTTCAAGGAAGGGCTGCGCTGGGGCGCGGAAGTCTTCCACACGCTCAAGAAGGAGTTGAAGTCGGCGGGGCACAACACCAACGTCGGCGACGAAGGCGGCTTTGCGCCGAACCTCAAGAGTGCGGAGGAGGCTCTTGAGTTCGTCGTGCGCTCGATCGAGAAGGCCGGCTACAAGCCCGGCGAGGAGGTCGCCCTGGCGCTCGACTGCGCGGCGACGGAGTTCTTCAAGGACGGCAAATACGTCTATGAGGGCGAAGGCATCACGCGCGACCCGCAGACTCAGGCTGAGTATCTGGCAAAACTCGCCGGCGATTTCCCGATCGTGTCCATCGAGGACGGCATGGCCGAGGACGACTGGGACGGCTGGAAGGCGGTGACGGAACTGGCGGGCAAGAAGTTGCAGCTTGTCGGCGACGACCTGTTCGTCACCAACACGACGCGCCTGCGCGACGGCATCCGCATGGGCGTCGCCAATTCCATTCTCGTCAAGGTCAACCAGATCGGCTCGCTGACCGAGACGCTGGAAGCCGTCGAGACCGCGCATAAGGCCGGCTACACCGCGGTGATGTCGCACCGCTCCGGCGAGACGGAAGACGCGACCATCGCCGACCTCGCGGTCGCCACCAATTGCGGGCAGATCAAGACGGGATCGCTGTCGCGCTCCGACCGTCTGGCGAAGTACAACCAGCTTCTCCGCATCGAGGAGGAACTGGGCAGCCAGGCTCGCTATTCCGGCCGCAGCTTCGTCAAAACCGTGTCGTAACCGGCGGTTAAGCCTAACGGGGTCATAAAGGCGTGGGACGAGAGACCGCGCCATGTGGACACGCCAGCACAAACAGACCCGCAAAGGCCGGCTGATCATCCCGGCCCTCGCCGCCGGTTTCGTCAGCTATTTCGGCTATCACGCCTATCACGGCGAACTCGGCATCTACGCCAGCAAGGACTATGAAGCGCAGATCTTCGCGCTTCAGGGGCAGCTGGCGGAAGCGAAGGGGCGCCGCGAAGCCATGGAAAAGCGGCTCCACCTGATCGAGGACGGCACGCTCGACAAGGATATGCTGGACGAGCAGGCGCGCCGCGCGTTGGATCTTACGCAGGCCGACGAGATCACGATCATGCGCCCGCGCGAAGGCTCGGATTGACGTCTTCGCACCTGCGTCCCTTCGTTGTGCGGCGCACAATAAAATAGAAGGAAAATAACGGCTTGCGCATGGAAGCTATGCGTTTTTTGCGCATGGCCGAACGGTTTCCCGCATGCTAGCACTTGGCTGAACCGCGGCAGGTCTTATCTGCGCGTGTGACGTAAGTTAGTTGTTTCCGGGAGCGATGCATGGCCACCGCCGCTTTGAAAACGCAGCCTCAACTGGTGCAGGCGGAAGGGATCATCGACATTCCCTCCACGCCGAAGCCGGCCGAGTTCGACAAGGCGCAGGAGATGCAGGCCTACCGGGAGATGCTGCTCATCCGCCGCTTCGAGGAGAGGGCCGGCCAGCTCTACGGCATGGGCTTCATCGGCGGGTTCTGTCACCTCTACATCGGCCAGGAGGCCGTTGTGACCGGCATGCAGATGGCGCTGGTCGAGGGCGATCAGGTGATCACCGGCTACCGCGACCACGGCCACATGCTGGCCTGCGGCATGAGCCCGCGCGGGGTGATGGCGGAGCTGACGGGCAGGCGCGGCGGGCTGTCCAAGGGCAAGGGCGGCTCCATGCACATGTTCTCCAAGGAGAAGCATTTCTACGGGGGCCACGGCATCGTCGGCGCCCAGGTGTCGCTCGGCACCGGGCTGGCGTTCGCCAACAAGTACCGCGGCAACAGGAATGTCTCTCTCTCCTATTTCGGCGACGGCGCCGCCAATCAGGGCCAAGTCTATGAGAGCTTCAACATGGCCTCCCTGTGGAAGCTGCCGGTCATCTACATCATCGAGAACAACCGCTACGCCATGGGCACGTCCGTCGCGCGCTCTTCCGCCGAGACGGATTTCTCGCTGCGCGGCGTCTCGTTCAAGGTGCCTGGCATCAAGGTGGACGGCATGGACGTGCGCGCCGTGAAGGCTGCGGCGGACCTCGCCACGGGCTGGTGCCGCGAAGGCCGCGGACCGATGATCTTGGAAATGCAGACCTACCGCTATCGCGGCCACTCCATGTCCGACCCCGCTAAATACCGCAGCAAGGACGAGGTGCAGAAGATGCGCAGCGACCACGACCCGATCGAGCAGGTGAAGGCACGCATCCTCGGCGCGAATTTCGGCACGGAAGACGACCTTAAGGCGATCGACAAGGAAGTGCGCGACATCGTTGCGGATGCTGCGGAGTTCGCGCAGACGGACCCTGAGCCGGATGCGTCCGAACTTTGGACCGACATCGTCCGCTGAGGGGTCCCATCGATGCCGATTGAAATCCTGATGCCCGCTTTGTCTCCGACGATGGAGGAGGGAAACCTTTCCAAGTGGCTGAAGAACGAGGGCGACAAGGTCGTTTCGGGTGATGTCCTTGCCGAGATCGAGACCGACAAGGCGACCATGGAAGTGGAGGCCGTGGACGAGGGCACGCTCGGCAAGATCCTGATCCAGGCCGGCACGGAGGGCGTCAAGGTCAACACGCCGATCGCGCTGCTGCTCGGCGAAGGCGAGGATGCGGGTGCGGTGCCGCAGGCTCCCAGCGCGCCCGCAGACGGTGCTGCCAGTGCGCCGGTTGCCAATGTCGAGGACGGCGACAAGGCTAGCGTCAAGACGGCGGGAGCCGCGGGCGAAAAGGGCAGGGAAGCAGCGGCTGAACCAAGCGTGCAGAAGGAGGCCACGGTGCCTGCCGCGCCTGCCTCCAGCACGGCTCGCGACCCCGACCTGCCGGCCGGCACGGAGATGGTGCCGACTACGGTTCGCGAGGCCTTGCGCGATGCGATGGCCGAGGAAATGCGCCGCGACAAGGATGTCTTCGTCATGGGCGAGGAGGTCGCGGAATACCAGGGCGCCTACAAGATCACGCAGGGGCTGCTCCAGGAGTTCGGGGCGCAGCGCGTGGTCGATACGCCGATCACCGAGCACGGTTTTGCCGGCATCGGCGTCGGCGCCGCGTTTGCGGGCTTGAAGCCGATCGTCGAGTTCATGACCTTCAACTTCGCCATGCAGGCGATCGACCAGATCATCAACTCTGCGGCCAAGACGTTGTATATGTCCGGCGGCCAGATGGGCGCGCCGATCGTCTTTCGCGGCCCGAACGGCGCCGCCGCGCGCGTTGCGGCCCAGCACAGCCACGACTATGCGGCGTTCTACTCCAGCGTACCCGGCCTGAAGGTCGTCATGCCCTACACGGCCGCGGATGCGAAAGGGCTGCTGAAGGCCGCCATTCGTGATCCGAACCCGGTGATCTTCCTGGAGAACGAGATCCTCTACGGCCAGACCTTTGACGTGCCGAAACTGGAGGACTTCGTCCTGCCGATCGGCAAGGCGCGCATCCACAAGGCGGGCGAGGACGCGACGATCGTGTCCTTCGGCATCGGTATGACCTACGCGATCAAGGCCGAAGCCGAATTGCGAGGCCTGGGGCTGGACGTCGAGATCATCGACCTGCGCACGCTGCGCCCGATGGACCTCGACACAGTGGTCGAGTCGGTAAAGAAGACCAACCGGCTGGTCGTCGTGGAGGAAGGTTTTCCGCAGAACTCCGTCGGCGACTTCATCGCCAATCAGGTCTCGCAACGCGCCTTCGACCATCTCGACGCGCCGGTGATCACGGTGGCGGGCAAGGACGTGCCGATGCCCTACGCCGCAAACCTGGAAAAGCTGGCATTGCCGAATGTGGCGGAGGTTGTGGAGGCGGTGAAGGCGGTGACATACCGCTGAGCGCCAAAGGGAGCGTGGGTGGCGCGATGCTAAATAGCAGGCGGGAAGAGGAAGGAAGTACCGAGCGTAAACGGCCTGCAACCTATGCCGACATCGAAGCGGCGCCGGAGCATCTCATCGCGGAGATCATCGAGGGGCGTTTGGAAACGCAGCCGAGGCCGTCTCTTCGCCAAAACGCGACCAGTTTCTCGCTTGGTGACGAGCTTGGCGCACCCTTTCAGAAGGGCCGTGGCGGGCCAGGCGGCTGGGTATTCTTCAACGAGCCGGAAGTTAAGTTCGGCAGTGACATCCTCGTGCCGGATATCGCGGGATGGCGGGTAGAACGTCTCAACGGCTATCCCGACACGAACTGGTTCGAAGTTGCTCCCGACTGGCTCTGCGGGGTACTTTCCGCGTCCACCGAAAAGCGGGACCGCACCGTCAAGCTGCGCATCTATGCCGAGGCTGGCGTTTCTCATGTCTGGCTGATCGACCCGCGCCAACAGCTTCTTGAGGCCTTCGAACTGCGCGAGGGACGATGGCTGCTCCTCGGCGCCTGGAGCGGCGGCGAAACTGTTTGTGTCGCGCCTTTTAACGCCATCACCATCGCACTCGGCGACCTGTGGCCGCTCGACCGGCCGCTTGGATTTGCCGAGGACCCGCAGGCCCTTTACGTGGGAGACCGTTAGCAATGCCGATCAACATCACCATGCCAGCGCTCTCCCCGACCATGGAGGAGGGCAACCTTGCGAAGTGGTTGGTCAAGGAGGGTGACAAGGTTGCGCCCGGCGACGTGATTGCGGAGATCGAGACGGACAAGGCGACCATGGAAGTGGAAGCCGTCGATGAGGGTACGGTCGCCAGGATCATGGTGCCGGCGGGCACGGAGGGCGTGAAGGTCAACGTGGTGATAGCGGTGCTTGCGGGCGAAGGTGAGGATGCCGGCGCTGCCGCGGGCGGCGCCGACGGCGGCAAGGCGGATGCGCCAAAGCCGCAAGCCGCTGCGAATGGCAACGGCAGTGCCACACCAGCGTCCGCCGGTTCGTCGGCACCTGCCGAGCAACCTACCGTCGCTTCCAGCGGCTATGGCGGCAGCGCCGAACTCCCGGCGCCGAAGAGCGATGCGCCGTTCAAGGACGGCGGATCCACAAGCGATGCAAACGGGTCGGGCCGTGTTTTCGCGTCGCCGCTGGCGCGCCGGTTGGCCAAGGATGCCGGCGTCGATCTGAGCGGCGTCACAGGCTCCGGGCCGCACGGCCGCATCGTCAAGGCGGACGTGGACGCCGCTGCGAAGGGGGATAAGGCTCCCGCGCCGACACCTGCGGAAGTGCCGAAAGCCGCAGCGCCGGCTGAAACGCCCAAGCCCGCAGCGGCACCGCAGGTGGCCAAGCCTGCGTCCGACGACGCGGTGCTGAAACTTTTTGCGGAGGGCTCTTACGAACTCGTGCCGCACGACAACATGCGCAAGACGATCGCGCGCCGCTTGGTGGAAGCCAAGCAGACGGTCCCGCACTTCTACCTGACGGTGGACTGCGAACTGGACGCCTTGCTGGGATTGCGTTCGCAGATCAACGCAGCCGCGCCGATCAGGAAGACGGAGAAAGGCGAGTTTCCCGCCTACAAGCTTTCCGTCAACGACATGGTGATCAAGGCGATGGCGCTCGCGCTGCGCGACGTGCCGGACGCAAATGTTTCCTGGACCGAGGGCGCTATGGTCCGCCACAAGCATGTCGATGTCGGCGTGGCCGTCTCGATTCCCGGAGGCCTGATCACGCCGATCATCCGCCGCGCGGAGGAAAAGTCGCTTTCTGTCATCTCCAACGAGATGAAGGACCTCGCAGCGCGCGCCAAAGGGCGCAAGCTGAAGCCGGAAGAGTACCAGGGCGGCACCACCGCCGTCTCCAATCTCGGCATGTTCGGCATCAAGAACTTTTCCGCCGTCATCAACCCGCCGCACGCGACCATCCTGGCCGTCGGCGCGGGCGAGGAGCGCGCGGTTGTGCGCAAGGGCGAGGTGAAGAGCGCCACCGTGATGTCGGTCACGCTGTCCACCGACCATCGAGCGGTGGACGGCGCGCTTGGCGCCGAACTGATCTCGGCCTTCAGGCGCTACATCGAAGGCCCGATGGGGATGTTGGTTTGACCACCCGCTGCCTTGCGCACGGTCCTTACCTCGCTGCTGGCCCTCGTCGCCTCCGGCCTTGCCGGCGGCATCGTTTCCCAGCAGCTGGCGGTCTGGAGCAATGCCGGCGAGGAATTCATAGCGGTGTTCTTCCTGGACATGCTGGTCGTTCTTGGTGCAACGTTGGCGCTCTTCGTCGCTCAGTTCTTCAGCCCGCGCGCGGTTTCGCTGACTGCGGCGGGCCTTACTGCCCTTATCCTCATCCTCTTGGGCGCGCTCTGGGTTTGGGCCGCCTGGCAGTCCGGCTCCCCGGCTTCATTCCGCACCGACACCGTTCTGTTCGGGAGCACGGCGCTTTCGGCACTGGTCATCGTCGTTGCGCACTGGCTGGTGGTCCGCTGGCGGATGGGATGAAGCCAGTTGCCTCCCGGTAGCGCGAAGGGCCTGATATGAAGACCATCCTGTGCTTCGGCGACTCGCTGACCTGGGGCTTCAATGCCGAAGGCCCTTCGCGGCATGACTTCGAGAACCGCTGGCCGAACGTTTTGCAGGCGGAACTGGGCAGCGGCTTTCACGTCGTCGCGGAAGGGCTCAACGGCCGCACCACCGTATTCGGCGATGACATGGGCGGGGGCGACCGAAGCGGCATCCGGCTGCTGCCCACGTTGCTCGACACGCATTCGCCGCTCGACCTTCTGATCCTGTTTCTCGGCGCAAACGATATCAAGCCTTGGATCGCCGGAAAGGCGCTGGCGGCGCGTTTCGGCATGGAACGGTTGATCGAGGCCGCCCGCACATTCCCCTACAGCAACGGCGCGTCTCAGCCAAAAATTCTGATCGTTTCGCCTCCGCCGTTTTGCGCGACGGCAAACGCGGATTACGCCGAGATGTTTTCCGAGATCGCCGAATCGCGCAAGCTGGCGGAAGCCTATCGCGGCGCGGCGGAGTTGACCGGATGCGCCTTCTTCGATGCCGGCAGCGTGGCGGAAACCACGCCGCTGGATGGCGTTCACATGGATGCGCAGAACACGCGCGCCGTTGGCAGGGGACTTGCGCCGCTGGTGCGGCAACTGATCGGGACCGATCCGTGAAGGCAGTTGGACTAGCCCGAACCGCTGCCGGCATTCTTCCTGCCGGGATCTGCTGCATCTGCATCCTCGCTGCGGCAACAAGCGCCAGGGCGGAAGACGAGCCGGACCTGTTCGGCCAAGTCGCGCCCGGCATCGCTCGCCTCAACCTCAGCGGCTTCGCCAGCCGCACCCAGTGCACCGCCGTGCAGTTCGGCCGGCGGGGCGCCCTGGCTGTCGGCTTCTGTCTTCAAGGCGGCCGGTTCGACCGCGCCCATCTGCTGTTCGGCTATGACCGCGGGGAGTGGCAGGAGGGACGCAGTCCGTATTCCGCCTTCAGCGACCCGGCGCAGGTGCTGCTAAAACTTCTTTGCCTCGACCGCAGCCTGCCGCCTTCGCGCTTCAAGCAGGAGAACAGGCCGCTTGCGGTGGGCGACCGGGTGTTTGTCGCCGGCTACGCCGCCCCGAAGAGCGAGACGCTGACGTTTCGCGGCTGTGCGGTTTCGCGAGCGGTTCGGAGGAATGAGTTCAACATCGACTGCGATCCAGGGCCTGGCTCCGCCGGAAGCCCCGTCTTCCGGCGTTCCGGAACGAGCGCTGCGCTGCTCGGCGTCTTGGCCGCGCCGTCGCCCACCGGCTCGCTCGTGCTCGGCTGGAGCGGCGGAAATCCCGACGACCTCTGCCCATATTCCCCGAATTGACCGTGCTGGAGAGAACCCATGGCTGAAGCCTACGACGTCATCATCATCGGCTCTGGTCCCGGCGGCTATGTCACGGCGGTGCGCTCGGCGCAGCTTGGCTTCAAGACGGCCATCGTGGAACGCGAGCACCTCGGCGGCATCTGCCTGAACTGGGGCTGCATCCCGACCAAGGCGCTGCTGCGCTCGTCCGAGATTTTCCACTATGCCGAGCACGCCAAGGCCTACGGGCTAAAGCTCGAAGGCAAGATCTCGGCCGACGTGAAGGCCGTAGTGGACCGCTCTCGCGGCGTCTCGGCCCAGCTCAACACCGGCGTCGGCTTTCTCATGAAGAAGAACAAGGTCGATGTGATCTGGGGCGAGGCCAAGCTGACCAAAGCGGCAAAGGGCAACCAGCCTGCCGAGATCACCGTGGGCAAATCGACGAAGCCAGCCATGCAGCCGCAACACCCGGCGCCCAAGGGCACCAAGGGCGAGGGTACCTATTCCGCCCGGCACGTGATCGTGGCGACCGGCGCGCGGCCGCGCGCGCTGCCCGGCATCGAACCGGACGGCAAGCTGATCTGGACCTACTTCGAGGCCATGATACCGCAGGAGCTCCCGAAGTCGCTGGTCGTGATGGGCTCAGGCGCCATCGGCATTGAGTTCGCCTCCTTCTACCGCACGATGGGCTCGGAGGTGACGGTCGTGGAACTGCTGCCTTCGATCCTGCCGGTCGAGGACGCCGAGGTCTCCGCCTTCGCGCGGAAACAATTCGAGAAGCAGGGCATGAAGTTCCTGACCGAAGCCAAGGTGACGAAGGTGGAGAAGGGTGCGAACTCCGTCACCGCCCATGTGCAGACGAAGGACGGCAAGACGCAGGCGTTGACGGCTGATCGCCTGATCTCGGCAGTCGGCGTGCAGGGCAACGTCGAAAATCTCGGCCTGGAAGCGCTTGGCGTGAAGATCGAGCGCGGCACGGTGGTGACGGACGGCTACGGCAAGACGTCGGCGGAGGGCATCTACGCCATCGGCGACGTCGCCGGCCCGCCCATGCTGGCGCACAAGGCGGAGCATGAGGGCGTCATCTGCATCGAGAAGATCGCAGGCGTGCCGGGCGTTCACGCGATGGACCGAGGGAAAATTCCCGGCTGCACCTACTGCCAGCCGCAGGTCGCCTCCGTCGGCATGACGGAAGCCAAGGCGAAGGAAGCCGGCCATGACGTGCGCTCCGGCAAATTCCCCTTTGCCGCCAACGGCAAGGCGATCGCGCTCGGCGAGGACCAGGGCTTCATCAAGACGGTGTTCGACCGCAAGACGGGCCAGCTTCTCGGCGCCCACATGGTCGGCGCCGAAGTGACGGAACTGATCCAGGGCTTCGTCGTCGCCATGAACCTGGAAACGACAGAAGAAGAACTGATGCACACCATCTTCCCGCACCCGACGCTGTCCGAGATGATGAAGGAGAGCGTGCTCGACGCCTATGGGCGAACGCTGAACGCCTGAGGGCTACGGGCTGGAACGCTTCACGCGATCGTGAGTTCTAGGAGGAGCGCGACCGGGCTGGATTCTCCCCCGGCGCCGGAACCCGGTTCGGAGCGTGGAGCAGACTATGGACACAAATGGCGTAGGCTGGATTGCAGCCATCATCATCGGCGGCCTCGCGGGCTGGCTCGCCGAGATGTTCATGAAGAGCAACATGGGCGTGCTCATGAACATCATCCTGGGCATCATCGGCGCGGTGCTGCTGAACGCCATTCTGGCTGCGATAGGCGTATCGCTGGGCGTCGGTTGGATCGCGTACCTGATTACAGGCTTCATCGGGGCCTGCATCCTGATCGCCCTCGCCCGGATGTTCCGGCGCTAAAGCATGTCTCCCGACAGTGGGAACCGGTTTCGGGAAAAAGACATGCGCAA
>CAXTCF010000032.1:10837-28899 GCA_964242945.1 uncultured Rhizobiaceae bacterium | reverse complement strand
CCCTTGCGGGAGCGGAAACGCGGCGGCCATTCTTCTTGGGCGCGTGTCGCCACGCGCCTCGCGCAACCAACCCGGACGGCAGGCTGGATCCCTTCGGAGTTTTTGAGGCTCCGCGCCGTCCCTATTCGGTCTTGCTCCCGGTGGGGTTTGCCGTGCCGCCCCTGTTGCCAGGGGCGCGGTGGGCTCTTGCCCCACCCTTTCACCCTTACCCCTAGGGGAGCGTGCTCCCCGCAGAGGCGGTCTGCTTTCTGTGGCACTTTCCCTGGGGTCGCCCCCGCCGGGCGTTACCCGGCACCGTTTATCCATGGAGCCCGGACTTTCCTCACCCGCGGCCTTTCGGCGCTTGCGGGTGCGGCCGCCCGGCCGACTGGCAGGCCGGCATAAAGGGGTTTTCACTCAGCATTGCAAGGCGCAAAGCTTCAGCCCAGGCGTTCCAGCAGCTTTTGCAGCGTGGCTTGCGTCGAGCGGTCGGCGATCCCATCCACGCGCGCCGGCCGGTGGCGGCGCTGGAATGCGGCCGTGACCGCAGCCGTGCGGTCGTCGAAGATGCCGCTCAATTCCAAGCCATAGCCCGCCGCGCGCAGCGCTTCCTGAAAGGCCAGCACCGCCGGCCCCGCCTCGCCCCGCTCCAGGACGCCGTCGCCGTCCTCGGGCCGTATCGCTTCCACATGCAGGGCAACGCCCGCTTCCGCCAGCGCCCCCCAAGGAAACATCTCGCCCGGATCGACCTTGCGTCCCGGCGCGATGTCGGAATGGGCAAGCACGCGCGAGGCCGGGATGCCGTGGCGTTCCAGGATGCCGGAAACCAGCGCGATCACCGCGGCGATCTGCTCCGGCGGAAAGGCAGGCGTTCCGAGCGCGAGGTCGGCGCCGTGGCCCTCGTTGGCGATCTCGATGCCGACCGAGCGCGAGTTGAGGTCGCCCTCGCCGTGCCAAAGGCTGCGGCCGGCATGCCAGGCACGGTCGGCTTCCCGCACGAGTTGAACGATGCGCCCGTCCTCATGCACGACATAATGGGCGGAGACCTCGCTCGCGGGATTGCACAACCAGTCTTCCGCCGCCTGGCCCGTCGGCATGCCGGTATAGTGGAGCACGACGGCATCCGGCTGTTCCACGCCGCGGCGCGCCCCGAAATTGGGCGAAGGCCTGATTTCGGCCCCCGCATGATCGGGGACGAAGCCCGTCATGCCGGCTTCAGGCCGCGCTCGATCGTCTCATAGGCCGCGTTGATGGCGGCGAGCCGGCCTGTGGCGATCGCGATGAACTCTTCGGGGAGGCCGCGCGCCACCAGCCGGTCCGGATGGTTGGAGGCGACAAGCTGCCGGTAGTGCCGGCGGATTTCCTCGAAAGGCTTGCCGCTGTCGATGCCGAGCACACGGTAGGGGTCCGCTCGTCCTCCGTCCACATGCCGGGCAAGCAGCACCGCGTAGCGCTCGGCGGACACCTCGAAGATTTCGGCCACGCGGGCGAGGAACGTGCCCTCCATCTCGTGCAGCAGGCCGTCAGCCTTGGCGATGTGGAACAGGCCGTCGAGCACGTCTTCCAGCACGCCGCCGGCCGCTCCGTCGCCGCACAGCCGCGCCAGGCGCTCGGCATAGGCCTCGAAGCCGGCAACGTCGCCCTTTGCCAGGTCGTAAAGGCGCGCGACGTTGCGGGCTTCCGAGGCCGGCACCGAAAAAATCTGGTTGAAGGCGCGGACTTCGTCCTGCGTCACCACGCCGTCCGCCTTGGCCATCTTGGCCGACAGCGCGATCATCGCCACGGAGAACGCGACCTTGCGGCGCACCGCCGGATTGCCTTCCAGAAGGCTGCGCAAGGCTTCCACGAGGCCGGCAAGGCCGCCGCCCGCCGATCCGCAGGCGCGCGATGCGATCTCGGCAAGGCGTTTCCAGAGCAACATAGGGCGAAAAGCTAAAGAGCCGTCATGGCGGGCTTAAGGCGAAACCACACGGCGATCCAGCCGAAACCAGCCGAGAAAAAGGCCGGTTCGCACCGGCCTTTCCAAACCAAACCGACCGCTCGGCCTATTGCGCGGTCGTCGTGGAGCCGCCGGGCTGGGCGGTCGGCGCGGTCGGGGTCTGGTCGTCCGGCGCTGGATTGGCCTGCGTCGCGCCGCCGGAACCGCTCTGCGGCACATCGGGCCGCGTCTCGATCGTCTGACTCGTGGTGTTGTCCGTCGTCGGCAGCACGGTACCGCTGTTTGTCGTCGCCCCGGAGGCCGGCGCCGTGGTCGTGGCCGGCGCCGATCCCGAAGCGCCGGACGTAGTCGCCGGCTGCGCTGCCTGGGCGTTCGCCGTCTCCGGGGCGCCGAATGCGGCCAGTGCAAGCGGGATCGCTGCTGATGCCGCCAGAATGGATTTCTTCACGGGGTCTCTCCCTTGATGCGGCGTTTGCCGCCGATGCTCGCCTCCGAAATGCTGCCGCTGCGCCTTGGTTGCCTCGATCGCGTGGGAAAGGCCCGATGTCGCAACCGAAAATAAACCATGATTGGCTTTCATCCGGTCGAGAGCGGGATTGGCATGCGTTTGCGCCTGAAAACGGCCGCGCAAGCCGGGACAAGCCGAAAAAGCGGCCGGAAAAGCCGATCGGCTGAGCGGGGGTAAGGGATCGATGCGCGGACTCCGCGGGCTTTTCGCGCTGTGCCTGGCGCTTGCCGGCTGCTCCACGGCGGCCGACCTCGCGCCGGCCAGCACGGCGGTGAACGGCCCGATGCGCACCCATCCCAAATTCGACGACAGCGACCCGCATGCGTGGACCAGCGCGGCCGCGCCGGTCGGCTATGCCGTGCACGGCATCGACCTTTCCAAGTATCAGCGCAACGTGGACTGGCCCGCCGCGCGCAGCGCCGGCGTTTCCTTCGCCTTCATCAAGGCAACGGAGGGCGGCGACCGCGTGGACGACGCTTTCGCCGAGCATTGGGCTTCGGCACGGGCCGCCGGCCTGCCGCGCGCCGCCTACCACTTCTATTATTTCTGCCGCACGGCGGAAGACCAGGCGAACTGGTTCATCCGCAACGTGCCCAAGGAAAAAGGCGCGCTTCCGCCCGTGCTGGACATGGAGTGGAACCCGGACTCGCCGACCTGCAAGAAGCGCCCGCCGCGCGACACGGTGCAGGCCGAGATGCAAACCTTCCTCAGAACCGTCGAGCGCCATTACGGCAAGAAGCCGATCATCTACACCTCCATCGACTTCTTCGAAGACAACGGCCTGGCGGAGTTCAAGGGATATCCCTATTGGCTGCGCTCCGTCGCCGGCCATCCGACTGCGCGCTACGGCGACCATCCCTGGATGTTCTGGCAATATACCGGGACCGGCGTGGTGCCCGGCATCAAGGGCAACTCCGACATCAACGTGTTCAACGGCAGCGCATCGGCCTGGAACAAGTGGGTCAAGAGCCAGAGCCGCTGAAACCGGCCCCTCAACTTCGCCATTCTTGCTTCCTAGTGCCGCCTCCGATAGGCGGTCGGCCTGCGGTGGAAGGAAGCTGGACTTTGAAGACGTTCACGATCGGGCGGCGCGCTGCGGTGTTTGCCGTCTTCCTGAGCACGGCGCTCGGCGGCGGCCCGGCCCTGTCCGCCGATCAGCCCTGCGGCGGCGATTTTCAAGCATGGCTTGGCGGTTTGCGCGCGGAAGCGCAAGCGGCAGGCGTCGGAGCGCGCGGCCTGGCGGCGCTGGACACCGTGGCGATCGACGAACGCGCGCTTGGGCGCGACCGCGCGCAGGGCGTGTTCTCCCAGACCTTCACCCAGTTCGCCGGCCGCATGGTTTCGGGATACCGGCTGAAGCTCGGCCAGCAGAATCTCCAGAAATATGCCGACGCTTTCGCGCAGGCGGAAGCGAAGTTCGGCGTTCAGCCGGAGGTGATCGCGGCCTTCTGGGCGCTGGAAACGGATTTCGGCGCGGTGCAGGGCGACTTCCACACGCTTTCCGCCCTGGCGACGCTGGCGCATGACTGCCGCCGCCCGGAACTCTTCCGCCCGCAGTTGATCCCGCTGCTGACGCTTATCGACCGCGGCACGGTGCCAGCCGACGTACAGGGTGCGTGGGCCGGCGAGATCGGGCAGACGCAGATGCTGCCTTCCGACTACCTCAACCTCGGCCAGGACGGCGACGGCGACGGGCTGGTCGATCTGCGCAACGACGCGGCCGACGTGATTCTGACCACCGCGGCCAAGATCGCGGACAAGGGCTGGAAGCGCGACCAGCCCTGGATCCAGGAAGTGATGGTGCCCGATACCCTGCCCTGGGACCAGACGGGCCGCACCAACAAGCTGCCGGTAAGCCAATGGAGCGCCTGGGGCGTCACCATGCCGGACGGCTCGCCGCTCGCCGACAACGGCCTCCCCGCGGCCCTCATCCTGCCTCAGGGCTACAAGGGTCCGGCCTTTCTCGCCTATCCCAACTACGACGTTTACTTCGAGTGGAACCAGTCGGCGGTCTATGCGCTGACCGCCGCCTACCTCGCCATCCGCATCGGCGGCGCGCCGAAGATGCAGCCGCATGAGGCGCAAGCTGGACTCGACATCGACGCCATGAAGCAGCTCCAGACCAAGCTGGAAGCACGCGGCTACCATGTCGGCGGCATCGACGGCATCCTCGGCACCGCGACGCGCGAGGCCGTGCGCCAGGAGCAGATGCGGCTTGGGCTGGTTGTGGACGGCTGGCCGACGCCGGACTTGCTGGCAGCGCTTTGAAGATCATCCTTAATTACATGTTCTCCGGGCGAGTTGTCAGTCTGCTCCTTTGATTGCGTGTTGAAGTTGCCTCGCTGATGAATAGACGTTGAAGAGGGGTAACCAGGTAAGCGAATGTGACGAAGCGCAAGACGCGCGTCCGCAAGCACGTGATCGCAGACATGAGCCTTCATTTCCTGGCTTATAAAGTCGCCAGCTGCTCTTTCACGCCAGAGCCGACGAGCGCCGACTACGGTTATGACCTGAGCATCTTCACGTTCGATGCGCTGGGCCAGTATGAAAACGGCAACATCTTCGTCCAGCTGAAAGCCACCGATCATTTGAGGGTTGACCCAAAGTCGGGAAACATCGTTTTCCGCATAGGCAAACGCGACGTGCTCACATGGGAAGGCGAACCGTTCCCGGTGTATCTCGTCGTCTTCGATGCGCGGCGTGAAAAGGCTTACGCGGTGAACCTGCAAAGATACTTCGTGCAGAGAGGCATCACCGCGACTACGATGACCAAGAAATCCATCGACGTACGCCTGCCAAAGGTCGAGATCGACAGGTCGGCGATCGAAGGATGGCGCAACGAGAAGAATATCATTCTTGCGCAGATGGGAGCGGTAACCCGTGTCTAGCCAGATCACCTACGCCCGGATGGAGCAGACGTTGCAGGAGCTTGGGTTCTCCGAGATGCGGCGTATCGGCGATCATGTCGTCTTCGAGCATGGGAAAACGGGTGCGGTGCTCTCGGTTCCGGTGCTCGCCCAATCAGTGCCCTCGATTTACGTGAACACCGCCGCGCGCCAGATCTCTAATTCGGGGATTGCAACAACGGAGGATTTCAAACGGCGGCTCGCGAATGGGGTGACGAAGGCGGCGTCTTAATTTCTCGGCCGAGCCGGTCTTCTTAGTCCGCCATCGTCTCCAGGCTCGCAAAACCCTCCGGCGCCGCGCCTTCGTCAAAGGGCGTTGCGACCTCCACGAACGTGTCGGGGTAGAAGCCGTTGAAGCGCGTGCGCAGGCTGAGCGAGTAGGCGCCGATGTGGCCGATCTCGATCCAGTCGCCGGTGTCCACGGTTTCCGGCAGCCAGAACGGGCGCGACAGGATGTCCACGGAGTCGCAGGTGGCGCCGCACACCTTGAACGGCACGATGGTCTTCTCGTCGCCGTTGCGAGCGCGGATCGCAGGGTCGGGGATGAAGCGGGCGGGCAGCGTGATCTTGCCGGTCCAGGAGTCCGACAACGAGGCCCAGATGCCGTCGTTGATGTAAAGGCGCCGGCCTTTGCGCAGGAGCACGCGCACGATCAGCGAAAAGGCGCGCGCCACGATCACCCGGCCGGGCTCGGCCACCAGCGGCATTTCGTTCAGGAATTCGTATTCGCGCAGGTCGTCTTCAAGACGCTCCATGATCTCGCCGATCGAGGGCATCGTCGGCGTGCGCTTTTGCGGATCGTGGCCGTACTCCGCGGGAAAGCCGCCGCCGACATCGAGACCCGCCAGCGGAAAACCGACGCGGTTGCGCACCCAGTCGGCGGAAGCCAGAGCGCGCTGGTAGGTGCCGGGGTCTTCGATCTGGCTGCCGACATGGAAGCATAAGCCCACGCGAAAACCCGCCTTGTTGAGCCGCCGCGCCAGTTCGATCGCGTAAGCCGGCCCCGCCCCGAATTTTTTCGACAGTTCGTAGGCTGCGTGCCCCTTGGTCTGGAGGCGCACGAAAACCGTCAGAGCGCCAGGATCGAGGTCGAGCGCGCGCACCACGCGAAACAGCTTGTTGACCTCGTCTTCGTGGTCGAGCGCGATGACGCGGATGCCGTAGGTTTCCAGGGCCAGCCGGATGTCGGACTGCGCCTTGATCGGGTGCATGTAGAGCATCTCGGCCTCGGCCGAGACGTTGCGCACTGCCGCGAACTCGCCGGGCGAGGCCACATCGAAGGCTTCCACGCCGGCTTCGACCAGGGTGCGAAGAACGATCTCCTCGCCGTTGGTTTTTACCGCATAGGCCGTCTTGCCGGGAAAGCGCTGCATGAAGTCGCGCGCATCCGCCTTCAGCACTTCCGGGCGGAAGCAATAAACGGGAACGTCGGGGCGGAGTTTTAAGGCCGCCTCGCGGGCATTGTCGAATTTTTCCATGCTTCTTCCTGCGCGTCGGCGGCGTGCAAGTTAGCGGCGCAAGCCTGCGCGTCAAATCCGGGACCTTGCTAGGCAGGGTTCGAGCCAAGCCGCAAAATCCGCCATCGCTTCCTCGCGGCAAAGCCCGTTCAGCGTCTCGTGGCGCGTGCCGGCATAAATCTTTGTCGTGACGTCGGAAAGCCCTGCGCTCTTCAGCCTGTCCGCCAGTTGCGCAACTGCCCTGCCATTGTTCGTTGCCGGATCCTCGCTGCCGCCGGCCAAGTGGATCGGCATGCCCCGCGGGATGTTTCGAAGCTGGTCAAACGTTGCCCCGGAAAAGATCAGCGAGAACACGTCGCGCCACAGGCCCACCGAGGCATCCCAGCCGCAGGCGGGGTCGGCGATGTATTTCGCCACTTCGGCCTCGTCATGCGAGAGCCAGTCGAACGGCGTGCGGGCGTTCGGGATGCTGGCGCCCCAGGCTTGGAACGTCAGCCGCGGCAGGATGCGCGAAGGCACGTCAGAGCCCAGCCGGAACCGCTCGTAGCGGAGAATCGCCTGCGCCAGCCGCCCCGGCAGTCCGGCTGAGAAGTTGGCGTTCCAGATCGCAGCCGCTGCGATGCGGTCGCCATGCCGCATCAGGAAGTTCAGCGCGATCAGCCCGCCCATTGAGTGGCCGAACAGCACGACCGGCACGCCGGGATGTTCCCTGCCGATATGGTCGTGCAAGGCGAGCACGTCGCCGATCACCTTTTGCGCGCCATCCTTCCCGGCGAAAGTGCCCCGCGGCGCATCCGTCGCCCTTGTCCCGCCGTGGCCGCGATGGTCCTGCGCGTAGGCCGCAAAGCCTTGGCTAGCCAAAAAGTCGGCGAAACGCGCGTAGCGCCCCGCGTGTTCGGCCAGACCGTGGTTGATCTGCACGAGCGCGCGCGGCGTTCCTTCCGGCAGGCGCGAAAAGACGTTCAGCCCGGCGCCGGTGGGAGACGTCAGGGTGGTCGCCCGGTCCCAGGCCATGGCCGTTCCCCGCGTTTGCGTTTTCCCTTCCCGCGCGGCGTTGCTCACGCGAAAAGATTCGCCTACATGAGCGCCAACTCCCGACAACATCCGGATTGCAGGAAAAGCGCGCGTGGCACGCCAGTTCATCTATCACATGGCCGGCCTCAACAAGGCCTACGGCACCAAGAAGGTGCTCGAAAACATCCATCTTTCCTTCTACCCCGACGCCAAGATCGGCATTCTGGGCCCGAACGGCGCGGGCAAGTCCACGATCCTCAAGATCATGGCCGGCATGGACAAGGAATATTCCGGCGAGGCCTGGCTCGCGGAAAACGCCACCGTCGGCTACCTCGCGCAGGAGCCGGAGCTTGACCCGGCGCTGAACGTCTTCGGCAACGTCATGGAAGGCGTCGCCAAGAAGACCGCCATCATCAACCGCTACAACGAGCTGATGATGGAATACTCCGACGAGACGGCGGACGAGGCCGCCAAGCTCCAGGACGACATGGACCGCTTGAATCTCTGGGACCTCGAACAGCAGGTCGAGATGGCGCTGGAAGCGCTCCAGTGCCCGCCCAAGGACGCCGACGTTTCCAACCTTTCGGGCGGCGAGCGCCGCCGCGTGGCCCTGTGCCGGCTGCTGCTCCAGGAGCCGGACCTGCTGCTTCTCGACGAGCCGACCAACCACCTGGACGCCGAGACGACCGCCTGGCTGGAAAAGCACCTGCGCGCCTATCCCGGCGCGGTGATGATCATCACCCACGACCGCTACTTCCTGGACAACGTGACGGGCTGGATCCTGGAGATCGACCGCGGCCGCGGCATCCCCTACGAGGGCAACTACACAAAATATCTCGAAGCCAAGGCCAAGCGCCTGAAACAGGAAGGCCGCGAGGACGACACGCGCCAGAAGGCGATCAGCCGCGAACGAGAGTGGATCCAGCAGAGCCCCAAAGCGAGGCAGGCGAAGTCCAAGGCCCGCATCAAAGCCTTCGAGGATCTTTTGGAAGCCGCGGCCAACCGCCGCCCGACCGACACGCAGATCGTCATCCCTCACGGCGAGCGTTTAGGCAATGTGGTGATCGAAGTCGCCGACCTCGACAAGGGCTACGGCGAGCAGCTGCTGATCGAAGACCTCGCCTTCAAGCTGCCGCCGGGCGGCATCGTCGGCGTGATCGGGCCTAACGGCGCGGGCAAGACCACGTTGTTCCGGATGCTGACGGGGCAGGAGAAGCCGGACGACGGCGCGATCCGCATCGGGGACACGGTGAAGCTCGGCTACGTCGATCAGAGCCGCGATGCGCTCGACCCTTCCAAGACCGTCTGGGAAGAGATTTCGGGCGGTGCGGAGGTCGTAAAACTCGGCAAGCACGAGGCGAACACGCGCGCCTACTGCTCCTCCTTCAACTTCCGCGGCCAGGACCAGCAGCAGAAGGTCGGCAACCTGTCGGGCGGCCAGCGCAACCGCGTCCACCTGGCCAAGATGCTGAAGACGGGCGGCAACGTGCTGCTGCTCGACGAGCCGACCAACGACCTCGACACGGAAACGCTTGCGGCGCTGGAAGACGCGCTGGAAAATTTCGCGGGCTGCGCCGTGATCATCAGCCACGACCGCATGTTCCTCGACCGCCTGGCGACGCACATCCTCGCTTTCGAGGGCGACAGCCACGTCGAATGGTTCGAGGGCAACTTCGAGGAATACGAAAAGGACAAGGTACGCCGCCTCGGCCCGGAAGCGGTCAATCCGAAGCGCGTCACCTACAAGCGGCTGACGCGGTGACTGCCGCGGGTTTGCGCCCGACTTCTCCCTGCTGTAGATTGTCGGCAGGGAGATGATGCATGCTCGCTCTGCGCCTTTCCGCGGATATCGAACAGCGGCTTGAAGATCTTGCGCGCAAGACCGGCCGCACGAAAAGCTTCTTTGCGGAAGCAGCAATCCTTGAGCATCTGAACGATCTTGAGGACGCCTATTTATCCGAAGAACGGCTTCACGACGGCCCCGAATTCATCGAATTTGACGCAGGGATGCGTGAACTTGGGCTCGATTTGGAAAAATAACGTCGGTCCCGGTGCATGCCTTGGCGGGTTCGCTTCGAGCGAAGAGCACTGAAGGAACTTGGCCGTTTCGGCCAAGCGGAGCAGGTGCGGATTTCGAAATTCATTCGTGACCGCTTGGTACGCAGCGACAATCCACGCGCGGTCGGAGAGGCACTGCGCGGTCCGTTCGCGAACCGATGGAAATACCGCGTCGGCGACTATCGGATCATAGCAGTGCTGGAAGACGAGGTCGTCACGATTACGGTGGTTCGGATCGGACATCGGAGCGATGTGTATCGATGAATGCCGGCACGGACGCCAAGCATGACTGGTCCCCCACGCAATACCTGAAGTTTGCCGACGAGCGGACGCGGGCGGCGCGCGATCTGCTGGCGCAGGTGCCGCTCCCTGCTCCAAAGCGTGTAGCGGACATCGGCTGCGGGCCGGGCAACTCGACGGAACTGCTCGCCGGGCGCTGGCCCGATGCCGCCGTCATCGGCTTCGACACCTCGCCCGACATGATCGCGGAGGCACGCCGGCGGTTGCCAGGGGCCGCTTCCGACGTGGCGGATGTGCGGCACTGGCAACCGGCCGGGAAGGTGGACGTGATCTTCGCCAATGCCGTGCTGCAATGGCTGCCGGATCATGCCGCCGTCATGCTTCGCCTGATGGACTGCCTGGCGCCCGGCGGGGTTTTGGCCGTGCAGATGCCGGACAACGTTGCGGAGCCCTCGCACCGGCTGATGCGCGAGACGGCTGAAAGCCTGCCGTTCGCGAAAAAACTGGCCGGCGCGGCGCGGCCGCCTTTGCCGCCGGCGGTCTTCTACTACGATCTTCTGAAGCCCAAAGCCGCACGGGTGGACGTCTGGCACACCATCTACAACCATCCGATGGCGGATGCGGGGGCGATCGTGGAATGGGTGAAAGGCACCGGCCTGAAGCCGTTTGTCGATCCGCTTCCACCAAGTGAGCGCGCCTTGTTTCTTTCACGATACCGCGAGGGGATCGAAGCCGCCTACCCCGGAAGCCCGGAGGGCAGCATGCTCCTGCGCTTTCCCAGGCTGTTCCTTGTCGCAACAGTCGCTTGACGCGGACGGATGCGTCAGCGATACGAAGAGGCCCCTATGCGCCTTTCCGCATCTGCCCGCCTCGGCGGATAAGCCATGTGGAAAAACTTCCGTCCCGCTGGAACCGTGTTCGGCCCTGATTGTTCCTCCCAGTTTTGTTGAAAGCTGCGCGTCTGTCGTCTTAGCCTCATGGCTTGTCGGCGGCACAGTCCCATTGTGCCGAACACAAGACATGCAACAAGTCGATTTCGAGCGTCTGTTCCAGAAATTGCCCAGCCCGCACATGGTGCTCGACCGCGACCTGCGATTCGTCGCGGTCAACGCGGCATACGAAAAGGTCACGATGCGCCGCAGCGAGGAGCTGGTCGGCCGCGGCATGTTCGAGGTGTTCCCGAACGAGGGCGACGGCGGCAAGCGTCTGCGCGATTCCTTTTTGCGCGTGTTCGAACGGAACGAAAGCGATACCCTGGCCTATCTCCGCTACGAGATCCCCGTCCCCGCTGAACGCGGCGGCGGCTTGGAGGAACGGTACTGGACGGCCGTGCACACGCCGCTGGAAGATTCTGCCGGCAACATCCGCTACCTCATGCAGAACACGGTCGATGTCACCGACATCGTGCGCATGCGCGAGGCGATCTCCCTGCCCTACCGCGCACCAGAGGCGGAAGTGCAGTTGATCGAGCGGGCGCGCGAGGCGGAGGACACGAACCGCGCGCTGATGGCGGAAAGCGCGGACTTCCGCCGCCTGTTCAGCCAGGCGCCGCAGATGATCGCCGTGCTTTCCGGCCCGCAGCATCTTTTCACCTTCGCCAACGACGCCTACCGCACCTTCCTCGGCAACCGGGACGTGGTCGGCATGACGGTGCGCGAAGCCGTGCCGGAGGTGGACGGCCAGGGCTTCTTCGACATGCTCGACGACGTGTTCCGCAACGGCCAGGAGCACAGCGGCGAAGGGGTGCGCGTGATGGTCGGCCAAGGCTCCGGGCGGGCGCCGCGCGAAGCCTTCATGGATTTTTCCTATCGGCCGATCCGCGACGCAGGCAGCAAGGTGACCGGGGTTTTCGTGCAAGGCATGGACCGTACGGATGCCGTGCGCAACGCCCGTCACCAGCGCCTGCTGCTGGACGAGGTGAACCACCGCGTGAAGAACACGCTGGCCACCGTCCAGTCCATCGCTTCGCAGACGCTGCGCTCCGCGCGCGACCTGCCCTCGGCCAAGCGCGATTTCGAGGCCCGCATCATCGCGCTGTCCAAGGCGCACAACCTGCTCAGCGCCCGCAGCTGGTCGGACCTCGAAATGGAAACGGTCGTGCGCCAGCAGCTTGCCGGGCAGGACGGTGAGCGCGTAAACGTTTCCGGTCCGAGCGTGCTGCTCGACTCCAAAGCGGCTATCGCAGTCTCCATGCTGATGCACGAGCTTGCCAGCAACGCCGCCCGGCACGGCGCCTTGTCCGCACCCGAAGGGAAATTGTCCGTCGCGTGGCATTTCACGGCCGACGACCGCGGCCCGCGTCTTCTGATCGAATGGCGGGAAAGCGGGGGACCGGCCGTGGACAAGCCTGAGCACCGGGGTTTCGGGGGGCGCATGCTGGAGCGCGTCGCGACTGGTGAGCTCGGGGGCGGATTGGTGACGGACTATGCGCCGGAAGGCTTCTTCTGCCAGATCGACATGCCGGCCAACAACCTTGTGAGAGGGAAACCCGATGTCCTCCAATCCTGAACTCGTCCCCACCTCCGGCCTTTCCGTTTTCGTGGTGGAGGACGAGGCGCTGGTCGCCATGAACCTGGAAGACATGCTGTCCGAACTCGGCTGCACCATCGTCGGCCCCGCCATGCGCATCGACCGGGCGGAGAAGATGCTGGCCGAGGGCATGGAGGCCGATGTCGCCATCCTCGACGTCAACGTGGCAGGGCAGATGATCTTCCCCTTCGCCAGGCGGCTGGCGGAACACGGCATGCCGATCGTCTTCGCCACCGGCTATGGCCGCTCCGGCCTGCCGGAAGATCTGCACGACATGCCGATCTTGCAAAAACCCTACACGCTCGGCGATGTGGAGATCGGCCTGCGTTCCGCCGTGACCGGCAAGGCCGGCGCGTGAGATCATCAGGGTACGAAGGAGGAGACGATGAAGCGCACTGTCGCCCTGGCCTTGGCAACGCTTTGCATCGGCGCGTTCGGCATCTCTGACGCCGCCGCGAAGCGGGCGCGCTGCTTCACCACCGACGACGGCTTCTTCGACTGCAATTTCCAGGCGATTGACAGCGGCGGCAGCTTCACGATCACGGCGCGCGGCAAGCCGGGCTACACCATCTACGTCGATGGGCCGGGAACGGCCATAGGCTACCTCGAAACGGGCGGGCGCAGCATCGCGCTGCCCGGCGGCTTCGTCCGCCGCAAGGATGATCCGGCCTGCTGGACCAACACGGACACGAAGGTGAATGTCTGCGCCTGGTGAAACAGCCCCCCTTCTCGACCTGAGCGGCGGCGAAGCGCCCAAGCGGCGCATCCTGCCCGTGCGCAAGCTCGCCGCCGTGGCGACAGGACTGTTTCAGGCGGCAGGAGACCACTTCGAGACGCAGGCGGTCGAGCAGCTTCCCCTGACCTTCGAGGGCATCGAAGCCGACCTTCATGCCGGCTGGACACGGAAATCCGGCTCGCGCGAGCCGTGGTACAAGCGCGGCACGGAGATGCGCAACGAACGGCAGATCACGATCGTCGCCAGCGACGAGCTGGCGCTTGTGGCGAAGGCCATGAACCTGGCGGTTCTCCGGCCGGAGTGGATCGGCGCCAACCTGCTGCTCGACGGCGTGCCGGAGCTTTCCATGCTGCCGCCCGCCACGCTGATCTTCTTCCAGGGCGGCGTGACGCTGAAGGTGGACGCGCAGAACGCGCCCTGCCGCGACGCGGGCCGGCAGGTGGCGCTGCGCGCCGGCATCGAAGACCGGCTGGCGGGCGAACTGCTTTTCCCCCAAGTCGCGAAGCGGCACCGCGGCCTCACCGCCTGGGTGGAAAAGCCCGGCGTGATCGCGAAGGGCGAGATTGCTTCGGTGCGCGTGCCGGAACAATGGCTGTACTGATCAACCCGAAAGGTTCTTGATCCACGCCTGCGCCATGGTGCGCGTGATCGGGTCGGTCCCAGTCAGGTCAAGCACCTTTCGATAGGCGCCCAGCGCCTCCTCCTTGCGGCCCAGCGTGCGCAGGCTGTCGGCCATCGTCATGAAGACGTCGGGGTTCTCCGGATCCTGCTTCGACGCATCGCTCATCCGCGCCAGCGCTTCGCCGTCCCTGCCCAGCGCCTGAAGGCATTTCGCCGCCTGCACCTTGTAGGCCGTGTTCGTCGGATCGAGTTCCAGCGCCCTGGCATAGCGCGCTCCGGCCTCTTCCCACTTGTGTTCCAGGGCGAGCAGGTTCGCATAGGCCGCCTGCGCCTTGGCGTCTTCGGGCGCAAGATTGGCCGCATTGCGGAAGTACTGCTCCGCCGACCGATAGTCCTTCTTTTCGAGGTCGCTGGCCGCCAGCGCCGCGATGGCCAGGACGTAGCCGGGTGCGATGTCGAGGGTCTGGCGCATCAGCGCTTCCCCGGCTTCCGTGCGCTGCCGGGCAAGTTCGATCAGCCCTGCATGGTACAGGTAGTCCGGGTTGTCCGGCTGCTCCTTTGCCGCGGCCAGCAGCAGCTTGACCGCGCCGTCGGCATCGCCCCTGGCGCGCGCCAGCCGGGACGAAGCCTCCAGGGTCCTCGGATCCGTCGGGTTGCGGTTGCGTGCGAAAGTGAGTTCCTTGTCCGCCTCGTCGAGATCGCCATGGCGCAGGAGCGCGTCGCCCAATCCCGCATGAGCCTGGAAAAATCCCTTGTCCAGGTCGATCGCGTTGCGGAATGCGTCGATGGCGTCGGGCAGGCGTCCCTGTTCCATGCGGATGCGGCCGATCTGGTCGTAGAACCATCCGCTGTCGGGATGGCCCGCGCGGATCCTGCGAAAGCCCTCCGCCACGGCTGCGTCCGGCTGATCGTGCGAGAGCGCCGCCATCGCCACGAAGGGGTCGAGCAGCCCGAGCACGCTTCGCGCGGCATCCTCGAAGTAGCGGCGCTCCATCCCGTTGCCCAGCGGCGGCAGATTTATGATGTCGATGTCGTTCCGGATCACGCGCAGCCGCAGTTGCATGCCGGACCGGGCGCAACTGGAATCGGTACAGGTGATCTCTCCGGCGATGCGCGTTTCATACGTATTGAACATGCGCCGGACATGGAACACCAGAGATTCGATGGAGATGCCGGAATCGGGAAAGGAGAACTGCACCTGCTGCGCGCTGGGTATGGCGTCGATCGACGTCTTTGCCGTGTTCGCCTTGTCCTTGACGTCCTTCATGCCGTCCCAAAGCCGGCTTGCGGCAACGTCGGCGGTCAGGCCCTGGTCGATCAAGGCCTGCGGCACCGCGATCGGCTCGATCACCACTTCGCCGCGCCGGAACTGCGCGATCAGCACCGGAAACACCACGACCACCGTGAGGAGGAAGAGCGCGTTGATGAGCACGGCGCGCGTCGAGTTCGACCACGCCTCGATGCCCGGCAAGGAGAACTGCTCGCGGACGAACTCCAGCGCCGTCCGGCGCTTCTCACTCGCCGCACCCTCCGCCGGCTTGTGCTCCGGTTCGCCTCCGTGCTGCTCCGCCATCGCCGCTCCCCTTCCAAGCGCGCATCGAGCCTATCGCGTTTGCGGAAAAATCGAGAGAGCTTGGCAGCGCTTTTGCGGTGGATCAGTTCTCCTCGGCCGCTTCGGGGTCAAGCAGCCGGGTCGAACGCCAACGGGTCAGGGCCGCATTGATCGCGTCGGCCACGAAGAAGCGCGCGGCATCGCGGTCGTAGCCCTCGGCAAGCAGCGCGTCGTAGTCGGTATGCTGGTGGCGCACATGCGCGACCGTCGCCAGCCAGACCGCGATGCTCGGCGGCAGGGCGCGCAAGTGCGGGGCGCTGGCTTCCGTCCGGATAATCTCCGCATCGGCGAAAGGAACCAAGGGGAGCAGCGCCGTCAACGCCTTGGCGACCGTCCGCTGCCGCTCCGTGCGCCCGCCCCTCATCGCGGCGAGCCCCAGCCGGAGGTGCGCGACAATTCCTGGTTTGTTTGCGGCATACCCGCTTGCCTCATCGGATGAAATGACATAAAGATATGCTTATGTGTTTTTCAAACGGGTGAATCGGTGGAAGGTGTTTCGCTGGACAGGTTGGTGGATGTGCTCAAGGCGGCGGCCGAAACAAGCCGCTTCCGCATCCTGACGCTGCTTGCCCGCGGCGACCTTACCGTGTCCGATCTGACCGACATCCTCAACCAGTCGCAGCCGCGTGTCTCGCGCCATCTCAAGCTGCTGCTCGAAGATGGGCTGATCGAGCGCTACCAGGAAGGCTCCTGGGCGTTTTTCCGGCTCGCGGACAGGGACGGCATGCGCGACTTCGTGCTGGACCTCGTGCGCCGCGTCGCGGACGGAGACGAGCAGCTTGTGCGCGACGGCGAGCGCTTGTCTTCGGTGAAGGGCCAGAGGCAGGCGCGGGCCGCCGACTATTTCGCGCGCAACGCGCCGCGCTGGGACTCGATCCGCTCCCTGCATGCGCCGGACGAGGCCGTGGAGCGCGCGATCCTGGAGGCGCTGGGCAGCCGGCCTTTCCAGTCGATGCTGGACCTCGGCACGGGCACCGGCCGCGTGCTGGAAATCCTTGGGCCCCTCTACCGCCGCGGCGTCGGCATCGACCAGTCGCGCGAGATGCTCAGCGTTGCGCGCGCCAATCTCGACCGGGCCGGCGTCGCGCACGCCCAGGTCCGGCAGGCCGACCTGTTTTCCGCGCCCGTGGAGCGCAACAGCTTCGACCTCGTGACCATGCATCAGGTGCTGCACTACCTCGACGATCCCGCCTTGGTTGTGCGCGAGGCGGCAAAGTTCCTGCGGCCGAACGGCCGGCTGCTCATCGTGGACTTCGCCCCGCACGGCCTGGAATTCCTGCGCGGCGATCACGCCCACGCGCGCCTCGGCTTCTCCGACCGGCAGATTGCGGAGTGGTTCACCGAAACCGGCCTGCTTGCCGACGGCACGCGCACGGTGGAAGCCGCCGAGAACGCTCAGGCGAAACTCACCGTGAAACTTTGGATCGGCCGCGATCCGCGCAGCCTAATGGCCGCTCCGGCACGCCAAGCACTTGAGCAGAGGGAAACCGCATGATGTCGAACTTCCGCTTGTCCCGCCGTCCCGATATCGGCGACAAGATCCGCGTTTCCTTCGAGTTCTTCCCGCCGAAGAACGACGACATGGAAGCAAAACTCTGGCAGACCGTGATGCGCCTGGAGCCGCTCCAGCCGAAATTCGTGTCCGTGACCTATGGCGCGGGTGGCTCGACGCGGGAGCGCACGGCGCGCACCGTTCGCCGCATCCTGAACGAGACGACGCTCTCGCCGGCCTCCCACATGACTTGCGTGGATGCGACCAGCGACGAGGTGGATGGGGTGATCGAAGAGTTCACCGGCATGGGCGTGACGCGCTTCGTGGCGCTGCGCGGCGATCCGGCAGCCGGCGTCGGCACGAGCTACAAACCGCATCCCGGCGGCTACTCCTCTTCGGCCGACCTGATCGGCGCCCTGCGCCGGGCCGGCGCTACCGACGTGTCGGTTTCGGCCTACCCTGAAAAGCACCCGGAAAGCCCGGACTTCGCCACCGACATCGACATGCTGAAGCGCAAGGTGGACGCCGGCGCCACCCGCGCCATCACCCAGTTCTTCTTCGACAACGACCTCTACGAACGCTACGTCGAGCGCGCCAGGCGGGCCGGCATCTACATCCCGATCGTGCCGGGCATCCTGCCCGTGCACAATTTCACCCAGGTCGCCAACTTCTCGTCGCGCTGCGGCGCGCATGTGCCGGCCTGGCTGGCGGAGCGCTTCGAAGGACTGGAAAAGGACCCGCAGACCCACGCGCTGGTGGCATCCGCGGTTGCAGCCGAGCAGGTGCTGGACCTCGTGGAGCGCGGCGTCGGCGACTTCCACTTCTACACGATGAACCGGGCGGATCTCGTCTTCGCCATCTGCCACATGATCGGCATCCGGGCAAAGCCGGTGGTGCGCCGACAGGAATCCGTCGCCGCCCGCAACTGGCCGAAACGCCAAAAGAAAAGGCCGGCGGGGCGCGACCGCCGC
>CAXTCF010000032.1:0-10827 GCA_964242945.1 uncultured Rhizobiaceae bacterium | reverse complement strand
AATGGGGGGGCTCTCAACGAGCGCGGCCTTTCTCTTTGCAGATTTGAATGAGTCGGGAGATCAGGGCAGGACGCCGAGGATCAGAGCCCCGACAAAAGCGAGCGCGGCACCAAACATCACTGCGTTGAGTGAACGTGTCAGCGTCATCGTGCGGGCTCCTCGTTAAGACCGATGGCGAAGGTGGGGCAAAAGCGCGGCGGAGCCAAGGTAGTTCCATATTGCCTGATCACGAAATTGTAGAAAATCCGACTTCAAGGTTTCGCATCCGTAATCCTCGTCCTGGCGGGTGACAGGCTCTCTTCCGGTTGGTAGAGCCGCGTTGCCTTTCCATCCGGGCCGCTGCATGAGCCTCCCTCCCCTTCACGGCATCCGCGTCATCGAGCTTGCCCGCATCCTGGCAGGCCCTTGGGCTGGGCAGTGCCTGGCCGATCTCGGCGCCGACGTGATCAAGGTGGAAAACCCGGAAAGCGGCGACGACACGCGCGGCTGGGGCCCCCCTTTCGTGGAAGGCAGCGGAGGCGAGAACCTTTCGGCCGCCTACTATCACGCCTGCAACCGGGGCAAGCGCTCGGTCGCGCTCGACTTCTCCACGTCCGAGGGCGCGGAAGCGGTGAAGCGCCTCGCGGCCACGGCCGACGTGCTGATCGAGAATTTCAAGGTCGGCGGTCTTCGGAAGCATGGATTGGATTATGAAAGCCTGCGGAAGGCGAACCCGCGTCTGGTCTATTGCTCCATCACCGGCTTCGGCCAGGACGGTCCCTATGCCGCCCGCGCCGGCTACGACTTCATCATCCAGGGCATGTCCGGCCTGATGTCGATCACCGGGCTGGCCGGTGGTGAGCCGCAGAAGGTCGGCGTTGCGGTATCCGACATTGTCACGGGCCTTTACGCTGTGATCGCCATCCAGGCCGCGCTCCGCCACGCCCAAGCCACCGGCGAGGGCCAGCACATCGACATGAGCCTGTTCGACGCCCAGGTGGCGGTGCTCGCCAACCAGAACATGAATTTCCTGGTTTCCGGCCGCTCGCCCGCGCAGATGGGCAACGCGCATCCCAACATTGCGCCCTACGAGGTTTTCTCCGTCGCTGACGGGCATTTCATCCTGGCGGTGGGCAATGACGGCCAGTTCCGCCGCTTCTGCGAGGTCGTCGGCCTCGACACGCTGCCGGATGACCCGCGCTTCGCTGCCAACGCCGCGCGCGTCGCCCACCGCGAGGCGCTGCGTCCGCTTCTTGCGGAAACATTGATCCATGTCCAGCGCGACGACCTGCTGGCGAAGCTCGAAGCCGCCGGCGTCCCGGCGAGCCCGATCAACACGGTCGGCGCAATGTTCTCCGATCCGCAGATCGTGCACCGCGGCATGCGCCTCGACCTCGCGGACGATGCCGGCAACGCGATCCCCTCCGTGCGCGCGCCCATGGTGTTCAGCCGCACGCCGCTTGAATATTCCCGCCCCGCCCCGCGGCTCGGACAGCACACGGCGGAAGTTCTGGCCGAACTGGAGGCTTCCTCATGACCCGCACCGGCGGCCAGCTGATCGTCGATTGCCTGGAGGCGAACGGCGTCGAGCGCATCTTCTGCGTTCCCGGCGAGTCCTACCTCGCCGTGCTCGATGCGCTGCACGACTCCCCTATCCGCACGGTCGTCTGCCGCCAGGAAGGCGGTGCTGCGATGATGGCCGACTGCGAGGGGCGGCTGACGGGCAGGCCCGGCATCTGCTTCGTCACGCGCGGTCCCGGCGCCACCAACGCCTCGCCCGGCCTCCACATCGCCGCGCAGGACTCGGTGCCGATGATCCTGTTCATCGGGCAGGTCGCGCGCGGCATCCGCGGTCGCGAAGCCTTCCAAGAGATCGACTATTCCGCGTTCTTCGGCTCGGTTGCGAAGTGGGTGGTGGAGATTGACGATGCGGCGCGCATTCCAGAGCTGATCACCCGCGCCTTTGCTGTCGCCACCTCCGGCCGACCCGGCCCTGTCGTAGTCGCGTTGCCCGAAGACATGCTGACGGACGCGGTAGAGGCGCCAGCGCCGCTGCCCTTCGTGCCGGTAGGGTCCTCGCCCGGTCGAGCGGAAATGGAGACGTTCTTCGACATGCTTGGAAAAGCCGAGCGCCCGTTCATGATCTTAGGGGGCACGCGCTGGAGCGAGAAGGCGGTCTCGGACATCCAGAAGGCGGCGGAGGCCTGGGGGCTGCCGGTCGGCTGCTCCTTCCGCCGCCAGATGCTCTTCGACCATCTCCACCCCTGCTATGCCGGGGATGTCGGCATCGGCATCAATCCCAAGCTCGGCGAGACGATCAAGAACGCGGACCTGCTAGTCCTGGTAGGCGCCCGCATGAGCGAGATGCCGTCCTCGGACTACACGCTGCTGACCAGCCCCTACCCCAGGCAGCCGCTCGTCCACATCTTCCCCGACGCCTCGGAACTCGGCCGCCTCTACCGTCCGACCTTGCCGATCGTGGCGACGCCGGAAGCTTTCGCCCGGGCTTTCGCCGCCAACCTGCCGGACACCCCGCCGCCCTTTGCCGACATGACGACGGCGCTGCACGGCAGCTATCTCGAATGGTCCACGCCGCCCGAAAGCGGTCCCGGCGCGGTCCAAATGGGGCCGATCATCAATTTCCTGCGTGAGACGCTCCCTGAGGACGCCATCCTCTGCAACGGCGCCGGCAATTATGCGACCTGGGTGCACCGCTTCTACCGCTTCCGGCGCTTCCGCACCCAGGCCGCGCCGACGTCCGGCTCGATGGGCTACGGCACGCCGGCGGCTGTCGCCGCCAAGTTGTGTTACCCGGAGCGCACGGTCGTCGCCTTTGCCGGCGACGGCTGCTTCCTGATGAACGGGCAGGAGTTTGCCACCGCCGTGCAATACGGCGCCGCGATCCTTGTAATCGTCGTCAACAACGGCTCCTACGGCACCATCCGCATGCACCAGGAGCGGGAATATCCCGGCCGCGTGGAAGGGACGAGCCTCAACAACCCCGACTTCGCCGCACTGGCCCGCGCCTATGGCGGGCACGGCGAAACGGTGGAGCGCACGGAGGAGTTCGCTCCCGCCTTCGGGCGGGCGGTTGCTGCGGGAAAGCCGGCCCTGATAGAGATCAGGCTCGACGTGGAAGCGATCACACCGACAAGGACATTGACGGAAATTCGCGAGGCTGCCGGTCAGCGGTAGATTTCGCGCCGGTTGCCGATTTCGATCACGAGGACGACGAGTTCGCGGTCGCGGATTTTCGCTCGTTGCAATCCGAAGATCGAGAAAATCAACGATGCGTCGGGCTGACTGAAGTTCAAGCTTGCGCAGAGAACGGCGTGCGCCGTTCGTATAGTCAATCGTCCGATGCTCTAAGTTCTTTTCTTATTTCTTCAGAGGATATAGATGCGTTCCTCGCCGCGCCGGACACGCTCCATGACGGCATCCGCCGTCGCGATATCCTCCATGTTCTCCAGCCATCGCAGGATCACTTCGCGGACCTGATCCGCCGTGTCGCGCCCGGTCAGCGCTGAAAGCGCGTCCAGACGGCTTTGGTCCTCCGGCTCCAGATTGATCAGAAGGCCCATGTGCGATCTCCCGCTTCGGTCGCCTGATAGCACGGCTGGGAAGCCGCGTCAGGCAGGAAGCGGGCGGGCGGCGGACGGCAATCGCGCGAGGAGGGCGCGTGCGCGCGCAAGGATCCAGCGCCGGCAGGGCGGCTCGATCCAGCGCCCGATCGCGAAGGCCGCGGTCAGGAGCACCGCCAGCAGTGCAACTAAAATGACCCATCGGTTCGCCGTGCTGCCAAAGCGCGCGAACACGGCGTAGCCGATGTGCTGGTGCAGCAGGTAGAGCGGATAGGTCAGAGAACCCAGCGCCAGCGCCGCACTGGGCGGAACCGGCGTCCAGCGCAAGCCGGCGCAAAGCGCCACCGCACCGATCGCCAGCGGCCCCGTCAGGGCGACGCCCGTGGGATTGCGGTGGAGGTTGTACAGGTCGATGAACTCGTGCTCGACCATCAAGGGCGCGGCGCAGGCCCAGAACACGGCGAGGTACAGCAAGCCCAGCGTCGCGGGCGAGGCGCGGCGATACAGGTGAAACAGGACCAGCCCGAAGGCGAAGAAGCCGGAATATTCCGTGATGAGCAGCTTGCGGAGGGCAGCGCTGCCGATCAGTCCCTCATTGCCGATCGAGACAAGGAGCCAGACCAGCACCGCCGGACGCCACGCCCGCTCCCACAGTCCGGTTACCATGAGGAGGAATACCCAGCCGTAGAAGATGATCTCATAGGCGATCGTCCAATAGGCGCCGTCGAGGAACGGCTGGCCAAGCGCCCGCGCAATGATTATCGCATGCGCCAGCCATTGCGCGAGCGTCGGCGCAGGGATGCCGGGGACGGGCCAGACAAGCATCACCAGCGCGGTGACCGTCGCGCAGAGCATGAATGTCGGCCAGAGCCGCGCGAAACGCCCGGCCGCGAAGTCGAAGGCGCCGCGGTTCTCGGCCGACATGGCGATCACGTAGCCGGAGATGCCGAAGAAGACCAGAAGCCCGGTCTCGAACCACTGCGCGAAGGGTGCCAGTTCCGGGAAGCCGGTTCCGCCGCCCTCGCCCGAAAGGCGCATGCGGAAGCCGTAGTGGAAGAACACGACGGCCAGCGCCGAAATCAGGCGCAGAAGGTCGAGAGTGGGCAGCCGCGAGGCGGAGGTCTGTGCCATGTCGAGGCCATCGCAACGGAACGATGGCGGAACACTAGCGGAGCCGGGTACACCGAAGGTAAAGAGGGACAAACGTCGGCACCTCAGCACACTGGCGCCTTCCATCATGCGAAGGGCAAGGTTCAAGGCCCCGGCTGCGCCGGCTCGATCGCTCCGGCCTGTTGAGCCGCCGCAGTCTTGCGGCGCTAAAGCGGGTTGCGGCCTTTCGGCCTCATCCAACCCGCCTTAGCCTATTGTTTTCACGCATGTCTTTTCCCCAAAACCGGTGCCCACTTTTGGGAGACATGCTTTAGGTGATTTCCCTTGGACGCCAGATGCTCCTGCTTGCAAAGATGAGGCTCGGCCTCTTCCCTGGCGATCAGATCGGCAGCGAGTCGATGTCGGTTTGCCGCGGCTCGCGCTCTTCATCGGTCAGAAGTTCATACAAGCGCGGAAGGCTGCCGGCTTCAAAATATTGATGCACGGCATTATGCTTTTCGCTCGCAACTTCCAGGCACTTGCTTCGAGGCACCATGCCAAGCACGATGCGGGCATCCCGTGCATCGGCAGCGTGGCCCCTTCCATAAAGGAGGAAGCAGGGGGTTTTTCCGCGGATGCAGCTGCAAAGGGGATCGAAGGCTTCGAGGCCGGTGCGGGTCTTGAGCCTTTCCACATGCCAGACGAGCCGCCCGCCGATCGAAATCGCGCGTGTCGCCCCCATGAGCCGGCCTGCCCGCAACGCAGGCAGTCCTCCCATGCTCCAACCCACCGTCACGATGCTCCGGTAGTTCCGCTGGTCGGCAAAGGCAGAGATGCGGTGCGCCAGCGCGGGCAGCGAGTTGCCGAAGCCGTCGACGCCATCGTTGAAGTGGCGCTTCTGGCGGTCGAAGAGAAGCAGCAGGTCGCTGGCCCGGTCGTCGATCATCTGGAGAAACACGGAGACTGGCGCCATGAACCGCTGAGTCCGCCCCGCAAAGCAGACGAGCAGGCGTCCGGCACCCAGATTTGCGGTGCAGTGGTCGACCCCAGGCACGAGCGTGCTTCGCACGAATCGCTTCGGAGCATGCTCCTTGAGGTACCGGCCGACCCTGAAGGCATCGCGCAGACGAGGCTGCCTGGCAAGCAGCGCCAGGATCTCCAGGGGAGTCAACGCATCTTCGGTTTCCGGGGAAACCTCCGGCCGCTTGAAGAGGCTAAACACCCCTCGCCTGCCGGATCAACGCCGCGAGGTCTCCGATCGTCTGACAATGGTTGACGGCCAGTTCATCGAGTTCGACGCCGAAACGATCTTCGACCGTCATCACGAATTCCATGATCG
The DNA here is from genome assembly GCA_964242945.1 of uncultured Rhizobiaceae bacterium. Taxonomy (GTDB): domain Bacteria; phylum Pseudomonadota; class Alphaproteobacteria; order Rhizobiales; family Rhizobiaceae; genus Mesorhizobium_B. The sequence goes on along the minus strand of CAXTCF010000032.1, from coordinate 4,839 downwards.
ACAGGCTGTCGACATCGAGTTCCTGCATCGGGCGTGAGATCAGCGCGGCATCGGAGAGGCTGCGCGCGCCCGGCGTGTTGGCGAGTCCGTTGAGTTCCCGAAAAGCCGCCGCGCAAGCCAAGGCGATTTCATCAGACTCCAAGTTCGACATAGGCGTGCTCCGGATAGTTGAAGATGAAATCGCCCTTGCGGAATGCGAAGCTCGATGGTTCGACGCGCAGGTCGGAGCGGTTGAGAAGCGTCGTCACCATCCGCCAGGCGACGAGCGCGATCGGCTTGCCGAGACAGAGATGCCGGCCCTTCCCGAACAGGAGCCCGGCATCCGCGCCTGCGTTCTGGCGCGACGTGGCATCGAAGAACAGCCGGACGCGTGTTCCCTTGGCGATCGGCACGCCGCTGATATGGGTGTCTTCGACCGCCAGCCGTTCGATGACCGGAACGCCGGTCGCCCCGAGCGTCGGTCCGAAGTCGATCTCGTCGAGCCTGCGTCCCGCGTTCCGTGCGAACTCGTACCAGAGGGCGACCGAAAGCGAGCCGACCAGCGCGTCCCGGCCGAGAATGGTGATGGCCAGCGCGAATTCGGGGGAAAAAGTGCCGAGGCCGGCTGCCGGCTTCAGCCTTTCCAGGGTAGCGACCATGTTCGCCTCGAGCCGCTTGCGGCGGTTGAGGCTGATCAGGCGGTCGAAGACCTCCGACTCCGCGCCTTCGCGGACAAGGCTCGGCTCCAAGTCGAGAAGCTCGGAAAACGCGCTGGCGTAGGTCGGGAGCGCGACATCGGCGACGAGGTCGATCCGGCGCCCTGCAACGATGAGGTCGCCGAACAGCCGCTTGAGATCGAACTCCAGTCGCGGTCCGATCTTCTTCGCCTTGGCCGCGATCACCTGCGCCATCGCATCGCGGAGGTCGCGATGCGCTTGCCCTTCCTTCGCCAGAGGAATCTGGTCGAGCGCGGCGATGACTGTCGGGAATCGCTGCCCTGTCCGGCGGGAAATCTGCCGATAGTCTTCGGCGGCGTCGGCGACATGGAAGGCATGCGACGCGAGCACCTCAGCCATATGAGCCGGGTTCACGATGGGAATGAAGTCGGCATCCGCTCGCGCCTGCAATGGAAGATGCCTGTAGGTTTCTTTCCGTGTCGCCTCTTGGTGAAGCAGATACATTGGCACGACGACTCTGCATGAAAGCCGCCTATTCAGACCTTACGCAGGGCGAGTCAAGTTTCGTGCGCATAAGCGTGCGGCCGGGCCGCCCGCGCGAGAGTTCGCATGGGCCGCCCGTCGTTGCGCGAGGAGATGCCTACTGCACCGCCTTGTCGGTGATGGCGCTCGTCCAGGCGCCTTCCGGCTTCTTGGTGATGATCTTCTGGTCGATGAGCGCCTTTTCCGTGCGCTCGTAAGCCGCCTGGTTCAGCTTGCCGTCGGCGTTGTCGATCAGCTTGGCGACCTCGCCCATCATGAACTTCTGGTGGTTCTCGTCCTGGCCGCCATTGTCCACGACGATCCCGGCGGCTTCGTCGGGGTGCTCCACGGCGTATTTCCAGCCCTTCATGGAAGCGCGGACGAAGCGGACCATCTTGTCGGCGAAGGCTGCGTCCTTGAGCTTGGTCTCGTCGGCGTAGAGCCCGTCCTCCAGCAGGTCGTTGCCCATCGCCGAATAGTTGAAGACGACGAGGTCTTCCGGCTTGTAGCCAGCATCGAGCACCTGGCCGTATTCGTTGTAGGTCATCACCGAGATGCAGTCGGCCTGCTTCTGGATCAGCGGCTGCACGTCGAAGCTCTGCTTGAGCACGGTGACGCCGTCAGCACCGCCGTCCGTCTTCATGCCGAGCTTGTTCATCCAGGCATAGAACGGGTACTCGTTGCCGAAGAACCAGACTCCGAGCGTGCGGCCCTTGAAGTCGGCTTCGGTCTTGATCGGGCCGTCCTTCGGGCAGACGAGTTCCATGCCGGCCTTCTTGAAGGGCTGGGCGATGTTGACCAGCGGCACGCCCTTCTCGCGGGCGGCCAGCGCGCCGCCCATCCAGTCCACGATCACGTCGGCACCGCCGCCGGCGATCACCTGCTCCGGCGCGATGTCGGGACCGCCCGGCTTGATCGTGACGTCGAGGTTCTCGTCGCCGTAGAAACCCTTGTCCTTGGCGACGTAGTAGCCGGCGAACTGCGCCTGCGTGACCCATTTCAGCTGAAGCGTAACGGCATCGGCAGCGAAGGCCTGCACCGTAAGCAACGAAACCGCGCCAGCCAGCGCGGCGGTAAGAAGTGCTTTCATCGTTTCCCTCTGGTTTCTTTATCCTATGCGCCGCGCACCGACGGATGCCAGAACGTGACGGCCCTCTCTGCGAGGGCAAGGAGCCCATAAAAGACGGAACCGCAAAGGGCTGCAACAGCAATTTCCGCCCAAACCATGTCGATGTTCATGCGGCCGACCTCCGTCGAGATGCGGAAGCCCATGCCGACGACCGGCGTGCCGAAGAATTCCGCCACGATTGCCCCGATCAGGGCAAGCGTGGAGTTTATCTTCAGCGCGTTGAAGAGGAAGGGCATCGCGGCGGGCAGGCGCAGCTTGGCGAGCGTCTGCCAGTAGGACGAGGCGTAGGTGCGCATCAGGTCGCGCTCCATGTGGCCTGAAGCGGCGAGGCCGGCGACCGTGTTTACCAGCATCGGGAAGAAGGTCATGATCACGACGACGGCCGCCTTGGACTCCCAGCCGAAGCCGAACCAGATCACCATGATCGGCGCGACGCCGATGATCGGCAGCGCCGAGACCATGTTGCCGACCGGGATCAGGCCGCGGCGCAGAAAATCGAATCGATCGGCGAGGATGGCCGCGAGGAAGCCCGCGCCGCAGCCCATGAGGTAGCCGGCGATGACTGCCTTCAGGATGGTCTGGCGCATGTCGGCGAGCAGGGTAGGCACCGAGCCGGCGATGCGCGCCCCGATGGCGGAAGGCGGCGGCAGCAAAATGAAGGGAATGCCGGCGCCGCGCGTGACCGCTTCCCAGATGAACAGAATCCAGGCCCCGAAGATCGCAGGAATGGTCAAGCGGAGAAGGTTTGCGGCAGTGCGGGAGCGCGGGCGCATGCCGGAAAGCACGGACACGCAGCCCCAGGCGAGCAGCCAGCCGGAGCCGAGAAACAGGAAGAACGGCAGGCGGGCGGTGCCTTCGTTGCCCGCAATGCCGGACAGCAGCATCCAGACTGCCAGATGCGCGCCCACGAACAGGAGAGCGGCGCGGCTCCACGCGGGTTGCCGGAGGGTGGACAGCAAGGCGGATGCAAGCAGCGTCCAGCGGATCGGCGAGCCCGTGACAAGGAACGGGTCATAGACGCTGATCGTCGGGTCCGCGAGCACGTCGGCGCCTGCTTGCGTCAACGGTCCGAGCGCCCAGGCAGCGATGCAGAGCAGTGCGGCAAACACTGCCTGCCACGAGAGCAAAAAACGCCTCATGCCGGCCGCGCGCCCATTGCACGCTCCACCAGCCTGCCGATCAAACCGACGACTGTGACCAGCAGCGCCGCCACGACCGAGCCGGCGATCAGCGCCGACCACATGCCGATCGTGTCGCTGTAGTAGGAGCCGGCGAGCAGCTTCGCGCCGATGCCGGCGACCGCGCCGGTCGGCAATTCCCCGACGATCGCCCCGACAAGGCTTGCCGCCACCGCCACTTTCATCGAAGCGAACAGGAACGGCACGGAAGCCGGCAGGCGCAGCTTCCAGAAGGTTTGGCTGCGGCTGGCGTGATAGGTGTGCATGAGGTCGCAATGCATCAGGTCGGGCGAGCGCAGGCCCTTCACCATGCCGACCGTCACCGGGAAGAAGGAAAGGTAGGTGGAGATCATCGCCTTGGGCACCAGCCCGGTGACTCCGATCGCCGCCAGCACCACGATGATCATCGGCGCGATGGCGAGGATGGGGATCGTCTGACTGGTGATGATCCAAGGCATCAGGCTGCGGTCGAGCGCCGCCACATGCACGATGCCGACAGCGATGAGGATGCCGAGCGCGGTGCCGAAGGCGAAGCCGGCGAGCGTCGAGGAGAGCGTCACCCAGGCGTGAAACACGAGGCTCCTTGGGCTCGTGACCTTGCGCAGAAACGTGTTCTCGAAAAAGTTCTGCGCCACTTGGTGCGGGGCGGGCAAGGTAGGCTTCGGCTGCGAAAGCGTCTGGCCGATGAATGCGATTGCGCCGGGTGCCTGTCCGCTCCGTGCGTTGAGGTCGCGCTGGAACGGCGCGTTGAGGGCGAAGGCGCCGATGTACCAGATTGTAATGATGCCAAGCAGGATGGTGAAAACGGGCCCGGCGCTGCCTGTGGCAAGCCGGCCTAGAAGTCCCACGCGACCAACGCCGGCGCCGGGTTCGGCAATTGGAATGATGGTCATGGGCAAAGCTCGTTTTCCCCGCGCCCTTGCAGGGAGGGGCTGAAGGTGGGGGCGCTGACGTCCATAAGGCCAAGCGCCCGAAGGACGTCTTCCACGCAGCCGTCGAAGCGGTCGGACAACTCGCCTGTCGTCAACCGCAACACGCGGTAACCTTGGTTTGCCAGCCAGACGTCCCGGATGCTGTCCTTCGCTCGGCCAATGCTCGTGGAGTGCTGCTCCCCATCCACTTCTATGACTAGCTTGTGTTCATGGATCACAAAATCGGGTGTGTACAAGCCGAGGGGCGCTTGGCGTCTGATGTGGATGCCATAGAGACGACGGAACTCCCGCAACTCGCGCCAAAGCTTGCGCTCACCATCTGTCATGTTGCTGCGCAGACGCCGGGCGCGCTTTATAGACTTGGGGTCGATCTTTGTCGGCAAGGTTGCTTACCCCCACCCTTTATCCCTCCCCTCAAGGGG
>CAXTCF010000031.1:0-29933 GCA_964242945.1 uncultured Rhizobiaceae bacterium | reverse complement strand
CTGCGCCCGCCCCCGGCCGGCAGACTGCGTGCGATTAACCGTCCGATGCTCTAACCCGAAGGATCAATCGATGGCGCCGTCATGCTGGCTCTTGTGAACGCGGAAGGCCAGGTCACCCTACCGAAGGTGGCTTAAATCAGGCCTCGCCGTGCCCGGCGATCATCATGGCCTCGAAGGCCAGCCGCTCGGTCTTGCGCATCCGCTCCGACTCCGACTTCAGCTGCCCGCAGGCGGCGAGGATGTCGCGGCCGCGAGGGCGTCGGATCGGCGAGGCGTAGCCGGCGTCGTTGATGAAGTCGGCGAATTTCTCGATCGTGCCCCAGTCCGAGCACTCGTACTGCGTACCGGGCCAGGGGTTGAAGGGGATCAGGTTGATCTTGGCGGGGACGCCTTTCAGCAGCCGCGCCATCTCGCGCGCATCGGCCAGGGAGTCGTTGACGCCCTTCAGCATCACATATTCGAAGGTGATGCGCTTCGCGTTGGACAGGCCGGGATAGCGCCGGCAGGCGTCCATCAGGTCGCGCAGCGGATACTTCTTGTTGATCGGCACCAGCACGTCGCGCAACTCGTCGGTAACGGCGTGCAGCGAGATGGCCAGCATCACGCCGATCTCCGCGCCCGTGCGCGGGATGCCCGGCACCACGCCGGAGGTCGAGAGCGTGATGCGGCGCTTGGACAGCGACAGCCCGTCGCCGTCGGAGGCGACCAGCAGAGCCTGCTTGACGTTCTCGAAATTGTAGAGCGGCTCCCCCATGCCCATCATCACGACGTTGGACACCTTGCGCCCTTCCGCCGGGACGATGGCGCCGGCCGGCGTGTCGCGGTCGGGGAAGTCGCCCAAGCGGTCGCGCGCCGTCATCAGCTGCGCCAGAATCTCTTCCGCTGTGAGGTTGCGCACCAGCTTCTGCGTGCCGGTGTGGCAGAAGGAGCAGGTCAGCGTGCAGCCGACCTGGGAGGAGATGCAGAGCGTGCCGCGCCCTTCCTCCGGAATATAGACGGTCTCGATCTCGACGGGGCGTCCGGCGCCGCGCGGAGGGAAGCGGAACAGCCACTTGCGCGTGCCGTCGCGCGAAATCTGCTCTTCCACGATCTCCGGCCGGGCGATCGAAAAATTCTTTTCCAGCGTTTCGCGCAAATCCCTGGAGATGTTGCGCATCTCGGCGAAGTCGGACACGCCGCGCACGTAGAGCCAGTGCCAAAGCTGGCCGACGCGCATCCGCGCCTGGCGCTCCGGCACGCCGGCTTCGATCAGGGCGGCGCCTAGTTCGTCGCGGGAAAGCCCGATCAGCGTAGGCTTCTCAGGGGACAGCGCGGCAACAGGCGGCAGCGGCCGGGCAGCCGGCGAAAGGTCAAGCGTCGTGGTCATGGCGTGAGATATAGTTTTGCGCGAAGCGCGTGCAAAGTTTTGCAGCCCTTAACACGGCTTCGCGCCCGCGTCATGCCGAGCGCGTGGAAAGCAGAAAGACCGGGGGTCGCCCGGCCTCCCACAACTTCCGGACTTGCCGCGCTTACTTGCAGGTAGCGATGGAGCCGAGCGCGGCGGAGATGCCCTTGAGGGAAAAGGTGTAGTTGGTGGCGGTGCCGCGCTTCGACTTCGCGGCGATCTTCATGTCGGTGCCGCCCTTCATGGCGGCGATCAGCGCCGGCTCGTCGGCGGCGTTCTCCACCCAGGCCGACTTGCCCTTGGTGAACATGGAAAAGCTTTTCGGGCCAACGGAAACCGTCACCTTGGAGTTCGACTGGAGATCGTAGGAGGCGATGAACTGCGGCTCGTAGGCGACGGACTGGCCGGGGCGCTGGCTGACGAAGAAGAAGATGTCGCCGTGGTCCACCGAAGGCGGCTGCTTGTCCTTAGGCACGGTCAGCACATAGCACACCTTGCCGCCCTTGGCCTGGTAGCTGTAGGTGCCCCAGGCATCGTGCTGGCCGATCTTGGTTGCCGACTGCGCCAGCGCGGGCGCCACTGAGAGCGCCATCAGGGCCGAGCCGAGAACTGCAATCCATCCGCGCATCGTTTTTCCGTTTCTCCGCCCATGCGACGCTGGAGGCACGCGCGCCCAAGCGCTGCGTTCCCAGGGCATCCCAGGACATCATTGTGACCGTGACAGGGTTACCAAAGCGTGAACCGCCTTCGCGGCGATGCCGGACCTGCTGGCTTGCCAGGTTCCAGCCGAAACCGCGTTGAAAGGCTCCGCTGCGTTTCGGGCACGCTCCTGTCAGAAGCAACGAAGCCCACGAAAGCGGCAACAGTTTGGCGCGGGACGGCGCCGAAACCGCAAGGTTTCCGAATGGTTACGACGTCTGCAAGTCGGCCAGCGCTTCTCTCGCCGCAGTGCGGTGCGCCGGGGTCATATGCGCCTGGACGGCCGCGATCGCCGCCGTCAGCACCGCAATGTCGTCGGTGAAGCCGAATGCTAAAATGAAGTCTGGAATGGCGTCGGTCGGCAGGATGAAGTAGCCGAGCGCGCCAAAGATCATCGCCTTGGCGCGCAGCGGCGTCTTGGCGTCCAGCGCGCAATAGTAGGCGGCGACCACGTCTTCCATGAAGGGAATCTTGCCGGCCGCGCGCTTGACGGTGCGCCAAAAACCCTGAAGCCTGGACGGCTCGGCGGCGGCTCTGTGCGCAAAACTCACGTTTTCTGCTCGGCTGGCGCTTCGCCTGGGCATTAGGGCCTCCCGCCTCTCCCCGTGAAATGTGGGAGCCGCGAGAGGCCGTTCAAGCCTGCGCAGCGAAGCGGTCCATGCGCGCCGCCAGCTTGAAGTCGAGCTCCGTCAACCCGCCGGCGTCATGCGTGGAAAGGCTGACCGAAACCGTCTTGTAGGCGTTCGACCAGTCGGGATGGTGGTCGAGCTTTTCCGCGGCCATCGCAGCCCTTGTCATGAACGCGAAGGCTTCGCTGAAATTGCGGAAGGTGAACGTCTTGGCGATCGCTTTGCCGTCCTCCGCCAGTTGCCAGCCGTCGAGCTTTTCAAGCGCTTCCCGCGCTTCGTCCGGGCTCATCGGCTGGCGCGCCATAGAGCCGTCCGGTCAGTAGGGGCGCCAAGCAGGCGCGGCGAGCCCGTCCCAGGCGCCGTCGGCGCGGCGGTGCTCGGCCCCGCCGGACAAAGGCCAGGCTTCCTCCACCACATAGGGTCCGCCGCCGACCGAGTCGCGCGAAGACATCAGCACGAACCGCGACGCCCGGAACGGCATCGCCGAGAAATTGCCCCGCGCGCTCAGATAGTGCGCCACATCCCCGGCCGATGTGTTGCGCAAGCGGGCAAGCGTCACGTGCGGCGTGAACTTTCGGGGATCGGCGGGCAGGCCGAGACGCTGGCAGATACGCTCGATCTCGGCCTGGAGCGCGTTCAGGCCGGGGGAGGGGGCGACCGCCGCATAGACCGAATGGGGCTTCTTGCCGCCGAACGCGCCGACGCCGGAAAGCGTCAGGGCGAAGCCGGGCCGCTGCACCCGGTCCAGCGCGCCCGCGATCTCGTCGGCGACATGGCCCTCCACGTCGCCGATGAAGCGCAGCGTGACGTGGAAATTTTCCGTGTCGATCCAGCGGGCGCCGGGAAGCCCTCCCCGCAGCAGGGAAAGCGAAAGGCTGGCGTCGCGGGGGATTTCGAGGGCAGTGAAAAGGCGCGGCATCGGCGGCTCCTTCTGGCTGGAGAACAGTCGGTTGAACCCCTCGCACCCAGCGAAGCATCCGCCTGGATCGCGAGCAAGTTCTTTATCTCGCCATGAACAGGCTTTTTGTCCCCGCTCTCTAATGGCCCGTCAGGTAGGGCTCGCCCCCTTGAGGAAGGCTTCCACCGCCGGCAGGACACGCTCGACGATGCGCTTCACGCCTTCCGGATTGGGGTGCATGTGGTCTTCCAGGATGAAGCGCGGGTCCGCCGCGACGCCGTCCAGGAAGAAGGGATAAAGCGGCACGCCGTATTTCTTCGCCAGCCGCGGGTAGATCCCCTCGAAGGCGTCCACATAGGCTGCGCCCAGGTTCGGCGCCGCGCGCATGCCGACGAGCAGCACGGGGATTTTTCGCGTCCGGAGCCGCGCCAGCATGGCGTCCAGGTTCTTCTCCGCGATCTCCGGCGAAAGGCCGCGCAGCATGTCGTTGGCGCCGAGTTCCAGGATCACAAGCTGCGTGCCGTCCGGCACCGACCAGTCGAGGCGCGAAAGCCCCCCCGATGTCGTGTCGCCGGACACCCCGGCATTGGCCACCGTCACGTCGAAGCCCTTGGCTTTGAGCGCCGCCTGAAGCTGCGGCGTAAAACCCTCGTCGGGGCCGAGATTGTAGCCAGCCATCAGGCTGTCGCCGAAGCCGACGACGCGGAACGGCTCGGCCGACGCTGCGACGATTGGCGCTGCCGCAAGAGCCAGAGCCAGAGCGGTTGCGCGGACGCTTTGTTTGAAAGCCATGTTTCCCAACCCATATGCGAAAAATGCTTTGTTTTCCTTCCGCATATAGGTGCGCCTTTCCGTGACAAAACCCGTCATCGAACTTGCCGATGTCTCGCTGACGCTCGGCTCCGGCGCTTCGACCGTCCAGGTGTTGAAGAACATTTCGCTCTCGATCCCCGCGGGCGAGGCGGTCGGCATCGTCGGCCCCTCCGGCTCAGGCAAGTCCACGCTGCTGATGGTCGTCGCGGGCCTTGAGAAGGTGGATCGCGGCACGGTGCGGATCGCCGGCGAAACCATCACCGGCAAGTCCGAAGACTGGGTGGCGGCGTTCCGTGGCCGGCATGTCGGCATCGTGTTCCAGTCCTTTCACCTCATCCCCAACATGACGGCGCTGGAGAACGTCGCGGTGCCGCTGGAGCTTGCGGGCCACACCGACCCGTTCGGCGTCGCGGAGGCCGAGCTTGCGGCGGTGGGCCTGCGCGACCGCATGACGCATTACCCCGGCGAGCTTTCGGGCGGCGAGCAGCAGCGCGTGGCCATCGCCCGCGCTCTGGCCCCTTCGCCCGGCCTGCTGATCGCCGACGAGCCGACCGGCAACCTCGACGGAGCGACGGGCCGGCAGGTCGCCGACCTGCTCTTCGCCAAGGCGCGCGAGCGCGGCACGACACTGGTTCTGGTGACGCACGACCCAGCGCTCGCCGCCCGCTGCAACCGCCAGATCGCCATGCGCTCCGGCGTAATCGAAACCGCGCCGCAGATCGTCAGAGAAAGCGCGTGAGTTTGACGTCAGATACCCCTCACTGCCCTGCCGGGCATCTCTCCCACAAGGGGAGAGAGGGGCTACCATCCCCGCTTTCCTCAATCGCCAATTTTGCAGAATGGGCGAGGCGTCTGAAGCTGCCCCTCTCCCCCCTTGTGGGAGAGATGCCCGGCAGGGCAGGGAGGGGTAAGGCGACTGGTCGGCGCACCTCCCCTTGTGGGAGAGATGCCCGGTGAACCGCAACCTCCAACTCGCCCTCCGCTTTGCGCTCCGCGAGATGCGCGGGGGTCTGCGCGGCTTCGGCATCTTCGTCGCCTGCATCGCGCTGGGCGTGGCGGCGATCGGCGGCGTCAACTCGGTGGCGCGCTCCATCAATGCCGGCGTCTCCAGCCAAGGGCAGACGCTGCTCGGCGCCGACATGCGCTTCGAGCTCAGCCAGCGCGAGGCGAATCCGGACGAGTTGAAGTTCCTGCAAGGGCTCGGCACGGTGGCCCAAAGCGCCAACATGCGCTCCATGGCGCGCAAGCCTGACGGCTCCGATCAGGCGCTCGTCCAGGTCAAAGCCGTCGATCCCGCGCTCTACCCGCTCTACGGAGACCTGAAGACCACGCCGGCTCTCCAATCCGCCGACATGCTGGGGACAAGGAATGGCGTCTGGGGGGCGGCCGCGCCTTCGCTGCTGTTCGAGCGCCTCGGCTTCAAAATCGGCGATCGGCTGCTGTTGGGATCCGCGACCGTTGAATTGCGCGCCGTCATCGACAACGAGCCGGACGCCATCTCGGACGGTTTCGCCATCGCGCCGCGGCTGCTGATCGACCACGCGGCCCTTCAGGCCTCCGGCCTGATCCAGCCGGGCAGCCTGATCGAACAGGTCTACAAGGTGCGGCTGCCTGTGGGCGGCAGCGAGGCGACGCTGCAAGGCATCCGCGACCGGGCCAACAAGACGTTTCCGCAGGCCGGCTGGAGCATCCGCGACCGATACCGTGCCGCGCCCGCCATTTCTTCAAACGTCGAGCGGTTTTCCCAGTTCCTGACGCTGGTCGGGCTGACGGCGCTGGTCGTCGGCGGCGTCGGCGTGGCGAATGCGGTGCGCGCCTACCTCGACGGCAAGCGCGGCGTGATCGCCACCTTCAAGAGCCTGGGCGCTTCGGGCAGCCTCGTCTTCTCGCTTTACCTCATCCAGATCCTCGTGATCGCAGGCGTCGGCATCGTGATCGGGCTGGTACTGGCCGTGCTTATGCCGTTCGGGGCGAGCGCGGCACTCGCCACGATCATTCCCGTACCGGCCGAAGTCGGCATCTATTGGGGAGCGCTCGGCATCGCCGTGCTGTTCGGCGTTCTCGTCACGCTGCTCTTTGCCCTCCTGCCGCTCGGCCGCGCCCGCGACGTGCCGGCGACCGCGTTGTTCCGCGAGCAGGGTTTTGAGGCGCGCGGCCTGCCGCGGCTCCCCTACCTGCTCGGCGCCGGGATCATCGCCGTCGCGCTTGCGCTGCTGGCGATCGGCTTTTCGGCGGACCGGCGCATCGCGGCGATCTTCGTCGGAGCCATGATCTTCTCCTTTATCGTGCTGCGCACGGTCGGCGTGCTGGTGCAGGCGCTTGCCAGGAAAGCGCCGCGCGTGCGCTCCACCGCGCTCAGGCTGGCGATCGGCAACATCCACCGCCCCGGCGCGCTGACGCCTTCCGTGGTGCTGTCGCTCGGTCTCGGCCTGACGCTGCTCGTCACGCTCGCGCTGATCGACGGCAATCTGCGCCGCCAGATCAGCGGCACGCTGCCGGCCCAGGCGCCCAATTTCTTCTTCCTCGACGTGCAGAGCGCCGAGATCGACCATTTCACGGACTTCCTGAAGGCCGGTGCTCCCAAAGCTGATCTGAGCCAAGTGCCGATGCTGCGCGGGCGCATCACCAAGCTGAACGGCGTGGATGTCCAGAAGGTGAACGTGCCGCCGGCCGGCGCCTGGGTGACCCGCGGCGACCGCGGCCTCACCTACGCCGAAACGCTGCCGGAAAACGCCACGCTCACCGAGGGCAGGTGGTGGGAAAAGGACTACTCCGGGGAGCCGCTGCTTTCCTTCTCGGCGGAGGAGGCCGGCCAGATCGGCTTGAAGGTGGGCGACACGGTCACGGTCAACGTGCTGGGGCGCGACATCACCGCGCGCATCGCCAATCTCAGGCAGGTGCAGTGGGAGCAGATGGGCATCAACTTCGTGATGGTGTTCTCGCCCAACACGTTTGCGGGGGCGCCGCACTCCTGGATCGCCACCTTGTCCGAACCGAAGGCAACCGAGGCCGACGAGGCGCGGCTGCTCAACGCCGTGACGCGCGAATTCCCCGCCGTCACCAGCGTCCGCGTCAAGGACGCGCTGGATATCGTCAACCGCTTGGTCGCGCAGCTCGGCGCGGCCATCCGCGCGGCGGCGAGCGTGGCGCTGGTCGCCTCGGTGCTGGTGCTGGCCGGCGCGCTGGCCGCGGGGAACCGCGCCCGCGTTCATGACGCCGTGGTGCTGAAGACGCTCGGCGCCACGCGGCGCACGCTGATCGCCGCCTTCTCGCTGGAATACTTTTTGATCGGCTTGGCCACGGCGCTCTTCGCCCTGTTCGCCGGCGGAACGGCGGCCTGGTACGTGGTGAGCCGGATCATGCGGCTGCCCGTCTTCTTCCAACCGGACGTCGCCGTGCTGACCATCGGCGTGGCGCTCGTCCTCACCGTCGGCTTCGGACTGATCGGCACGTGGCGGGTCCTCGGCCACAAGGCGGCACCCGTTCTGCGCACGCTTTGAGCTTCGTCAGGCCTGCCGGTTGGGTTCTATGCCGTCGGCGTCACGACGACCTTGCCGCTGCCGATGACGCCCTGCGCGCGGTCCACGAAATCCCAGGCGAAACGCTCGCTGAACCCTGACAGGAAACCCATCACCCAAAGGATGTAGAGTGTGCGCAGGGGAATGTCGGCTTCGACGCCCCCCGCTGCCGATTGCGCCAGCCGGAGGGGATCGTCGCCGAGAAAGCCGAAGCTGATGATCTCGCCGGCCAGTGCCGCCATGATGAACAGCGCCACGGCGACACCGATCAGAGGTTTCAGCAGCGCCGTCCAGAACATCGAGAACGGGTTGATGTCGTGGATGTCGGTGAACTCCCGCAGCCGCGTCGCGATGCTCAGGATGCCGCCGACGAAGGCCGCCGAGGTGACGGCGACGATCGCCCGGCCGTTCATGAAGAAGGTTTCCCCCGCGAGGTCGAAAGCCGGATGCTCCACAAGCAGGTGCACGACCGACATGACGACCGTCCAGATCATCAGCGAAAGCATCAAGGCCGTGATGACGGTCGATGGCGAACCCCCGCCGCCGATGCGCACCAGAAGCGCGGCGAAGCGGCCGGAGTGGCGATAGACTTCCATCTGGAGCCGCACGCGCTCATGGTTGGCAAGCTCCAGCTTAGGCGTCTCGGTGGCCAGGCAGTCGAAGATGAACTGCAAGCGTTCGAACTTGTCGTTGATCGGCAGGGCGCGCGAGCGCAGGTCTTCCGCGATGCTCAAGGCGGCGGAAAGCTCTTCCTCCACGGCTGGGCTGCTGGAGCCTTCCAGAGCGCGCTTGCGCAAAAGCTGCATCTGCTCGGCGCTCAACACCTGCGTGTTCTGCCCCTCCGGCTGAACAACAGGCTTAGGCGCCGGGGCAGGTGGGAGGCTGACGCTGGAGGATGGCGCGACTACGCTTGGCGGCACATCCTGCTGCTCGGTTTCGCTCCGGCCGTCCATCTGAAGACCCCCGCGTTTGCCGCACATTGCGATGAACAAAGGGTGTTCTTCAATGGGGGGTGCCGGCATCTTCCTCAACTATATCGAGGCGGATTGCCTGTTTCCTGACCGGCTTTACTGGCCGATCGTCTTCAGCGGCCGGGTTCAGCGCATGTCGATCACGACCCGGCCGCGCACCTTGCCTTCCACGATGGCCTCCGCCGTCTCGCGGATGCCGTCCCAGCCGGTCGTGGTGGTGATGGCGCTGAGCTTGTTCCGGTCGAGGTCGGCAGCAAGCCGGTTCCAGGCTTCCAGCCGGCGCGCACGGGGCTGCGTCACCGAGTTGACGCCAAGCAGCGAGACGCCGCGCAGGATGAAAGGCATGACGGTGCTCGGCAGGTCGCTGCCGCCGGCTAGGCCGCAGGCGGCCACTGCGCCCTCGGCCTTCGTCATGGCAAGCACGTTGGCGAGCGTGAGGGAGCCCACCGCATCGACGCCGGCAGCCCAGCGCTCGCTGGCCAGGGGTTTCGCCGGCACGGCCAGTTCGGCGCGATCGAGGATTTCCGCCGCGCCGAGGTCGCGCAGCCACTCCGCCTCTTCGGGCCGGCCGGTCGAGGCGATCACGTGGAAGCCGAGCTCGGCAAGGAGCGCCACCGCGATCGAACCGACGCCGCCGGCCGCGCCTGTGACGACGGCCGGGCCGCGCTCCGGCGTAAGACCGTGGCGTTCGAGCGCCAGCACGCAGAGCATCGCGGTGTAGCCCGCGGTGCCGATCGCCATCGCTTGGCTCGCGCTCATGCCGGCGGGCAGCGGCACCAGCCAGTTGCCTTGCACGCGGCAATGCACGGCATAGGCGCCCCAGCGCGTTTCGCCCAAGCCCCAACCGTTGAGAATGACGCCGTCGCCGGGCTTCCATTCGGGATTGTCGGAGTCGAGCACGGTGCCGGCGAAATCGATGCCGGGCACCATGGGGAAGCGGCGCACCACGGGCGACCGGCCGGTCAGCGCCAAGCCATCCTTGTAATTGACGGTGGTGGCCTCGACGCGCACCAGCACGTCGCCTTCGGGAAGGTCGGCGTCGCTCAGTTCGACCTCATCCACCGACTGCTTTTTCGCTTCGTCGCGGGTAACGAGCAGCGCCCGGAACTTTTCCTCGGTCATGTTTGCCTCAAGGTGTCGGAGAGTCCGGGGCGCGCGAGGCGCGGCGCCAAGCCAGAAGCTCATCCAGGAGCACCAGCCCCGCGCCGGCCGTGATGAAGGCGTCGGCCAGATTGAACACCGCAAAGCTCCAAACCGGCGTGTGGAACAGCACGTAGTCGATCACATGGCCGTGGAGCGTGCGGTCCACGAGGTTGCCGAGCGCCCCGCCGATCACCAGCGCGAAGCCCAGCCTGGCGAGGCGCTGGTGCGCTTCCGTGCGGAAGGCAAGGTAAAGGACGAAACCTACCACCAGCACGGAAAGTAGGGCCAGAAAGAAGCTCCCCGACCCGGAAAACATCGAAAAGGCGACGCCGGTGTTGTAGGTGCGGTAGAGCGCCAGGAAGGGCAGCAGGTCCACGGCCTCGCGGAAGGGCAGGGCGGTCTCGGCCCACTGCTTCACAACCTGATCGAGGGCCGCGGCCAAAAAGGCTGCGAGGCCGAAGGCAAATGCGTGCCTCATGCCGGCGCATCCAGAGAAAGATGGTCGCGGCGAAGCTCCCAGAGCATGATGCCGGTGGCCACGGCGAGGTTCAGCGAATCGGCGCGGCCGGCTTGCGGGATGCGGGCCAGCACGTCGCAGGCCTGCGCCAGCTGATCCGGCAAGCCCTGCTGCTCGTTGCCCATCAGCAGGAGCACGGGTTTGTTGCCTGGCTTGATCGTCCGAAAATCCACCGCGCCTTTGAGGTGTGTGCCGACCGTAACGCCATCCCACGTCCTGCGCCAAAGGAGGAATTCATCGGCGCTCGCGCGTGCCAGCGGCACGGCGAAAATCGAGCCCATGGTGGCGCGCACGGCTTCCAAGCCCCAGGGATCGGTGGTTTCGCCGACCAGCACCACGGCCTTCGCGCCGACCGCGTCCGCGGTGCGGATCACCGTGCCGAGATTGCCGGGGTCGCGCACCCGGTCCAGCGCCACCACGACGTCGCCCGGAGCGGCAGCGACCTTTTCCAGCGGCAGCCATTTTTGGCCGATCACAGCCGCCACGGCTTGCGGGTTGTCGCGCCGGGTAATGGCTTCGAGGATTTTTGCGGTGACTTCCAGCACGTCGCCGCCCGCCGCCTTCACGCGGGCGGCCGTTTTCTCCACCAGCGGGTTGCCGCGGCCCGACTTGGCGAACACAAACGTCTTCACCGTCCAGCCGCCGTCCAGCGCGTCGATGACGAGCTTCAGGCCCTCCGCGAGAAAGGCCTTTTCCGCGTCGCGGTGCTTCTTCAGCGCCAGCGCGCGGATGTCCTTGACGATCGGGTTCGCCAGGCTCGTGACTTCGTGGACGCGCCCTCCGGCGCGTGGGTTCGGGCGCTCGTTCATGCGGCCACCCAACGCGAAAACAGCGAGGTGGAAAGCGCACGGCCAGCGCCCTTTTCCCGGATCACCAGTTCGCCGGATTCCACCGTGCCGCCCATGCCCGCAAAGCCGTCGCGCAGCAGCGCGTGGATCGAGAAGAAGGATGCGCGGATGGAATAGGCGGTCAGCACCACAGCGAGCGGCTTCGGCGTCAGAATTTTCCGCGTGAGGGCAACGAGGGCCGGGAGGTCCGAGAAAATCTGCCAGACCTCGCCCTTGGGCCCGCGGCCATAGGCCGGCGGGTCGAGCAGCACGAGGTCATAAAAACTTCCGCGCCGGACTTCACGCTCGGCGAAACGCATCGCGTCCTCGCAGATCCAGCGGATCGGGCTGGCTTCCAGGCCGGCCACCGCTTGGTTCTCGCGCGCCCAGCCGATCGCCTTCTTGGAAGCGTCCACGTGGGTGACGTGGGCGCCCGCCCGCGCCGCCACAAGGCTCGCCAAGCCGGTATAGCCGAACAGGTTCAGCACCTTGACCGGCTCGCGCCGGGTCTTTCCTGCCCCAAGGATCAGGCTCTCCATGTGCCGCCAGTGCGGCGCCTGCTCCGGGAACACGCCGACATGGCGAAACGAGGTGAAGCGGCCGAGATAGTCGAGACCGTCGAAGCGCATCGGCCAGGTTTCGCCGAGCGGCGTCTTGGGAAAGCGCCAGCGGCCCATCCCTTCTTCGTCCGTGTCGCCGGTGAAAACGGCATCCGCCTGCGCCCAATCCGCTGCGGGCAGGGCGCGCCCCCAGATCGCTTGGTTCTCAGGCCGCACGATGCGTAACGGGCCGTATTGCTCCAGCTTTTCGCTATCGCCGCTGTCAAGCAGCGCGTAGTCGGCGTCGGGCAAGACTTCCAGGATCAGCGGCAGTTTTTCGGCAGGCAGAGCGCCGCTCGACCTCTGGAAGGAAGGGCGCGGCGGTTCAATTCCGCGCTTTGGCGGCGCGTCGCGCGGGCGGCGCGGCTCGTTTCGTTGGGGGTTGCGCGGCCTCGCCTGCATGGGCAGCGCTCATGCCACACCAAAGCGCATAGGGCAACGAAGCGGAGCGAGGCTCGCCTCGGCGAGAACTTCCGTGAAGCTTCCGAGCGAAAACTTCGAGGCCGGAACTCAACCGCCAGCATTGTCCTTGACCAGCACATCCGCTTCCCGGCCGGCAGCAAGGAAGGCCCGGCGCGCCGTCATGGCAGGCTTGTCGCCGGCAACGGCGTCATGGCAGGCCTGAAGGGCTGCGCGATATCTCTCGGTCTTCTTGCCCGGCCACTGGCTGAGGAGAAAGTCGGAGGCCTCCTGCGCCGTGCGCAGGAGTGTGGCCGCGCCCGTCGCTGCGGCGCGGACGGTTATCGGCGTGTCAAATCGGTCGTTCTGCATTGTCTGGATTTCCGTCTGGTGTTTGTGCCGCCTGAAGCGTTGTCAGGCGTCACTTGATCGTGTTGCCGGCGTTGCGGCGGACCATCACGGCTGTGACCTCGCACCTGGTAAGGCCCGTCATGATGCGGTTGTTCACGCGGGCGGGAACGCCGGTGAAGACGTGGTACATCGTCCAGGAGCCGTCCATTTCGACACGGCGGCCGAGATGGCCTTCGCTGTCGGGAAGGCGGACAGCGGCGCCCGGATCGTCGTGGACACCCAGGAGACGCGGCAGCCTGCTATTGTCGTTCATGCTGATGTCTCCGGGTTTGCTGGAAGAAGAGTTTTCAGGTCAGATCAAGAAAGCGGGCATCCCTGGCTGCTGCCATTACAGCAGTTCATTGTCGTGCTTGGTCTGGCGGGCACGGCGCTCGGCGCCATCCGTGTCGGTGCGCTTGCGCCAGGCATCCTTTGCCTCGACATCCCGTCGGGCCGCGTGCGCAATCGCTTCCGGGATGAATATCGACATTACGTCGCCTGTTCGGGCTAGTTTCCGTCTGGAAAAGATCATCACCACGCCGCCGCGCTGGTCGCGCCTTGCGCCGTGTCCACTGCTTCAAGATCGGCTTCAGTCATCACGCGCTCGTGCCGTTCCACGTCGCTGCGCATGCGATACTGCGGCGAGTTGTGCCGCTCAGGCAGTATGCCGGTGATGCGGAACGATCCCGGCAGGCCCGGCGAAAAGCCAAGGCTTCGTTTCACCCGCACGGCTTGACCAAGCGCAAATTGATGGATGGGCATCTGGTGGCATTTCCCTTGGTTCAAACCGGAGCGTCGCAAATGGATTGGTTTTGCAGAGCAGAAGCTGATGGAAACAAAAAAGGGCCGGAGAACCCGACCCTTCCCTTGGCTCTCTGAAGCCGTCGCCAGTACATCCGTGGTCGGCGGCCTCAGGAGCAATCGATCGCTTCGGCTTATGCAGCCTGCAGGTTGGCAGCCGACATCTTGCCCGACTTGTTGTCGCGCACGAGTTCGTAGGAGAGCTTCTGGCCCTCTACGATGCTCTGCATGCCGGCGCGCTCGACGGCCGAGATGTGAACAAACGCATCCGTGCCGCCGTTGTCAGGCTGGATGAAGCCGAAACCCTTGGTGGCGTTGAACCACTTTACAGTGCCTGTGTTCATGACGATTCCTTTCAATCGGTCATAAGGTATCCGTCAGCGAGGCCGTATGCCTGCCGTTCGGAAGATGCTCGATTTTGGAAGAGGAATTCGCCGGAGCGGGCACAGTGCGCCCAAGAGACAAAGTCGGCAATCAAGATCGATGTTCCGTAGATAGGGAACATTTGCGGCCAATTCAAGGTTTGCTCGCCCTGCGAAGCCGCCTCTTTAGGGGGCAGACCAAGCCCTCCGGTCGGAACGCGAGGGTTGTCGTGGCAGCCGCTTGAACCCCACCGTTGATGCCCGCAGGCGCCGCTCCACATTGCCGCAGTCCGCACACGCCGCAATCAGGAGCCGCCCCATGGCCGACCTTTCCGCCTTTCCCATCGCCACCAAGTGGAAGCCCAAAAATTCCGATCAGATCCAGCTTTACTCGTTTCCGACGCCGAACGGCGTGAAGGCGTCGATCGCGCTGGAGGAGCTTGGCCTTCCCTACGAGGCGCATCCGGTCCGCATCATGAAGGACGACCAGAAGACGCCGGAGTTTCTGAGCCTCAATCCCAACGGCAAGATTCCGGCGATGATCGACCCGGACGGCCCGAACGGCGTGCCGATCGGCCTGTTCGAGTCCGGCGCGATCCTGTTCTACCTCGCGGAAAAGACGGGCAGGCTCATCCCGCAGAACCCGACTGCGCGGCTCCAGTGCCTGCAATGGGTGTTCTTCCAGGTCGGCGGCATCGGGCCGATGTTCGGGCAGTTCGGCTTCTTCCACAAGTTCGCGGGCAAGGCCATCGAGGACAAGCGGCCCTTTGAGCGCTACCGCGACGAAACCAAGCGCCTGCTCGGCGTGCTCGACGGCTGGCTCGACAACCGCACCTGGATGATGGGCGAGGAATACACGATCGCCGACATCGCCAACTTTCCCTGGGTGCGGGCTTTGAGCGTCTTCTACGAAGCCGACGACATCTTGGGGCTGAACGACCTCCAGAACGTCAAGGCCTGGGTGAAGCGCAACGGCGAACGCCCTGCGGTGCAGCGCGGCCTGGAAATCCCGCCGCGGGAGTAGCCCTGCGCAACCGGCTTCCCTGCCGATCGTTGTCCACAGACGTTTCAAACAAGGCGACCATGCTATGAGCGACCAGTCCAGCAATCCGGGCCAGATGAGCAATCCGGCCACCCGCATGAAAAGCGACCCGCTTCTCGCTGAAGGCATGGGCGAGGAGGAAAGCCTCGGCGCCGATGCCGGCGAGGGCAATGCCGGCCAGCCGACGGTGCCGGAAAATCCGCTGGTATCCAACGACGCCGACGTGGACGACTGGGACGGCATGAGCCTGGACGGCGCGCCGGATGAGACGCCGGTGGCAACCTCGCCCGACGAGGTCGAACTCGTCTCCCTCGACACGCTGGCCCAGAGCGATGCGGCAAACGACAACTGGGACGACAACGACGACAACGCCTACAACGACCCCGACGACGCTCTGCCCGGCGACAGCGAAGAGTCGGCGGTGAAGCAGGACTTGCTGGACACGACCGAGCGCGGCCGCTTCGGCGACAACGACGCCGGTCCTAACATGCGCAGCGAAGACGACGAGGAAGACGTCGTCTGAACCGCGGCTCGCATCGGCGGGCGCGCAGGCGCCGGCTGAACTTAGCCGGACGGGCAGGGGCCGGGAGCGGGGTGCCGCTTCCGGCCTTTCCGTTTTTGTGCAGCGCGTTATCTGCCGCAAAATCGTTCAAACACGGGAGACGCCGGAATGCGCTTCACGATCAACGGTGAAACGCGGGAGGCCGAGGTGGACAGCCGCACTTCGCTGCTCGACCTGCTGCGGGAGCACCTGCATCTCACCGGCACCAAGAAGGGTTGCAACCAGGGCGCCTGCGGAGCCTGCACGGTGCTGGTGGATGGCGAGCGCATCAATTCCTGCCTGGCGCTGGCGGTGCAGTACCAGAACCGCGCCATTACAACGATCGAGGGCGTAGGCCAGGTCGGCAACCTTCATCCGCTGCAACAGGCGTTCATCGAGCATGACGGCTTCCAGTGCGGCTATTGCACGCCGGGCCAGATCTGCTCAGCCATCGGCATGGCCCACGAGGCCGAGCGCGGCGTGCCGAGCGTGCTGACCGCCGACCTGTCGGCGGAAGACATAACGTTAAGCGAAGAGGAAGTCCGCGAGCGGATGAGCGGCAATCTTTGCCGCTGCGGCGCTTACAACGGCATCATCGCGGCAGTGCGCGAAACCTTTGCCGGGGAGACTGCCCGATGACACCGTTCCGCTACGAACAGGCGAAGGACGCCGCTTCGGCCATCGGGCTGCTGGCCGGTGCCGCGCATGGAAAATATCTCGGCGGCGGCACCAACCTCGTCGATCTCATGCGCGAGAACATCGAGCAGCCCGACGCGGTGGTGGACGTCACCGGCATTTCCGACGGCATCGAGGCGCGGGGGGACGGCAGTCTGCTGATCGGCGCCGGCGTGAAGAACACGGCCCTGGCCGCGCACTCAGCCGTGCGGGAAAACTTCCCCCTGCTGTCCCGCGCCATCCTGGCGGGCGCCAGCGCGCAGATCCGCAACATGGCGACGGTGGGCGGCAACATCCTCCAGCGCACCCGCTGCACCTATTTCTACGACGATGCCGCGCGCTGCAACAAGCGCGTGCCGGGGCAGGGCTGCGACGCGCTGGAAGGTTTTAACCGCATCCACGCCATTCTCGGCGCCTCGCCGCGCTGCATCGCCACGCACCCGTCCGACATGTGCGTGGCGCTTGCCGCGCTCGATGCCGTCGTGCACCTGGAAGGGGCAAAGGCCAAGCGCACGATCAAGCTCGCCGACCTGCACCGCCTGCCCGGCGACACGCCCGACATCGAGACCGAACTGAAGGGGGGCGAACTGATCACCGCGGTTGAGATTCCCGCGCTGCCTTTCGCCGGCCGTTCCACCTACCGCAAGGTGCGCGACCGCGCTTCCTACGCCTTCGCGCTGGTGTCGGTCGCGGCTGCGCTCGACTTGGCCGAGGACGGCACGGTGCGCGATGTCAGGCTGGCGCTCGGCGGCGTTGCGCACAAGCCCTGGCGTGCGCAGGCCGCGGAAGAGGCGTTGCGTGGAAAACCTGCCACGGACGAAAATTTCCGCGAAGCGGCGGAAGCTGAACTGAAGGGGGCGGTCGGCTACCGTGACAACGCCTTCAAGATAGAACTCGCCAAGCGGACGATTTCGGCCGTGCTCCGCGAACTGAAGGGAGAAGCCGCATGAGCGTTCTCGACACTGCCGCCAAGACTGCGCAGGGCGCGGTCCAGGGATTGATGAAGAAGGCGATCGAACTTGCACCGGACAGCTGGATTCCGGGGGGCAAGCCGGACCCGCTGATCCGCTCCCAGCACGGCCATATCGGCAAGCCGGTCTCGCGGGTGGACGGACCGCTCAAGGTCGGCGGCGTTGCGCGCTTTGCGGCGGAGTTTGCGCCTGAGAACCTCAGCTATGCCGCCGTGGCGTTCAGCACGATCCCGAAAGGCCGGATCGCGTCGATCGACATCGCCGATGCAGTGGCCGCGCCGGGCGTGGTGCTGGTGATGACCCACCGCAACGCGCCCGCCATGAAGCCGATGCCGCGCTTCATGTCGGCCGGCAAGGCGGCGGGCGGGGACGACCTGCCCGTGCTCCAGGACGACCGCGTCCACTGGAATGGCCAGCCGGTCGCCGTGGTGCTGGCCGAAAGCCAAGAGCAGGCCGATCACGCCAAGTCGCTCATCCGCGTTGCCTATGAGGCGGAACAGGCGACCACCGGCTTCGAAGCTGCTAAAGCCGAAGGCACCAAAATCGGCGTCTTTCAGGGCGAGCCGATGACGGTCGAGGTCGGCGACGCGGAAGCGGCCCTTGCGGCCGCGCCGTTCAAGGTGGACGTGACCTACCACACGCCGCGCCACAACCATAATCCGATCGAACTGCACGCCGCGACCGTTGCCTGGGACGGCGACAATCTCCGCGTTCACGACGCATCCCAGGCGGTGGTGCACACCGCCTGGTCGCTGGCGCAGGTGTTCGGCCTGGAAGAGAAACAGGTCCACGTCACCTCGCCCTTCGTCGGCGGCGGCTTCGGCTCCAAGACGCTGTGGCAGCATCAGGTGCTGGCTGCCGCGGCTTCCAAGCTGGCGGGCCGTCCGGTCCGTCTGACCTTGTCGCGCGAAGGCGTGTTCCGCACCGTGGGCGGGCGCAGCCTGACCGAGCAGCGCGTGGCGATCGGCGCGGAGGCCGACGGGCATTTTACGGCGATCATCCACGACGGCGTAACCGCCATGACCCGCCACAGCGCCATCCCTGAGCCCTTCATCGTGGCCACGCGCAGCGGCTACGCGGCCGACACGTTCAAGCTCGACGTAAAGGTGGCCTATGTCGATATGGTGGCCAACACCTTCATGCGCGCGCCGGGCGAGGCGGTGGGCACGTTTGGGCTGGAATGCGGAATCGACGAACTGGCGCACGCCCTTGGCATGGACCCGATCGAGTTGCGCATCCGCAACGAGCCGGACAAGGACCCGACGGAAGGCACGCCCTTCTCCTCGCGCCACATCGTCGAGGCCTACCGCACCGGCGCCGAGCGCTTCGGCTGGAACCGGCGCGGGACGCCGGGCGCGCGGCGCGAAGGCGAATGGCTGGTCGGCATGGGCTGCGCAACGGGCACCTATCCCTATTACCGCATGCCCGGAGGCGCCGCCCGCATCAGGCTGACAAAGGACGGCCACGCCACGGTTGCGATCGCGGCGCACGAGATGGGCATGGGCACCGCCACCGCCCATACGCAGGTGGCGGCCGAGCGGCTCGGGCTGCCGCTTGACGCCGTGACAGTCGAATACGGCGACTCGACCCTGCCTGGCTTGGTGCTGGCCGGCGGCTCTCAGCAGACGGCGTCGATCGGTGCGGCCGTGATCGAGGCGCAGCGCGCGCTTGTGACGGAACTGATCAAGCTTGCCGGCAACGATTCGCCGCTCGCCGGCCTGAGCCCCAACGAGGTGGGCGGGCTCGACGGTGGCCTCGCCAAGCTGGACGAACCGGACCGGCACGAGAGCTACGCCTCGATCCTTTCACGCGCCGGCCGCGAGGAGGTGACGGTCGAGGCCAAGGCGCCGCCACCGCTTGAGATGCAGCATTGGTCCATGCACTCCTACAGCGCGATCTTCTGCGAAGTGCGCGTCAACACTGTCACGGGCGAGCCGCGGATCAGCCGCCTGCTCGGCTCGTTCGACTGCGGGCGCATCATCAACTCCAAGACCGCCGCCAGCCAGTTCCGCGGCGGCATGATCATGGGGCTGGGCTTGGCGCTGATGGAGGAAACGCAGTTCGACGAGCGCAACGGCCGGATCATGAACCCGTCGCTCGCCGAGTATCATGTGCCGGTGCAGATGGACGTTCCAGCGATCGACGTCATCTGGACCGACATCCCCGACCCGCACACGCCCATGGGCGCGCATGGCGTCGGCGAGATCGGCATCACCGGCGTCGGCGCGGCGGTGGCGAACGCCGTGTTCAATGCGACAGGCGTCCGCGTGCGCGAACTGCCGATCACCCTGGACAAGCTGCTAGGCAAGATGGACTGAAGGCAAGTGCCGGCGCTGATGTTGCAGTGCCGGCACCCGCGAAATCGCCACACTCAGTCCTGTGCCAAACGCCTCTACCTCCAACCATCCTCCGCATCAAACCGATCTTCCCTTAGGGAACCAGCGAGAGCCTTGCCTGCCTTGGCAAGACTTTTACATTGGTTAGTTGACGCTTGCGGTTTAGGCAGTTCATCTTGCTGCCTCTTAAACAGGCTGCCGGTTGGAAAAGATGATGCCGATGCTTTTGCGTTCCCGTGCACTGCCCGCCTTTTCGGCGAGAACAGGGGCGTGAGCATGGTGCAGGCTCCGGTATCGGCGCGCGCGGGTGCCGCCGAGGCCATCCACATCGAGAACCTGCACAAGAAATTCGGCCAGCTTCACGTTCTGAAGGGCGTCTCGCTGTCGGCGCGCGACGGCGAGGTGGTGGCGATCATCGGCGGCTCCGGCTCCGGAAAGTCCACGCTGCTCCGCTGCATCAACTGCCTGGAGCACCCGACATCGGGCGTCATCCGGGTCAACGGAGAAGAGATAAAGCTGAAGCCGGACGGGCGCGGCAGCCAGGCCCCGGCGGACCGCCGCCAGATCGAGCGCATCCGTTCGCGCCTCGGCATGGTGTTCCAGCAGTTCAACCTGTGGAGCCACATGACGCTGCTTCAGAACGTCATCGAAGTTCCCGTCCACGTGCTCGGTGTGAAGAAGGACGAAGCGGTCGCCAACGCCGAAAAACTTTTGGCGCGCGTTGGTTTAGCCGAGAAGAGGGACGTTTATCCCTCTTTTCTCTCGGGCGGGCAGCAGCAGCGCGGCGCGATCGCCCGCGCGCTCGCCATCAGCCCTCGCGTCATGCTGTTCGACGAGCCGACCTCCGCACTCGACCCGGAACTCGTAGGGGAGGTGCTTCGCGTCATCGCCGACCTCGCCAGGGAAGGCCGCACCATGGTGCTGGTGACGCACGAGATGAAGTTCGCCCGCGAGGTGGCGACGCATGTCGTCTATCTCTTCAACGGAACGGTGGAGGAGGAAGGCCCGCCCGAGAAGCTCTTCGGCAGTCCGAAATCCGAGCGCCTGAAACAATTCATCCGCTCTGTGGGTTGAAGCAACAGGTAACAAGAAAAGGAAAACAAGAGTGAGACAGACAGTGAAAGCCTTGGCTGCCGCGGCGGTTCTGACCGTTGCAGGCCTTGCCGGCGCCCAGGCGCAGGAAGTCAAGATCGGCTTCGACGCCGCGCCCTATCCCCCCTTCACCACGCCCGATGCGTCCGGCAAGTGGGGCGGTTGGGAGATCGAGATCCAAGATGCGCTCTGCGCCGCCGCCAAGCTCACCTGCGTGCAGACGCCGACCGCCTGGGACGGCATCATCCCTTCGCTCACTTCCGGCAAGATCGACGCCATCATCTCCTCGATGTCGATCACCGACGAGCGCAAGAAGGTGATCGGCTTCACGGACAAGTATTACAACACACCGGCGATGATCGTCGGGCCGAAGGACCAGACGTTCACATCGGCCCCGGCGGATTTGGCGGGCAAAGTGATCGGCGTGCAAAGCTCCACGACGCACTCGGCCTATGCCAAGAAGCACTTTACGGAGGCTTCCGAGATCAAGGAATACCAGGCGCAGGACGAGATCAACGCTGACCTCGCGGCCGGCCGCATCGACGCCATGCAGGCTGATGCCATCGCGGCCACCGCCTTCCTGAAGACCCCGGAAGGCCAGGCCTGCTGCGACTCCAAGGGCAACGCTGCGCCCGATCCGGAGATCCTGGGTGCCGGCGTCGGCGTCGGTTTGCGCCAGGGCGACACCGAACTGAAGGACAAGTTCAACGCCGCGATCAAGCAGATCCGCTCCGACGGCACTTATGACCGGATCAGCAAGAAGTATTTCGACTTCGACATCTACGGCGCCGCTTCTGCGACGAACTGAAGGTGCGCCGGCCGGATCGCATGCGGTGCGACAGATGAAGGCCGTCTGGACCCCGGAGAGAGGCTGCTGACCCGCACCAGCCTCTCTTCGGGGTGCCGCATACCGCTTTCGCCAGGACAAGAGGATCCACTGCCATCGAAACCGTCCTGAGCCCGCTTCTCCAGCTCGGCCCGGCTGAGCTTCTTTCGCCCTTCGCGCCGGGCCGGGGCATGAGCCTGCTCGTCGGGCTGCTCCACACGGTGGAGATCGCGGCCGGCGCCTTCCTGCTCGGCCTGCTGCTCGGGATAGCCGGCGCCTACGGCAAGCTCTATGGCGGACCGGTCATGCGCGACCTGCTCGAAGTCTATACGACGCTCGTGCGGGCCATCCCCGAACTCGTGCTGATCCTGCTCCTCTACTACGCCGGGACAGACCTCCTGAACCGCCTGCTGAGCAGCGTGGGCGTCGGCCGGGTCGATATCTCGGGCCTGGCGGCGGGCGTGCTCGTGCTCGGCATCGTGCAGGGCGCCTATTCCACGGAAGTGTTGCGCGGTGCGATCCTTTCCGTGCCGCAGGGGCAAATCGAGGCGGGGCGCGCCTACGGCATGCCGCCGGTCACCTTGCTGCGCCGCATTACGCTGCCCTCCATGCTGCCCTACGCCATCCCGGGCCTCGCCAACCTCTGGCTGATCGTCACCAAGGATACCGCGATCCTCGCCGTGGTCGGCTTCGGCGAGCTTCTGCTGGCCACGCGCACCGCCGCCCAGGCCACGAAGGCCTATCTCACCTTCCTGCTGGCCGCGGGTGTGCTTTATCTCCTGCTGACGCTCGTTTCCAACGTGATCCTTGCGCGCACAGAGCGCTGGGCGCGGCGCGGCCAGCCGCCCTTGATGGACACGCGCTGATGGCCGCTTCCGCCTTCCGCCTCTGGCTGAAGCCGCACCGCGTCGGGCTGATCCTCTTGGCCGCGGCGCTGATGCTCCTTTCGGCCTTTTTCATGCGCTGGGACTGGCTGCCGACCTATGCGCCGCTGATCCCCCGCGCGCTGTGGACGACGATCTGGCTGCTGGTGGTGACGAGCCTGCTGGGCTTCCTGCTCGCCTTGCCGCTCGGGCTGGCGCAGGCGGCGGGACCGCGCTGGCTCGGCTGGCCCGCATACGCTTTCTGCACGGTGATACGCGGAACGCCGCTGCTCCTCCAGCTATGGCTGCTCTACTACGGCCTGGGGTCGCTGTTCCCGCAATATCCCTGGATCCGACAGTCCGAGCTTTGGCCCTACTTGCGCCAAGCATGGCCCTATGGCGTCGCGGCGCTCACCATCTCCTTCGCCGCCTATGAGGGGGAGGTGATGCGCGGCGCCTTCGCCGGCGTGCCGCGGGGCCAGTTGGAAGCCGCACGCGCCTACGGCATCCCTCGCTTCACAGCCTTCCGTCGCATTTGGCTGCCCCAGGCTGTCACCCGCGCCCTGCCGACCCTGCTCGGCGAAACCGTGATCCAGCTGAAATCCACGCCGCTGGTCGCCACGATCACCATGATCGACATCTATTCCCTGGCAGCCCGCGTCCGCCGGGATACCTATCTCAGCTATGAACCGCTGCTGCTGGTCGCCCTGGTGTATGTGGTGCTGACCGGCATCCTGGTCGTCCTGTTTCGCAGGATCGAGGCGCGCATTCCGTCCCGACTTGGTTAGCGGCATTGCAGCCTCCGGCAATGGAGGGGACGCCGGGCGCCGGGCGGCAAACCGTCCTTTTGCCTTTGCACGATCCTGCCCTAGAACCATCCAGACCCCAAAGCAGCCGGCCGGAGTTTCCTTTCCATGACCACCATCGCCGAAATGCCGAAGCTGGTGACCGTGTTCGGCGCTTCCGGCTTTCTCGGCCGGCATGTGGTGCGGGCGCTGGTCAAGCGCGGCTACTACATCCGCGCCGTCAGCCGCCGGCCCAACACCGCCAACTTCCTCCAGCCGATCGGCAATATGGGGCAGGTCGTGCCGATCCAGGCCAACATCCGGAACGCTTCCTCGATCGCGCGGGCGGTCGAGGGCGCCGACTACGTGGTGAACTTGGTCGGCATCCTGTTCGAAGGCGGGAGGCAGACATTCTCCGGCATCCAGGGCGAGGGCGCCGGCGCGGTGGCGCAAGCCGCAAGGGCCGCGGGCGCCGGGCTGACGCATGTCTCCGCCATCGGCGCCGATGCGAACTCCGCGTCGGAGTATGCACGCACCAAGGCTGAGGGCGAGGCAGCCGTGCTTGCCGCGGTCGCGGACGCGGTGATCCTGCGGCCCTCCATCGTGTTCGGCCCGGAGGACAAGTTCTTCAACCGTTTCGCCGATATGGCGCGCTTCTCGCCCTTCCTTCCGGTGATCGGCGGCGGCGTCACAAAACTCCAGCCGGTCTATGCCGGCGATGTCGGCGAGGCCGTGGCCCGCTCGGCGGACAACCGCTTGCCGCGCGGGCGCGTTTATGAACTCGGCGGTCCCGAAGTGCTTTCCTTCCGGCAGTGCATGGAGCGCACCCTGCAGGCGGTCGGCCGCAGGCGCAGGATCCTTTCCATTCCCTGGGGCGTGGCCGGGCTACAGGGCAAGATTTTTGACTTGGTGCCTTTGATAACCCCGCCGATCACCGCCGACCAGGTGACGCAGTTGAGGAACGACAACGTGGTGTCGGAAAGCGCCAAGGCCGAGGGGCGGACACTTCCTGGCATCGGTGTGGAAGCCCAGTCGTTGGACGCCATCCTGCCGACCTATCTCTGGCGCTACCGGGTTGCCGGCCAGTTCGCGCGCAAGGGTGAAGCCGCCCGCACTTGAGCGTGCGGCATCCGGCCCGTCTTGTCGGCGCGCTGCTGGTGCGCGACCGGCGCCTGCTGTTGGGCAAGCGCAGCCCGAAAAAGCGGGAATGGCCGAACGCCTGGGACCTTCCCGGCGGGCACGTGGAGCCAGGTGAGACGTTCACCGACGCATTGCTGCGGGAAACCGAAGAAGAAATCGGCGTGGTGCCGCGGGATTTTGCGCTTCTGGCCGACTGCTGGACGGCCGAGGGGGAGCCCTACCGTATCTTCCGCGTCGATGCCTGGGACGGCGGCGAGCCGCATCTATGCAACCGCGAGCACACAAGGCTCGCCTGGTTCACACCGGAGGAAGCCGGCGCTCTGCATTCCCTCGCCGACAAGCGATACATCCAGCTTTTCCGGGTCGTCGCGGCGGCGTTGCGGCGGTGTTGACCAGGGCCTGCTCCGTTGCGTCCCGGCCGGTCCTGCTCTAGCTTTGCGCAAACCTTGAGCCGCAGGCGGTCTATCCGGCCCCGATGGTTTCCCTTGGCCACCGGAACGCTTCCTTTATGCAGGACAACTCATCGACATCCCGTGCGGTCGCGGACTATTCCGAACTGCCGCCCGGCGGTCCGCCGCCTTCCATAAGCGACGGCAGTTACGGGCCGGGCCAAAGCGTCGAGGACCAACACTCCGACATCTTCTTCGCCGCGATCCAGACCACGCGCATGCCGATGATCGTCACGGATCCGCGCCGGCCCGACAATCCGATCGTCTTCGCCAATCCCGCTTTCATCAACATGACGGGATATGCGCTGGAAGAGATCGTTGGGACGAACTGCCGCTTTCTCCAGGGACCGGAAACCCACCGCCCGACGATTCGCGAGGTGCGGCAAGCCATTGAGCAGCGTCGGGAGATTTCGGTCGAGGTCCTGAATTACCGCAAGGACGGCACCTCGTTCTGGAACGCGCTTTTCATCTCGCCGGTCTATGGGCCGGAGGGCGAACTCATTTATTTCTTTGCCTCGCAGCTTGACGTCTCGCGGCGCCGCGACGCGGAGGATGCGTTGCGCCAAAGCCAGAAGATGGAGGCGCTGGGGCAACTGACCGGCGGCATCGCCCACGACTTCAACAACCTGCTCCAGGTGATCGTCGGCTATCTCGACATCCTCCAGAACGGCATCGCCAAGCCGGAGATCGACCGCGCCCGGCTGACGCGCGGCGTGGAGAACATGCGGGTGGCGGCCGAACGCGCCACCACGCTGACAAGCCAGCTTCTCGCCTTTGCCCGCAAGCAGAAGCTGGAAGGCCGTGTCGTCAACCTGAACACCCTGGTCGCCACCATGAGCGACCTCGCCAACCGCACGCTGGGCGACAGGGTCGCGGTCGAGCTGAAGCTGGCGGAGGACCTCGGCAACTGCCGCATCGACACGACGCAGGCCGAGCTTGCCCTGCTCAACGTCCTGATCAATGCGCGCGACGCCATGCCGTACGGCGGGACGGTTACGATCGAAACGGCGAACGTTGCCGTCGGCCCCGAAGACGCGGCGACCTTCGGCACGCTGCGCGCGGGCCGCTATGTCTCGGTTGCGGTCACTGACACGGGCAGCGGCATTCCGCCGGAGGTGCTGGTCCGCGTCATGGACCCATTCTTCACCACCAAGGAGGAGGGCAAGGGCACGGGCCTCGGCCTTTCCATGGTGTATGGCTTCACCAAGCAGTCCGGCGGCGCGGCGCATGTCGCTTCGGAAGTCGGGATCGGCACGACGGTCAGGCTCTACTTCCCCGCCACCGAGCACGAGGAGCGCCCGGCGCCGAGCACCGTGCCCCGCGTGATGGACCGTCAGGGCAGCGAAACGATCCTCGTCGTGGACGATCGCGAGGACGTTGCGGAACTGGCATGCTCGATCCTGGAGGAGTTCGGCTACCACGTCCATGTCGCTCACACCGGCAGGAACGCGCTCGACCTGCTTGATGGAGGCGAGCATGTGGACTTGCTGTTTTCCGACCTGATCATGCCCGGCGGCATGAACGGCGTGACGCTTGCGCGCGAAGCCAAGCGCCGCCAGCCGCGTCTGAAAGTGCTGTTGACCACCGGCTATGCGGAAGCCTCGATCGAGCGGACGGATGCCGGCGGCACCGAGTTCGAGATGATCGCCAAGCCTTATCGCCGGCTGGAGCTTTCCCGCAAGGTCCGCTTGGTGCTGGATGGGCCGACAGGCGTCGGCTGAGTGCGCCGATCCGACTTCAGAATCGGACGATGGTCCGGCGCCGCACTGCCGCCGTCTATGCTAGGTCTCCGCCGTTTCTCGGCAATTGCTATGCGCGGCTTGGCGCATTTCCGCAAAGGAGTCGGCAGATGAACCGTTCTTCCGCTTTGGCTACTGCGTTTGTTCTCGGCTTAGCCGGGATCGGCTTCGGCTCGCCCGCACGCGCACTCGGCCCGGACGACCCGGTTCCGACCTGCAAAAAAGGAGAAGTCTATAGCGAGAAGCTGAAGAAATGCGTGAAGCGGAAATCCGGCAGCCTGACGGAGCAGGACAAGACCGTTTACGCCTACGCCCTGGCCAAGGCGGAGCGCTACGAAGAGGCGCTCGCTCTGCTCGACACGCTGAAGCAGCCGAACACGGCGGAAGCCCTGAACTATCGCGGCTATGCCACGCGGAAGCTCGGCCACACCGAGGAAGGCATCGGCTATTATCTCCAGTCGGTTGCGCTCGATCCACGCTACGCCATGGTTCGGGAATATCTCGGCGAAGCCTATGTCCAGCAGGGCAAGCTTCCGCAGGCGCGCGAGCAGCTGGCGGCGATCAAGGGAATCTGCGGCACGGAATGCGAGGAGTACCGCGATTTGGCGGAAGAGCTTGGGGAACTCTGATCCTGGCCTACCTCACCCGTACACTGCCAGCCCGATCAGGCCGGCGATGCCTACGATGATGCGCCACCACGCGAAGATGGCGTAGCCGCGGCGCGACACGAAGCCGAGCAGTGAGCGTACGACCAGCACGGCGGTGACGAAGGCTGCGACGAAGCCGACCGCGATCAGGCCGAAGTCGTTTGCCGAGAGGATGTCGCGGTTCTTGGCAAGGTCGAAGACGAAGGCGCCGAGCATGGTCGGCATGGCCAGGAAAAAGGAAAACTCGGCCGCGGAGCGCTTGTCGGCGCCGAGCAGCAGCGCGCCGACGATCGTGGAACCGGAGCGCGACGTGCCGGGGATCAGCGCCAGGCACTGAAACAGGCCGATCAAGAAGCCCATGCTCATCGGGAAATCCTTGATGTCCCAGTAGCGCGGGCGTGTCGCCAGTCGGTCCACGAAGAACAGCACGATCCCGCCCAGGATCAGCATCACGCAGATGAGTTTTGGCGTCTCGAACAGCACGGTCTTGATGAAGTCGTGCAGAAGCGCGCCGAGCACCGCTGCCGGCAGAAAGGCGAGCAGCACGGCGGCCACGAAGCGGCATGTGCGCCAGGAGTGCGGCATCTCCTTGAGGATCTGCCATAGCCGCCCGGCATAAACGGAGAAGATCGCCAGGATCGCGCCGAGCTGGATCAGCACCTCGAAGGCTCGCCCCGTGGAGCGGAAACCCAGGAAATGGCCGAGCAGGAGGATGTGGCCCGTCGAGGAAACCGGCAGGAATTCCGTCAGGCCTTCCACAAGGCCGAGTACAAGCGCCTGGAGAAGCGTGTGGAGATCCATGGCCGTCGCTGTTCTGCCGCGGGTGCGCGGCTTGCTTGTCAGGGCGTTTCCCGCCCTATAGGACGGAGACGCCTGGGGGCTTAGGGGATGGGCCTTGCTCCAAGCTGGGTCGAACCTCGCCTTCAACGGACCATGCTGACGCTTTTTCACCACCCGATGCTTCCCGCCTGCCGCTTCGTGCGGCTGGCGCTCGGCGAATACGGCGAGGAAGTCGCGCTGGTGGAAGAGAAGCCCTGGGAGCGGCGCAAGGAATTCTTGGCGCTCAACGCCGCGGGCACGCTCCCCGTTCTGCTCGCCGAAACCGACGTGCCGATCGTCGGGGCCGGGCCGATCGCCGAATATCTCGACGAAACGCGCGGAGCGCTGAAGCGCGACCGGCGGCTGCTTGCCGAAGACCCGATCGACCGCGCCGAAATCCGCCGGCTCATGGAATGGTTCTTGGGCAAAACCGACGCGGAGGTGACGCGTCCGCTGGTGCGCGAGCGCGTGCTGAAGCTGGAGATGCCGGGCGGCGGCTCTCCGGATTCAGGCGCTCTTCGGACCTCGCGCGCCAATATCGGGCCGCATTTGCGCTACCTCAACTGGCTCGCCGGCACGCGCAACTGGCTCGCCGGCACCCGCATGAGCTATGCCGACCTCGCGGCGGCGGCAAGCTTCTCCGTGCTCGACTATCTCGGCGAGATGCCCTGGGGTGAGCATCAGGCGGCGCGCGACTGGTATTCGCGGATCAAGTCGCGCCCGTCCTTCCGGCCGCTGCTGTCCGACCGCGTGCGCGGGCTGCTTCCCGCTTCCCACTATGCGGACCTTGATTTCTGATCCCGCCGCCTTGCGCGCGCTGGTCGAGCGTGAGGCAAGGGCGGCGGGCTTCGAGGCGGTGGCGATGGCCGACCCGGACGGCATCGGCCAAGCCGCCGAACGCCTCGCCGCCTTCGTGGACGCCGGTCGCCACGGCACGATGGAATGGATGCGCGAGACACTTGAGCGGCGCGGCAGCCCCAAAGCGCTTTGGCCCGAAGTGTGCTCGGTGATCGTGCTTGGGCTGAACTACGGGCCGGAAAGCGACCCGCGGGAGAACTTGGGCAAGCCCGAAACAGGCAACCTTTCGGTCTATGCCCGCAACCGCGACTACCACGAGGTGGTCAAAGGCAAGCTGAAGGGCGTGGCCGGCAAGCTCGCGGCGAACTCCGGCTCGCAGGTGAGGGTGTTCGTGGACACCGCGCCGGTGATGGAAAAGCCGCTGGCGCAAAGCGCGGGGCTGGGCTGGCAGGGTAAGCACACCAACCTTGTCAGCCGCGAGTTCGGTTCCTGGCTGTTTCTCGGCACGATCTTCACCGACGCCCTTCTGCCCTTCGACGCCGCGGCAAGCGACCATTGCGGCTCGTGCCGCGCCTGCCTGGACGCCTGCCCGACAAACGCCTTTCCCGCGCCCTACCAGATCGACGCACGGCGCTGCCTTTCCTACCTCACCATCGAGCACAAGGGGCCGATCCCGCAAGAATTCCGGGAAGCGATGGGCAACCGCATCTATGGCTGCGACGACTGCCTCGCCGCCTGCCCCTGGAACAAGTTCGCGCAGGCCTCTGCTGAAATTAAGTTCTTCCCGCGGCCTGAATTTGTGGGGCCGAGGCTCGCCGACCTGCTGGCCTTGGACGATGCAGGCTTTCGTGCACTGTTTTCCGGCTCTCCGGTCAAGCGCATCGGCCGCGAACGCTTCCTGCGCAATGTGCTGATCGCCGCTGGCAATTCAGGCTCCACTGAACTGGCCCAGCCCTGCCGACTCCTGCTCCGCGACCCGTCTCCGCTCCTGCGCGGGGCGGCGGTGTGGGCGCTTTCGCGGCTGCTTTCCCCTTCGATGTTCCTGGCGTTGGCGTGCGAGCGGAGCGTGGGAGAAGCGGAGCCTGACGTGTTGGCTGAATGGGAGCACGCCGTAGGATCGCTGCGCTTGGCAGCTTGAGGGTGGCGGAAGAGCTTGATGAAGCTAATTCTTTGAGGTCGGCAGGGGTTTGGATGTTCCGGCATGGATTCTTAGGCCGGTGGGCGGAGTAACAGTCCGGGCCCTTTCCAGGAGGGCCAGGG
>CAXTCF010000030.1:0-30767 GCA_964242945.1 uncultured Rhizobiaceae bacterium | reverse complement strand
GGGGATCGCTCATCCCCCTCAACGCACAACAGCCGGTTTTGAAACCGCCTCTTAGAGCATCGGACAGGATCTGCCTGCTCAAACAGGCCTTTCCGCAACATGCCCTATGATGAAATCCATGCTTTTCCTGAGCGCGCCGGCCGGATCGGCGAGCGCGTGAATCTCAGGCGAAAACGGCTCAAAGGAGAACGCGCCTTCGTAGCCCCGGTCGAGCAGCGCCCGGATCTGCTCGACATTGCCGAGCCGGTCGCGCGCATCGACCAGGATGCGGTGGCCGTCCTGCATCTCATCCGCGCCGAGGTTCGGATCGACCACGCCGGAGATGTGCACGATGCCCGTGTGCTCCTGAAAGAACTCCGTTTCGCCCGCGAGGGTGTGGTGGAACGTGTCGTGCACGAGCTTAAAACGGCCCGTGCCGCCGACCGCGCGAATCGCCGCCACGGCATCGGCCTTTCGGCGCAGCGAGGATGTCGCGAAGCCCAGCGGCTCCACCAGCGCCACCATATCGGCTTCTTCCAGCATCGGCAGGATCTCGCTTAGCGAATGGCGCAACGCTGCATCGCGCTCGCCTTCCGCATGGTCCGGCCCGTCGTTGCGCGGGATCAGGCTGATCGCCTCCGCGCCGGCCTCGTTTGCTTGATCAAGCAACAGCTGCACCTTGGCGCGCATGGCATCCGACCAAGCATTGAAGCCGTAGGCCTCGGAAAGGCCGAGCAGCCGCAGGCCCTTCGCGCGGGCGTAATCGCCGACCGCCGCGGGTGCCTCACCGTCGAAAAACGGCGCATCCGTCAGCCCCTTGTCCATCAGATCGTTGCGCAGTTCCACGCCGACGCAGCCGAGGGAGGCGGCGAGATCGAGGAACGCGCGGCAGGAAAGCCGCGGGGCGGTCATGTGGTTCAGCGCGAAGTTGATCCGGCCCGCCATGCTGCCTCCCAGGAGATCGGTCGGCGGCAGCGATGAGGCGTCAACGCTGCCGCGTCAAGGCTCGACGGCGCCATTCGCAATGACCGCGGAAGAGGACGGGCGGTTTGAACAGGAGCGCCTCCCAGGTTTCCGTTCTGCAAGGCGCGCGGGGGCGATGCGGAACACCGCCGACGCCCCCGGAGCGGAGCCGAGCCTGGCTTCAATCAGGCACAAACCCTGGGCGGGAGGCCGATGCCACCGTCCGCTTCCGGTATATCCTCGCGGCGTTCGCGTCGGTTGTCCGCTATCGGAGCAGGCCCAAGCGGCTGGCCGCGGCGATAACCGAACCGCAAAAAGCGGTCGGGCAAACGTGGTACCGGCGGAACGGCGCTCACTGCGCGGCGGGTTGCTGCTTCGTGCCTTCCTTGCCGAACTGTTCCGCGAGCTTGATCGCTTGGCCATAGTGCTCGGCGACGGCAGGCAGCGCTTGCGCGGCGAAGCGGCCGAGACTGTTGTTCTCGCCGGCATAGCCCTTGTAGATCGCGATGGCACGCTGATGGATATAGACCTCCGCCTCGACATAGGCGCGGTCGAAGTCGGGGCCTTTCAAACCCTCCAGCTTGGTGAGCAGGCCCTGCTGCTCGCCGTCCACGGAAGGCGTTGCGATCTCCACCTTCTCGGCCTTGCCCGCCTCGGTGCTTTGCTTGGCAAGATCGGTGTGGTGCGACGCCATCATTGCGGCAAACGCCTTGACATCTTCCGACTGCGCGCCGGTTTCGGCCAATTTTGCCGCCTTGACCTGGAAATCGTCGATCGAGGTCGCCACCGACAGGAACTCGTAGGTGGAGGAAAGCTTGGCCGCCTCGATCTGGCTTTCCGGGATGGTCGGGGTCAGCGTGTCGGTCTGCGCCTGCGCCCAGGCCGGAAGCGGCGCGAGCGCCAGCAGCGTCGCCAGGATGATGCCTCTTGCCACCATAATATGGGTCCCTCGCGTCGCGGGTTAGGTCGAGCCGGAATAACTCTGTGCCTGCCGGAAGTGTTCCCCAACGATATGTGCGGCAAGACAGGTTGGCTGACGGCTTGCCCGCCGTCAGCGCCGTACCAAAGCCAAACGCGATAGCCCTGCCTCTACAGACCAGCTTTGTCCCTAAAAGACGAAGTCGAACGCGCTCAGCGAGACGTGGCCGGCGAGTTCGATCTGCATGTCCGCGCCGGAGGCGCCCGCCGTGTTCGCCTCCACCACCGTGTGGTCGCCCTCAAAGAAGAAGCGCACTTGGCCTTCGGCCGTGAAGGCCTTGCTGCCGATGAAGGTGAAGCCGTCGTGCTCGGCCGATCCCTGCTTGGCGTCGATGAAGCCGAGATAGATCTTGTCGCCTTCCGCGTGGCTGAAGTCGGTGATGTGGTCGCGCGTCGCGGCCGTGCTGCCGCTGTCGCGGATGCCCAGGACATAGAAGAAGTCCGCGCCCTTGCCGCCGGTCAGGATGTCGCGTCCCCTGTTGCCGGTGATGAAGTCGTTGCCGGCACCGCCGTTGAGCGTGTTCGCCCCGTGGCCGCCGCCGATCCTATCGCCGAAGCCGGAGCCGACGAGGTTTTCGACGTTCAGGATCGCGTCGCCTGCGGCATCGCCCTCGAAGCCCTTCTGCGCCAGAAGGCTGACGGCCACGCCCTGCGCGGAGCCGCTGTAGTCAACCGTGTCGATGCCGCTGCCGCCGTCCATCTGGTCTGCGCCTTTGCCGCCGATCAACGTGTCGTTGCCCGCTCCTCCTTGCAGCATGCTGGCGACACTGCTGCCGCGCAGGAGATCGTCGAAGCCCGATCCGATTGCATTCTCGAAGCCGGCGATCCTGTCGCCCTGGGCGTCGCCGCCGCCAGCCCGCCGGTGGCGGGATTGCTGATCGTCATGGGAGGTCCCCTTCGTCCGATGGCGACGGATTAAGGGGCTTTCATTGCAGCCGGCCCACTCGGAAGCGGGCGATTGTTTCAGCAGATCGCCTGTCGCTTTGCGCCGATGGTGCTTTCGTCCCCCTGCCGTGCGAAGCATGGCGGAGGGACGGGACGGGAGCAGCCTCACATTTGAAGCTTGGCGGCGTAGCCCGTCAGTTCGAGGTAGCCGCGCCCGCCTTGCGTGCTCACTGCACCCTCCCAATAGACGGGCAGGCCGCTGGCGCGGCTGTCGAGTTCCTGGTCGGGGAACAAGGGCGTCAGGCGGAAGGCGCGCTCGCCCTCCGGCAGGCGCACGGTCACGGTCTGCTCCACCGGGTATTCGGCCTGCGTGCGGGCCGAGCGCCAGCGCTGCTCCACCGTGAAGCGCACGTCTTCCGGGGCAAGCCGCGTGATCGAACCATCCGGCCTGCGGAAGGAGCCGCCGGCCCAGATCGTGCCGCCATCCGGCCCGCGGATGCGGAAGGCCATCAGAGCGGAGCCGTCGTCAAAGTTGAGGCCGGTCCAGTCCCAGCCCTCGGCATCGGGCGCGAGATAGGAGGAGGACCATTCGCGATCGAGCCAGGCCTCGCCCGTGACGCCGACCTTCGCGCCGCTGCGCGTCAGGGTACCGGAAACGGTGAGATGCGGCAGGGAGTAGTAGCGGCTTGCCTCCTCCGGCTTGGGACCCTTGCGGCTGGTGCCGTTCTCGCCCTGAAGGAAGATGTCCTGCGTCGGTGCGAAGTTCAGGGCAAAAGCGAAGTCGGGCGTGGCAACAGAAGTGGCAAAGTGGTTGTCGGGCGTGCGTTTAAACGTCCAGTCGTGCAGGACGACATCCGCGTCCGCAGTCGCCGCCTCCGCTATGCCGAAGCCCGCCCGCGCCGCGCGTTCGCCATGCAGCAAGTGCCCAAGAGAGGGATCGGACAAGGCGGCATGCGCGAACAGAACCTGGGTCGGCGCGAACCGGCTGGGGTTTTGTGCGTCGGCCGGCGGGCGGG
Source organism: uncultured Rhizobiaceae bacterium (assembly GCA_964242945.1). Taxonomy (GTDB): domain Bacteria; phylum Pseudomonadota; class Alphaproteobacteria; order Rhizobiales; family Rhizobiaceae; genus Mesorhizobium_B. The sequence continues at coordinate 26,946 of CAXTCF010000030.1, read as the reverse complement.
TGCGGAAGAACGTCACCTGGAAGCCGAACTCTTTTCCGTCCTCCGCCTTCAGCCAGCCCGTCACGTACCACCATTCGGTCCGGAAATCGGGGTGGGCGCCGTGGTCTGCCGGGAAGTTCAGGGTCACGCCGGGCCGGACTTGCGCGTAGTCGATGCCGGCCGGAACTGCCGCGCCGCCCATTCCCAGGAGCAGCAGGAAAGCCGCGAGAAAGAGACGGGGAGAAAACCCGATGCGACGAGCCAGATGGTGCCGGCTTCGAGAACCGACGCGCAGCATACTTGTGAGTACGTGAGCCTCGGCACGCGCAGCGACGCCGGCAGATGGCCGTTCGGATCGGAGTCTTGTCTGCGTCTCGGAGCGCATCACCAGTCCTCCCGCACGGCCATCACCGCATTCTGCGCCGTGGCGCGCCGCCCGGCGATCACTGCCGTTCCGGCCGCCGCGATCACCAGCGCCGCCATCACGCCCAGAACGGTGCTCAAGGGAATGCGCGTGCTCATCGTCCAGTTAAAACTCTGCGGGTTGACCACATGGATCAGCACCTGGCTCAGGACCAAGCCCAGAGCCACGCCGGCCACGCCGCCGATCAGGCCGAGCAGAGCGCCTTCCAGCCCGAGCATGGACAGGATCTGCCGCTTGGAAACGCCGAGGTGGCGCAGCATGCCGAACTCGCGCACCCGCGCGATCGTCTGCGCGGAAACGGTCGCAGCGACGCCGGCCAGCCCCACCAGCACGGCGACCGCTTCCAGAACGTAGGTAACGGCAAAGGAACGGTCGAAAAGGCTGAGCGCGAAGCGCCGGAGCGCTGCGGGCTGCGCCACCGAAACGCCGGTGCGGACATCCGGGGGCAACTGCGCCAACAGCGCTGCTCCGACGGTGTCGGCATCGGCACCGGGCTGAAGCGTGATCAGCGCCTCGTCGCGCGCGGCATCGCCGGTAAGCCGGGAATAGTCGGTGCTGCGCACGATCAGCGCGCCGCCCTGGCGGGCATAGTCGCGCCACACGCCCGCAACCCCAAAACGCTCCCCCTTGCCGAGCGGCAGGCCGATCGTGTCGCCCGGCTGCCACCCGTAAAGGCGCGAAGCCGGCTCGGACACCCACACGGGCGTCGTGCCGGCTGCCGGCTCCACCGCTTTGCCGATCAAGGTGAGCAGCCCATCGGCCTGGCCACTCTCAAGCGGGCGGGCGATCAGCACCACCGGCGGCTGATCGGGGCTAAGCGTCAGCGGAATCTGCCGGCTGAAGTCGATGCGGGCTGCGCCGGGCACCTGGACCAGCCTGCCCTGAAGCGCCGGGTCGAAGGCGATGCTGCCTTCCGAGCGAAGGTAGAGGTCGGCGGAAAGCGCCTGCCCCAGCCACTCGTCCACGGCATGCCGAAAACTCGTCACCATGGTCGCCATGGCGATCATCAAAGCGGTGCTGGCCACGATGCCGCACAGCGCGGTCGCCGCCTCGTTCGGGGCGCCGTGCACGTGGCGCGTGGCAAGCAGCTGGGGCACGCTGCGGCTTGGGCGTTGGGCGAGAGGCCTGAGAAGCCGCCGCGCCAGCCAGGGCACCCCCGCCACGCCGCCGGCCAGCAGCAGCGCCATGCCGACGAAGCCGAAGATCGGCAGGTTGCCGACCGCGGGCAGCAGGCTCGCAGCCGCGCCGGCGAGAAGCAGCACCAGCGCCGGCTTCCACGGCACGGGCTTGCGCGGGTCGAGCATGTCGCCGCTGTTCTTCAGCGCCGCAGCGGGGGCCGCGCGGGAAGCGGCACGGGCAGGGAGCACGGAGCCGGCAAGCGCTGCGACCAGCCCCAGCGCGAAGAACGCGGCCGCCGCGATCGGCTGAAAGACGATGCGCGTGTTCTCGCCCTGGAAATAGCCGGCGCCGAGGTCGCCGCCGAAGAAGCGCAGCGCCAGGCTCGCCAGCAGAAGGCCGAGCGCCAAGCCGGCGGCTGCACCCAGCAGTCCTATGCCCAACCCCTCCAGCGCCACGGCCGCGATGATGCCGCGGCGCGGCAGGCCCAGCGTGCGCACCAGCGCAAAGGCGCGCAGGCGCCGTGCGACGGAAAGCGACTGCGCGGAAAAGACCAGGAAGCCGCCGGTCAGCAGGGCCACGAGCGCCAGCATATCGAGGTTGACGCGGTAGGCGCGCGACAGGTTGGAGCCCTGCGCGGCTTCCGTTTCGGCGTTGCCGATGCTTGCATCGGACGGCAGCAAGGCAGGGAGGGTGCCTTCCGCAGCAGTGCGGTCTGAGAGTCTCAGGTCGATGCGGTCGAGCCGGCCCAAACGGTCGAAGCGCCATTGCGCGGCGGCGATGTCGAGGACGCCGAGGCTTTCCGTTTCCGCGACGCCCGGCAGCGCGCCGGCGATTTTCAAGGGAACGCTGCGGCCGTTGGCGGTGACCGTAATCGTCTGGCCGACTTCCGCCTTTGCCGCCGCAAGCGCCGCACGCGACAGGAACAGCGAGTCCGCGGCGAACACTTCGTCGTTGCTCTTGTCCTGCCCTGACGTGCGCAGGCCGACCAAGCTCGGCGTGACCGAGGCCGCACGGATCACGTCGAGGCCGAGCAGGGTAAAGCGCGCGCCGCCGGCCTGCGCGTCCAGGCTGACGACAGGGGAGGCGTCCGCCACGCCGGCAGCCCGGATGACCGTGGGGTAGAGGGCCTCGTCGAAGCCGAGCGGGCTCGCCGCGCGCACGCTCGCATCCGCGGCGCCGTTGACGGAGCGCACCGCGCCGCTGAAGGAGGCGAGCGCCGAGCCGTTCACAAGGTGCACGGCAAAGCCCAGCGCCACGCCGATGGCAATCGCTACGGCCGTCGCCAGGAAGCGGGCGGGATGGGCGCGGAACTCGCCTGATATCAGCCAGCCGAGTGCCAGACGTGCGGAAAACAGGCCGGCTTCAGCGCGCAAGGGAACGCTCCGCCAAGCCGGATGCAGTCAAAGTCAGCACGCGGTCGGCAATCCCAGCCGTGGCGGCGGAATGGGTGACGATGACCGCCGCCGCATTGCCGTCGCGCACCGCGCCGGCAAACAATTTCAACACGCGGTCCGCCGTTTCGGGGTCGAGATTGCCTGTCGGCTCGTCCGCAAGGATGAGCGCCGGGCTGTGCACCAGGGCGCGGGCGATCGCCACGCGCTGTAATTCGCCGCCGGAAAGGTCGCGGGCATAGTCGCTCCCGCGCCCGTTCAAACCTACGCCTTCCAGAAGCTTGTCGGCGCGGGCGTCGATCGTCCTGGCATCGGCGGAAACCAGCGCCAGCGGCAGGGCCACGTTCTGGCGCAGCGTGAGATAGGGCAGGATGTGGAAGGCCTGGAAAACGAAGCCGATCCGCTCGCGCCGAAGCTTTGTGCGCGCAGCCTCGTCCAGAGGCCCAAGCGCCGTGCCCTCGATGCGTACTGCGCCACCGTCGCTGTCGTCCAGCCCGGCCAGGATGTTGAGCAGGGTCGATTTGCCCACGCCCGACTCCCCGACGATCGCCACGAGTTCGCCGGCGCCCACGGCAAGGTCGAGGCCGTGGAAAAGCTGCCTGCCGCCGGGGACAGATTTCTCCAGGCCGGTGACGAGAAGGGTGCGTTTGTCGCCGTTCAAGCCGCCTTTTTCCTTGCGCTGGAGTTTTCCGGCCCGATCCTGCGGAGAAGCTCTTCGACCAGTTCCAGCCGCTCCGGGCCTGCCTGCGTCGGCCGCTTGCAGACAAGCCGCTCGCCGCTGCGCTTGCAGTCCGCCGCTTCAAGCTGCGCCCAGAGGGCGGGGGAAGGCGCCTTCCAGAAGTCGAAGGCCACGGCCAGCGGACCGGCATCGATCCTGGAAACACCAAAAGCAGCCGCCGACAGGCGCAGCCTTGCCAATGAAAGCAGGGCGGCGGCTTCGGGCGGGGCTGGGCCGAAGCGGTCTTCGATCTCCTCGGCGAAGGCGTCGATCTCGTCAGTTCCCGTAAAGCGCTGGAGGCGGGCGTAGAGATTCATGCGCACCGCCGGTTCCGGAACATAGTCCGGCGGCAGGAAGCCGGAGGCTTCGAGGTTGAGCACCACATCGCGCGTGTCCGGCACGCCTTCGCCACGCGCCTGCGCCACGGCGCGGGCGAGCAGCTTCTGGTAGAGCGAAACGCCGATCAGCTTCATGTGCCCGGCTTGGTCCTCGCCCACCAGATCGCCGGCCCCGCGCAGGTCGAGATCGCGCGCGCTGATGGCGAGGCCGGAGCCCAGCCGGTCGAAGGCGAGCAGCGTGGACAGGCGCGAGCGCGTTTCCCTGGCGGTTTCCTTGTCCGGCTCGGTCAAGAGATAGGCGTGGCCCTGCACCCGCCCGCGCCCGACGCGCCCGCGCAATTGGTGCAACTGCGCCAAGCCGAAGCGGTCGGCGTTCCAGATCAGCATCGTGTTGGCGCGGGGCACGTCGAGCCCGGTCTCGATGATGTTGGTGGAAAGCAGGATGTCGCCCTCGCCGTTGGCGAAGCCGACCATCACCTCGTCCAGTTCGGCGGCGTCCATGCCGCCATGCCCGATCCGCACGTCCATTTCGGGGACGAGCGTCTTCAACTGCTTCTCGATGCCGTCGAGGTCCTCGACGCGCGGCGCGACGAAGAAGCTTTGCCCGCCGCGCCGCTGCTCACGGATCAGCGCGGTGCGCACGGACGCGGCGTCGAAGGGAGAAAGCTCGGTGCGGACCGGGCGGCGTCGCGCCGGGGGCGAGCCAAGCAGGCTCGCCTCCTGCACGCCCACCATCGCGCCCTGGAGCGTGCGGGGAATCGGCGTCGCGCTCATGGTCAGGACGTGCAGGCACGGCGCCAAGTTGCGCAGGTCTTCCTTGATCTTGACGCCGAAGCGGTGCTCCTCGTCTATCACCACCAGGCCGAGATCGGCGAAGGCGGTGTCCTTGGCCCCAACCGCGTGCGTGCCGACCACGATGCCGATCTCGCCGCTTGCCAGACCCTCACGCACGCGCTTGGCTTCCGCAGGCCCCACCACGCGGGACAGGTGCGCCACCGCCACGTCCGTACCGGCGAAGCGCCGCGAAAAGGTGTCGAAGTGCTGCCGGGCGAGAACCGTGGTCGGCGCCACCACGGCAACCTGTTTGCCGGAAAGCGCCACGGCTGCCGCGGCGCGGAGCGCGATCTCGGTTTTGCCGAAGCCGACATCGCCGCAGATCAGCCGGTTCATCGCCACGCCGGAGGCAAGGTCGGCGAGCACCGCCTCGATCGCCGCGCTCTGGTCGGGCGTTTCGGGATAGGGAAAGCCCGCCGCGAAGCGCGCATAGGCCGCGCGCGGCGGCTTGATCTTGTCGGCGCCCGCGGCCTCGCGCTCGTGCGCCAGCTTCACCAGCGCTTGCGCCGCCGCGTCGATCTCGCCGCTGACGGTGGCCCGGCGCTTGTGCCAGCCGTCGCCGTTGAGCCGGTCGAGCGTTATCGTTGCCTCGTCCGCGCCATAGCGCCAGATCCGCCCGAACTCCTCCACCGGCGCGAGCAGCGATGCGCCGCCGTGAAACTCCAGCCGAACCGTGTCCTGAGCCTGCCCGCTGACCTCCACCGTTTCCAAAGCACGCAAAACGCCGATGCCGTGATCCTCGTGCAGCACGACGTCGCCCAGTTTGAGTTCCGGCTCGGTGCTGAGCGCGTCGCGGCCGACCGCGCTGCCGCCGTAGAGGCGCCCGCCGTGCAGGTCCGCCGCCGCGACGATCGCAATCTTCTCCTTGGCATCGACAAAGCCGCGGAGAAGGTCGAAAGGCGCCAGCAGGCACGTTCCCGGCTCGGCTGCCCGCACCGCCGCGCAGTCCGCGGCGTTCTCCAGCTTCTGCTTCAGCTTCCGGGAAAGCGACTTGGCCGTGCGATCGATTTCCCCAGGCTGCCCCGCCAGGGCCACCCGGAACCCTTGGCCAAGGTGCTCCCCGATGAAGTCGGCCAGTGCCTTGTTCGGGTCGGCTTCCAGGGTGAAGTTCGGCGCGGCTTCCAGACCGTCTTCGGCAAGCTCCTGCGGCTTGCGGCCTTTCAGAGCCTTGTTCCAGGCCTCGCGCGTGAGATAAAAATCCGTTGCGGCGACCGCCTTGCTGGTTTCCGCGCGGCCGCGGCGGGCTTCCGCGACCAGGCCGAGCACCGCTTCCGCCCGCTCGCTCAAGCCCGGCGCATGGGTGACGAGGGCGGTGGGCAGCAGGTCGAACAAAGTGCGGCGCTCCTGCCCGGAGCCAAGCATCCGCTCTTCCATGCCCTTGGCCGTCGATTTCCCCTGCTCCTCCGGCGAGAGGAACAATTCGGTGGCGGGGCAGATCCTGACGCGCTCGACCGAGTCTTCGGTACGCTGCGTCAACGGATCGTAAGCGCGGATGTCTGCGACCGCGCCGTCCTCTCCGAAGACCATGCGGACGGGGCGGGCGGCATCGGCGGGAAAGATGTCGGCCACACGGCCGAGAAAGGCGGCTTCGCCGGCCTCGTCCACACGGTCGTCCAGGATGTAGCCGCTGCGTTCCAATTGCGCGCGCAAGGCCTCAGTGTCCGGCTTGTCGCCAATCGCGATTTCGACGAAGCCTTGCGCGATCACTTCCGCCGGCGGCAGCGGCTGGAGCGCCGCCTCCACCGAGGCGACGATCAGCCTTTGTCCCTCCGCAGGCCGGGACAGCGCGTCGATCGCGCCGGCACGCCGGCCCATGCATTCGCGCGACGGCGCGACACGGTCGTAAGGCAGGCAGTCCCAGGGCGGCAGCACGATCACCTGCGCCTCCGGCACGAAGCATTTGAAGGTTCGTGCGATCTCGTCGGCGCCGTTCTCGCCGTTGGCGATGTGGAGCAGCCCGCTTGTCCCCGCCTTCGCCACCGCGTCGATGAGCCGGGATGCCAACGCCGCCGCGGGAATCCGCTTAGGCGGAGCCTGGTCCGCACCTTGTTCCTGCGTGCCGGCGGGAGCCAGCGGGGCGCCGCCCACCACCTCCTGAGGGATTTCTGCGTGGGGTGCCGATTCCATGAAGCCTCGTGATTGCCGGACGCGGCCTTCAACGGGCGTTTCCGGGTCACGTTCCTACTCCTCCGGCCGGTTCGCCTGCGGCCAAACCGCCCGTTCCCGGATGTGCAGCCGCGACTTGCTGAGACGACCTCGCGACGCGGCGTCCGCCTTCGACGGCCCGATCATCTGCTTCGAAGGAAAAAATGAAACGGGTTCCTACAGGAACTGGCCCAGACGACGTTTGATCGCCCTCGTCTTCAACCGTTCCACGGCGGGGTTTTGTTCATGGCGAGCGTCATACCAGAACATCATGTCGTAACTCTCAGCACCCGGAACTGCGCGGCTCTTGCGGGCAAGGAAGTCCAACATTTTTTCCACGTCTGGACGCGACGAGTTCGACGGGATGACTAACGTTGTCTTGTAGAGGTGATCGCGTTCGTGGATTTCTTCGAGTTCCCATAAGGTCGATGCCGAATATATGGGGACCATCACGATGGCACTGGCATGCTCGATGAGCAGAGATGCCTTTTCTTTCCAAGATGCATCCTGGGTCGAGATTTTGCCAGGGCCCGCTTCAGTGTCCCTGCCGCCGATTTGAATCAGCGGGCGCGGGCTTACACGCGTCAGCAGCGCGCTCAGCCGAATCCGAGGTTCCTCGTCCTTATTCGACGGCAAAAGGATTAGCGAAGAGCGGAAAGGGTTTGAAACCGATATCACATCGCTTGAGAACGGCCTCAGATACAGGACGAAGGAAGGCCTTTCCGGGCTACTCATCGCGCTTGGAATCTTCCAAGCTTTCAAGGATCTCTGAGGCTTGTCGGTCCCTTCTGATCTGTGTGCGGTCCCGGTGTGCTCTCGCGGCTGCGGCAGCAAAGATGCCGAATGTGATCCCCAGCACGAAGAAGAAGAAGGTGATCGTCTCGGGCGAAGTCCAGGACCACCTGTGAAAGTCCCCAAACAGCATCTGCTGGCCGGACGAAGATGCCGCTGCCACGCATATCACCGAAGCAATCGAGAGAAGTCGAGCCAGGAAGCCAGGACCCATTGAAGAAGACCTCACCGGATGAATACGATATTTGGCAATCAACAAACTGCTGTTATCAGTGACACAGGATATTATGTATTCGCAAGCCGGAACAACGCATCATACTTGCCAAAAGTGAATGAATGCAAGGAAACGAGCCAGATTTTTCAGATATGGAATCGCCTGCCATCGTCATGATTTGTCGGCGGCCGATGTTCCACCTCAAGTCCCGATCGGCACGTTGGATCTCGCTGCGGCCGGACACTGCCGAGAGACAGCGTGCTAGGCGAACCTTCGCCGGATGGCAGAACGGGCTCTGACGGGGTGAAATATTCCCACCCGCGGAAAAAGCACATTCGAATTACATTTGTGAGAGCGGAGACGTTCCAAACTTTCCATTAGAAGCCGCGGCAGCAACGACTCCCCCTCGGTGCTGCCGAAAAGGGGCCTGTTTTCCATAGGTTCCTCCCAAGAGGGCCTCTCCGGTTCAGTCCTGAGGGGCCCTCTGGGGTCAATTCAATTGTAGAAAGGAGTTGTTCCCCGTGGCGATGCTCACGCGAAAGGAAATGCGCGAGAAGGCGGAGCGGACCACTTCGACCGCAACGCAGATCATCCAAAGCGAAAAGGCTGCCAGCGAAGCCAAGACGGCGCGCCTGAAGGCGCTGCGGGCAGCGCAGGAGGTGTCAGCCGCCGGGAAGGCAACCCAGGACAACAGGCGCACCGCGGGCTGATCCGTTCCGCCTTTGGGCGGCACTTCAAATTTCCCGATGGGAAACCCTATATCACGGTCAGGCTTTCAATCGAGGATTTGTCCGTGCCCTTCTTCACCCTGCGCCGCTCCACTGCTTTGCTCGGCGCGCTGCTCATGGCCTTCACGATGGTGGCTTCCGACCATGCGGAAGCGCGCCGGGGCGGCAGCTTCGGCAGCCGCGGCTCGCGCACCTTCCAGTCGGCGCCCGCGACCCGCACCGCGCCGGAGCGTATCGCACCCATCCAGCGCACCACGACGCCCAACGCCGCGCCTTCGACCTTCAACCGGCAGCAGACGACCGCGCCTGGTGCCAATCGCGGCCTCTTTGGCGGCGGTTTGTTCGGCGGCGGGCTTTTCCGCGGCCTGCTGATCGGGGGTCTGTTCGGCATGCTTCTCGGCCACGGCTTTGGCGGTTTCGCAGGGGGCCTGAGCTTCCTGTTCCAGCTTCTGCTGATCGGCGGCCTGATCTGGCTGGCGCTGCGCCTGTTCCGGTCGCAGCCTCGCCAGGCTCCCGCCTATGGCGGCGTGGCGCGGATGAATGCCGGCAGCGATAGCGGCTTTGCCATTCCCGGCATCGGCTCCGGCCAAAGGCAACCGGCCGGACAGCCGCCCGCGCAGACGGAGATCACGCTCGGCCAAGCCGACCTCGACACGTTCGAGCGCAGGCTTTCCGAAGTGCAGGAAGCGTTCGGCCGCGAAGACGAAGCGGCGCTGCGCCGCTTGGCGACGCCTGAGATGGCCGGCTTCCTTTCGGAGGAACTGGCGGACAATGCCCGCAACGGCGTGCGCAACGAAGTTTCGGACGTGCGCCTCCTCCAGGCCGACATCGCCGAAAGCTGGCGCGAGAGCGGCGACGAATACGCGACCGCCGCTCTGCTCTACCAGTCGCGGGATGTGACCCGCGACCGGCAAACCGGCCGCGTGATCGAGGACCAGTCCGGCGACCTGAGCGAAACAACGGAACTCTGGACGTTTACGCGCCGGCGCGGCGGCAACTGGCTTCTTTCCGCAATCCAGGAAGCTTGAGCCTCTCCGTCCCTACAGGGAACACCTCTTTGACCGCGGAGAGCCGGCGTGCAGCCGGCTCCCCTCTCGCGGCTCCTGTCCCCTGCACAAAGGGAGCGGCATGGAAAGCTCAGCTGAAGACAAGACCGCGGGCGTTGACCCAGCAGATACCCGCCCGCTGGCACTGATCGTCAACACGCATGCGCGCCGCGGCCAAAAGGCTCTCGCGCAGGCGGAAAAACTTCTTCGAGAAGCCGGCTTTGCCGTCGATGCGTTTTCCCTGAACGATCCCGACGCCCTGGACGCCACCGTCGCGGAAGCGCTCGACAAGGGCCACCGGCTTGTCGTGCTGGGCGGCGGCGACGGCACGATCAGTTCGGCCATCGGCGCCTTTGCCAACCGGGACGTAGTGCTCGGCGTCCTGCCGCTCGGCACGGCCAACAGCTTCGCCAAGTCGCTGGGCATGCCGCTCGAACTCGAAGATGCCGTTGCCGTGCTGGCGAAAGGCAACGTGAGCACGATCGACCTCGGCCGGATCGGCGACCGCTATTTCGCCAATGTGCTTTCGATCGGGCTTCAGACAGCAATCGCGCAGTCCGTCAGCCCCAGCCTCAAGAAGGTCCTGGGCCGTGGCGGCTACATGATCGCTGCGGCGAAGGAACTCTTCCGCTTCCGCTCCTTCGGCTGCCGGCTTGTGCTCGATGGCGAGCGCGAGACGGCATTCGACGCGGTGCTCGAAATCCGCATCGCCAACGGCCCCTTCAAGGGCGGCATGCTCGCCGCGCCGGAGGCGGACCTGCGAAGCGGCGACCTTGTGATCCATGTGGTCAAAGGAAGCTCTGCCGTCACGCTCGGCCGCGCCTGGGGAAAGATCGCGTTCGGCGGGAAGCCCGCGCCGGCCATCATGGAAAGCCTGCGGGCCGCTTCGCTCCGCTTGGAAACCAAGCCGCCTCAGGATGTTTCGGTGGACGGCGAAGTGGCGGCGAAAACGCCGATCACGGTGACGGCGGCACCAAAAGCCTTGAAGGTGATCGTAGGCAGGATGCCGGGCTGACGGCTTCTCGCGTTTCAAAACCCCTCATCCGGCTGCCCCCCCCCTCTCCCCGTGGGGACAAGGTGGCGGCAGCCGGATGAGGGGGCGCAGCCAGGCTGATGGCTTTTGAATATCAATCCTTGGCGCGTTCTACATAAGAGCCGTCCGCAGTCATGACCACGACGCGCGTGCCGGCCGAGATGTGCGGAGGCACCGTCGTGCGGACGCCGTTGGAAAGCATTGCCGGCTTATAGGATGAGGATGCCGTCTGGCCCTTGGTGACGGGCTCGGTTTCGACCACTTCCAGCGTCATGCGCTGCGGCAGCTCGATCGCGATCGCCTGGCCGTTGTGGACGGAAAGCTGCACCGCCATGCCTTCCTGGAGGTAGGGCGCGGCATCGCCGATCACGCTTTCCCCGACAGTGATCTGGTCGTAGGATTCCGGGTTCATGAAGTGGAAGCCTTCGCCGTCGCTGTACAGGAAGGTGTGCTCGCGGTCCTCCACATAGGCGCGCTCCACCTGCTCGGTGGTGCGGTAGCGCTCCGAAACCTTCACGCCGTCGGAAATGCGGCGCATGTCGAGCTGCGTCACGGGCGTGCCCTTGCCGGGATGGATGTTTTCGGCAAACAGGATGACGTAGAGCTTGCCGTCCTCCCGCTCGACGACGTTGCCCTTGCGGAGCGTGCTGGCGATCACCTTTACCACGGGCGGAATCCTGACTGAGGCTATTGACGGATCGGGGTTGGACGCGCCCTAGCGCATCTCGACGGCGCTTGCCAGTTTTTCCAGCTTCCTCAACCCTGGTCCCGATGTCTCAAGCCTCGCCCCTGTGGGCGCCCCACGTTCACGCCGACCGCCGGCCGCGCCTCCTCTTGCGCAACGCGATCACGCGCGCAGTCCGCGACTGGTTCGCGGCCAGCGACTTTCAGGAGGTGGACACGGCGCTGCTCCAGGTCTCGCCCGGCAACGAGGCGCATATCGCGGCCTTCGCCACCGAGATGATCGGGCCGGACGGGGCGCGCGAAACGCTTTACCTCCACACCTCGCCGGAGTTTGCCTGCAAGAAGCTGCTGGCCGCGGGTGAAGAGAAGATATTCAGCCTCGGCAAGGTCTTCCGCAACCGCGAGCGCGGCCCGCTCCACCATCCGGAGTTCACGATGCTGGAATGGTACCGCGCGGGCGAAACCTACGAGGCGCTGATGCAGGACTGCGCCGACCTCCTCGCGCTAGCCGCGGAAACGGCCGGCACAAAGCGCTTCGCCTTTCGCGGGCGGGAAGCCGACCCTTTCGCCCAACTGGAGCGGCTGAGCGTCGCGGAGGCGTTTTCCCGCTTTGCCGGCATAGACCTCCTCACCACGGTGGATGATGGAGGCGCAACGGATAGGCAAGCGCTGCTCGACGGCGTGGAACGATGCGGCCTGCGCACTGCACCGGACGACACATGGAGCGACCTTTTCAGCCGCGTGATGACGGAAAGGGTGGAGCCCCGACTGGGGCAGGGCAGTGCCACGATCCTGTTCGAATACCCCCTGACTGAGGCCGCGCTCGCGCGGCCGAGCCCCGGTGACGGGCGGGTTGCCGAGCGCTTCGAGCTTTATTGCTGCGGCGTCGAACTCGCCAACGCCTTCGGCGAACTCACCGATCCGGCCGAGCAGCGCCGCCGCTTCGAGGCGGAGATGGATGAGAAGGCGCGCGTGTATGGCGAGCGCTATCCGCTGGACGAGGATTTCCTCCAGGCGCTGGGGCAAATGCCGGAGGCGAGCGGCGCAGCACTCGGCTTCGACCGCTTGGCCATGCTCGCGGCAGGTGCTGGGAAGGTCGAAGATGTGATCTGGACCCCGGTGGCCCGCACAACGCCCTGACAGGCATCTTGCCTGCAAGTGCAAGCCATGCAACCTCCGCAAGGAAATCACCAACGGGCGGCAAGTGGTGCTCCAGACCGTGCGGGCCGATGGAAAGGGACGGCGGGGGTTCATTCGTGGCGAGTGCAAGAGAAGCAGAAATTCATCCGCTCGTTGAGTCGCTCCAAAGGCGCGACGCGCTTTCGCTGGAGGAAAAGCAGGTTCTGGAAAACCTGCCCTGGCGGCTGCGCAGCTTCGAAGCCGGCGAGGAAATCCTGCCGCAGGGCGCGCGGCCGAACGAAAGCTGCCTGGTAATTCAGGGTTTCGCCTCCCGGACGCGCAGCGCCTCCGACGGCGCCCGCCAGATCTCCGCATTCTACCTTCCCGGCAACTTCGTCGATCTGCACTGCCTCCTCCTGAAGCAGATCGATTATTCCGTGGCGGCCGTCACCAAATGCCGGGTCGGGTTCGTTCCGCATGAAGCCTTGCAGAGGGTGACGGAAAACTTCCCGCATCTGACGCGGCTGCTGTGGACCCTTACCGAGATCGACGGTTCGATCCTGCTCAACTGGGTTTTCCAACTCGGACGCCGCAGTGCGCTCCAGCGCCTCGCCCACCTCGTCTGCGAGATGTTCTGCCGGCTGGACGTCGTCGGCCTGGCGAGCGGCCACGGCTTCCTGTTCCCGGTCAACCAAGCAGACCTCGGCGACATGCTGGGGCTTTCCACCGTGCACACCAATCGCACCGTCCAGGAACTGCGGGCCACCGGCTTGCTGACGTGGCAGCGGCATTCCGTGACGATCAAGGACTGGGCCGGCCTGGTGCGGCTGGCGGAGTTCGACCCGATCTATCTCCACTTGGTTCCCGAACCGCGATAGTGCCCAGAAACAGCCTGCCGCTGCTTTCCGTAAAATCGTAACGTCTCCGCTTCAGCCGGGCTAACCACAAGCCGAGAAGAGGCGGGCACGGCAAGAAATCCTTGGCTTCCCGCCGTCGTATCTCCGCCTGTGTCAATCGTAGCGCCAGGGGGCAGGCATGGCGCCGTTTCGGGTCGAGTTCATCCGTTTCAGCCGGGATGGGCAAGAAGCGCTCGTCGTCCGTCGCGAGTTGCAGGCGGAAACGATGTTCGACGCCGAACGGGAAGCGTTGCGCGTAAAAGATGAGGACGATGCGCCGATGGCGGTGCAGTTCGATGCCGCGTTCCTCCACTGCGAAGGCGCACGGCTGCGCCGCTACGAAAGGAATGCCGAGGGCGTGGCCAGATGGGGCCGGGCTTGAGGCGGACATGCCATAGCGCTGACGCTCTCTCCGGCTGAGGCCGGAGATCATGAAAGACTTGCGGAGAAACGCAAATGGACGCCGGATGGCGTCCCTGGGCGACAGGTAGGCGCGGGGTGCGCCTGATCAGCCGCAACTCAGTTCGGATCGCCTTCCGGCTGGCTGAGCTTGCGGTGCTGCTCGGCGAGCATGCCGGCCGGTGTGACGTTGGCGATGGCCGACATCAGCTTGTTCTTCCAGCCGCTCACCACGTCGCCTTCGCCGTTCATCATCGCCTTGAAGCCGGTCTCGGCGACCATCGCCGGATCGTCCTTCTTGGCCTCGCCGACGGGCGTGTTCTCCATGCCGGCGCGCTCGAAGAAGGCGGTTTCGGTCGCGCCGGGCATCAGGCAGGTGACGGTGACGTCCGTCTTCTCCAGCTCGTTGCGGAGCGCGAAGGAGAAGGAGTTCAGGAAAGCCTTGGTGCCGTTATAGACCGCCTGGAAGGCGCCCGGCATGAAGCCGGCGATCGAGCCGGTGATCAGGATCTTGCCGCTGTTGCGCGCCTTCATGTCCCGGCCGACCTTCTGGACGAGGTAGATCGTGCCGGTGACGTTGAGATCCACCGTTTCCTTCACCTTGGCGAAATCCTGGTCGAGGAAGGCGTGGCCGAGCCCGGTGCCGGCATTCGCGAAAAGCGCATCGACGGGACGGCCTTTGGCGGCCTCGTAGAGCCGGTCGTTGCCTTCCAGCGTCGAGAGGTCTGCCTCAACCGCCTCGACGGAGCCGCCGTAGCGCCGCAGTTCGTCGGCAGCGGCGTTGATCTCGCCTTCATTCGCCGCGATGATGAGGTCGAAGCCGTTCTGCGCGGCCTGCCGCGCCAGTTCGAGGCCGATGCCGGTCGAGGCGCCCGTGACGATGGCGAGTTGGTTCTGCGAAGCCATGATGTCCGCTCCCTTTCGTTCTTGTCTGTGTGTCAGGTTCAGGCCGGCTTCAGGACGACCTTGATGCAGCCGTCCTTGCGCTCGGAGAAGGTCTTGTAGAGGTCGGGACCGTCTTCCAGCGTGCCGTAATGCGTCACCACGAAGGAGGGGTCGATTTCGCCCTTCTCGATGCGCTCCATCAGCAGCGGCAGGTATTTCTGCACCGGCGTCTGGCCCATCTTGAAGGTCAGGCCCCGGTTCATCGCCGAGCCCATCGGGATCTTGTCCACGAAGCCGCCATAGACGCCGACGATCGACACCGTGCCCCAGTTGCGGCAGCAGTGGATCGCCTGGCGCAGCACGTGTGGGCCGTCCGTGCCGAGGAACGTCGCGGTCTTGACCCGGTCGATCACCGCGTCGAAGCCGCTCTTCACGTCGGGCTCGGTGCCGACCGCGTCGATGCAGGCATCCGCCCCGCGCCCGTGCGTCAGGTCCTGAATGCGCTCGTACACGTCCTCCTTGGCGAAATCGATCGTGATCGCGCCGGACTCTTTGGCCAGCGCCAGCCGTTCCGGCACCGTGTCGATGGCGATCACGCGGTGCGCGCCGAGCAGGAAAGCCGATTTGATCGCGAACAGGCCGACCGGCCCGCAGCCCCACACCGCGATCGTGTCTTCCGGCTGGATATTGCAGTGGTCGGCCGCCATGTAGCCGGTGGGGAAGATGTCTGAGAGAAAAAGAACTTGTTCGTCCGACAGGCCCGCCGGCACCTTGATCGGGCCGACATTGGAAAAGGGCACGCGCAGATACTCGGCTTGGCCGCCGGAGAAGCCGCCGAGCAGGTGGGAATAGCCGAACAGGCCGGCCGGCGAGTGGCCCCACAGCTTTTCGGCCTTCTTAAAGCTTTCCGGCGGATTGGAGCGCTCGCAGGCGGAATAGAAGCCTTTGCGGCAGAAGAAGCACTCGCCGCAGGAGATGGTGAAGGGGATCACCACGCGGTCGCCGACCTTCAGCTTCTTGTTCTCGGAGCCGACCTCAACGACCTCGCCCATGGTCTCGTGGCCGACGATGTCGCCCGAATGCATGTCGGGGATGACGCCGTCGTAGAAGTGCAGGTCCGAGCCGCAGATGGCGCAGGCCGTGACCTTGATGATGCAGTCGCGCGGGTGCTCGATCTTGGGATCCGGCACGCTTTCGCAGCGGATGTCCTTTTTGCCGTGCCAGGTTAAAGCTTTCATGGGCCTGTTCCATTGGTGCCTGAGCGCGGGAAAGCTTTAAGCGGAGGAACGGTTCCCGCCCTGCAATTGCAGTCCGGCGCGAAAACGACGCACCCATGCCAAGTGGTAAGGCGCGAAGCCTTGGGCCGGCCCCGTCCGGCGTATGCATATGTTAAAGCTTCGCTGCGACCTTGGCCGCATTGGAACTCGTCCGGGCATTGGGAAGGACGAGGAAGCAATACGAACCGGAAGCGGGCGCGGATGTCTGGAGCACTGGAGCGGCACGGTGCGGACGGAAGGAAGGCGGCGGCGCTGAGTGCCGGCGCCCCCGCGCCCGATTGGGAAGCGGTGATCGACGCGCTGCCCCGTCCCGTCCTGCTGCTTTCCGCCGGCAATCACATCGAAAAGGCAAATCCCGCCTGTTGCGCCCTGTGGCAGGTCCGGCCGGACGACGCCAAGCCGGGAACAAGCCTCGGCGCTTTGCTCGAAGCCGCCTGGCAGACCAACACCACGGCGCCGGACGACGAACGGCAGCGCCGCCTTTGGATCGAGCGCTGCGGGCAGGCCCTGCTGGAAACCGGCGCGGGAGCGCTCCGGCTGGAGGCGCCGCATGGCGGCATCGTTGCCGCAACCGTCACGCATCTCCCCGGCGGACAGCGCCTCCTCACCTTTACGCAGACCCCCGAAGCCGGGAGCCCGGCCGGGGAGCTTGCCGCAGCCCGCGAGCAAGCGAGGCTTTCCGCCGCGGTTCTGGACGAGATCCCCGATCCGGTCTTCGTCAAGGACACGTCGCTGCGCTACGTCCTGGTCAACCGCGCCTACGCGCGGCTGTGGGAAAGCGAGCCGGAGGCGATGATCGGCCGGCGCTCCGCCGATTTCGCCCGGCAAGCCAGTGCGGCCCGCTTCGAAAAGAGCGAAAGGCGTGTGCTCGCAACCGGCAAAGCCTTCGAGGCCGCCGAAGAGTTCGAATTCCGCAACATCGGCGGCTCGCGGCTGGTGCGCAAATGTCTCGTGCGTTTGCCCGACGGCGCCGCTTATGTCGCCGGCTTCGTGTTCGACCAGTCCGAGATCAGGCGCCGCGAACGGGAAGCGCAGGAAGCCAGGCGCCAGCTTGCCGAGGTTCTGGACGCCATGCCGGCGGCGATCGTCATCTACGACCGCGACGACCGCCTCGTGCTTGCCAACCGCATGATGCGGAGCATGCTGCCGCATGTGAAGGATTGGACGCCCGGCTTGTCCCTGCGCGCGGCGCTGCTGGACGGCCGGAGCCAAGGCCACTTCCGCGAGAGCGGCGATGTCGAAACCGATGCGCTGTTCGATTCCGACCCGCAAGCCTGGGCGGACTCCTATCTCCGCCTCTGCCGCAGGCCCCCGTCGGTCCGCGAGCGTGAATGTCCGGACGGCCGGTGGTTCCAGGTCTATGACGAGCGGACGCCGGAAGGGATGTTCATCGGCGTGCGCATGGACATCACCGAACTGAAGCGGCGCGAAGGACAGTTGAAGCAGACGCTGCGCGAGAACGAGCTGTTCCGGAGCCTGATCGACAACATCCCGGTGTCGATCTACGCCAAGCGCCCGGACCTCAGGCTCACTTACGTAAACCGGGGCTGGTGCGAGATAACGGGCAAGTCCCGGGAGGAGGCGATCGGCCGCACGGATATCGAACTGTTCGGCGGGGAAGGCGAGGTGTTCCGGGACGGCGACCTGGAGGTGCTGCGCAGCGGCGAAGCCAGGATGATCGAGGAAACCGCGATCCGCAGGGACGGGCGCGTGCGCTACCAGATGGCGCGCAAAGGCGTGATGACCGCCTCCGACGGCTCGGTCTATCTGATCGGCTCGACCACCGAGATCACGGAGCTCAAGGAGCGCGAGGAGGAACTGCGCGAGGCACGCCGGCGCGCCGAGCTGGCCGACAAGGTGAAGGGCGAATTCCTGGCCAATATGAGCCATGAGATCCGCACGCCGATGAACGGCGTGCTCGGCATGGCCGAACTGCTGGCCCGCACCGACCTCGACGCACGGCAGCGCGCCTTCGTGGACATCATAACCAAGTCGGGCAACGCGCTTCTGACGATCATCAACGACATCCTCGACTTTTCCAAGATCGACGCCGAGCAGATGGTGCTGGATGCGGCGCCGTTCGATCTGACGGAAGCGATCGAGGACGTCACCGCGCTGCTTTCCACCCGCGCCAAGGAAAAGGATCTGGAACTGGTGGTGCGCGCCGACCCTCGGCTGCCCGCGCGCTTTGTGGGCGATGCCGGGCGCTTCCGCCAGGTGGTGACGAACCTCGTCGGCAACGCCCTGAAATTCACGGAAGCCGGCCACGTGCTGGTGGAGGTTTCCGGCGAGCGGCTGCCCTGTGGGGATGGCGGGAGTTGCGCCCGCCTGACGGTTTCGGTGACAGACACCGGCATCGGCATCCCCCAGGACAAGCTCGCCCACGTGTTCGAAAAGTTCGCCCAGGTCGATGCTTCCTCCACCCGGCGGCACGAGGGCACGGGCCTAGGCCTCGCCATCACCGCGCGCCTGGTGGAACTGATGGGGGGAACGATCGGGGTGCGCAGCGTCGAAGGGCAGGGATCGACCTTCTCCTTCACCGTGACGCTGCCTGAAGCGGCGGCCAAGCAGGCGGCACCGCCCGCGCCGGCTCCGCTGACTGGCACGCGCGTGCTGATCGTCGATGACAATCCGGTCAGCCGCGACACGCTGCTGGAGCAGGCGAAAAGCTGGGGCGCCGATGCCTGCGGGGCCTGCAACGGCACCGAGGCGCTCGGCGTGCTGGCCGGCGCGGCGGCGCTCGGCCTTCCCGTGGATTGCGTCGTGCTCGACCAGCGGATGCCGGGCATGACAGGCCTCGACCTTGCCGCCCGCATCCGCGCCATCCCCTCGATCGCGCAAACGCCGCTTGTTCTGCTGACCTCGGTGGATCAGGCGGCCCCGCTTGCGTTCGAACCGCTCGGCTTCGCGGCCCAACTGATCAAACCCGCACGCTCCGCCGTTCTGCGGCAAGCCATAATCTCCGCTCTCGGCGAGCGCCCGGCCCCCAGCC
This sequence comes from uncultured Rhizobiaceae bacterium, assembly GCA_964242945.1. GTDB lineage: Bacteria > Pseudomonadota > Alphaproteobacteria > Rhizobiales > Rhizobiaceae > Mesorhizobium_B. The sequence goes on along the minus strand of CAXTCF010000030.1, from coordinate 7,933 downwards.
TGCCGCAAAATCAAATCGAAGAGCCTGCCCGAAGCAGTGGACCCGAAGAGAGCGTCCCGGCGCCCCCGATATCTGTTCGCGGACAAGATCACCGGATCGACATCCTGATCGCCGAGGACAACGAGGTGAACCAGCTCGTCTTCACCCAGATCCTCGCCCCAACGCCTTTCTCCTTCCAGATCGTCGGAAACGGCAAATTGGCTTGCCAAGCCTTTCGCGACATGAACCCGCGCATGATCCTGATGGACATCGCGATGCCGGAGATGAACGGCATGGACGCCTGCAAGGCCATCCGGAAGATCGAAGGCAACGTAAGCGCGCATGTGCCGATCGTCGGCGTCACCGCGCATGCGCTGAAAGGCGACCGGGAGCGCTGCCTGGCGGCGGGCATGGACGACTACCTGCCCAAGCCGGTCAGCCCCCGCGCGCTTCTGGAGAAGGTAGAGCGCTGGGCCGGTCAAGGGGAGAAGGGCCGGGTCGGCGCCGGCTGATGCCGCTGTCTGCCGACTCTGGATACAAGGGCCACAAAGCCGGAAAGTTTACTCGAACGCTCTTTTCGGGATGTCGGCGACGGCTGTCCCGAACCATCTCGCAAATTGGGATAGGGCAGGCGTTGGTATAAAGGACGTCGTCCATTACACGTTTTGGTTACGGGTGGGGAAAGCAGCCGCCGGTTTCAAGAACAGCGTCGTGCCTAACCCCAACAAGCCCTGTTTCGACGGCAGGGCCGGTGAGAAGCGGATATGCCTGCCGGGTCTCGCTTGCCCACCCGGTTTTTCCCTCCCGGGCCGGTGTCGCTCAGCCGTCAAGCAACTGTCATCTGGCTGTCATGGAACGCCTCTAGGAGCGCAAACAGCGCTGGAAGCAGCGCAGCCGCACTTGGCCAGCATCCGGCTTCGGAGGCCCTGTGCAACTTTGCCCGTAACTGGAGCTGTCCCATGAAATCCTTCCTTCTCGGTGCGAGCGCGGCGGCGCTTGCCCTTTCCGCAACGGTTGGGGCGGCATCCGCCCGCGACCAGATCCGCATCGTTGGTTCGTCCACCGTGTTCCCCTTCACCACCGCTGTCGCCGAGCGTTTCGGCCAGGGCGGCCAGTTCCCTGCTCCGGTTGTGGAGTCCACCGGCACCGGCGGCGGCGTGAAGCTGTTCTGCGAGGGCGCCGGAGAGGGCACGCCGGACTTCGTCAATGCTTCGCGCCCGATCAAGGACAGCGAGCTTGAGACCTGCAAGAAGAACGGCGTCACGCCGGTTCAGATCAAGATCGGCTTCGACGGCATCGTGCTCGCCGGCTCCAAGACGGGCCCGGCCTACGACCTCACCAAGGAAGAGATGTTCAAGGCGCTCGCCAAGAACGTCATCGTGGACGGCAAGTCGGCTGCAAACCCCTATCAGAAGTGGTCGGACATCGACCCCAGCCTGCCCGCTGAAGCGATCGAAGTGCTTGGGCCCCCGCCGACATCCGGCACGCGCGACGCTTTCGTCGAACTCGTGATGACCGAGGCCTGCCCGAAGGAGATCAAGGACGCCGACGCCAAGGCCTGCGCGCAGATCCGCGAGGACGGCAAGTATGTGGAAGCCGGCGAGAACGACAACCTGATCGTTCAGAAGATCGAGGCCAACCCGGCCGCGGTCGGCATCTTCGGCTACTCCTTCCTCGACCAGAACACGGATAAGCTCCAGGCCCACAAGGTCGATGGCGTCGATCCGAGCTTCGAGAACATCGCCGACGGCAAGTATCCGATCTCCCGCTCGCTGTTCATCTACGCGAAGAAGGAGCATGCGGGCGTGATCCCCGGCATGGCCGAGTTCATCGCGGAATACACCAACGACGCAAGCTGGGGTCCGGACGGCTATCTCGCCGACAAGGGCCTGATCCCGCTGCCCGACGACCAGCGCACGCAGTCGGCGGAAGAAGCCAAGGCCATGAAGGGCATGGGCTCCTAGAAAGCCCTGTGACACTCACCCCGGCAGTTTGACTGCTGGGGTGAATGACTTCCGCTTGCGGCAGCCCCCACCCCTTCATCCGGCTGCCGCCATCTTCTCCCCTCAGGGGAGAAGAGCACTTGCCACTTGACCGCTGCTTTGTTCTGCAACGCCGACGATCGGCGAAAGCGGCAGCAGGGGCGCTCTTCTCGCCAACGGGGAGAAGGTGGCGGCAGCCGGATGAGGGGGTTGAAGCCAAGCGGACTTTCGATCCGCTATCCAGGACTCCGCGCGCATGACCACCATCCTGGCCCTTCTCCTCCTCGCCGCGGCCGTGGCGGCCTGGGTTGCCGGCCGCTCCAGAGCCGTCGCGAGCGTGAACGGCCATGTCGCGCAGCTCCATTCCCTTCCCGCGCAGCACGGCACCTACCTCGCGCTGCTGGCCGCCGGCCCGGCCCTCCTCCTCCTGATCCTGTGGCTGCTGGTTGCGCCGGGAGTCGAGACGGGGATCATGCGCGAGCGCCTGTCGGATACGCTTGCCGCGCTTCCGGGGCCTGAGGCGCAGGCCTTTCTGCGCGATGCGCGCGCCCTGGCGCTGGGCGGCACGATTGCGTTCACCGATGCGGCGAAGCAGACGGCCTCCGAAGGTTTTCGATCGCTTCACACGATCAGCCAGATTCTGCTCGCCTGCCTCCTTGCCGCACTGGTGATCGGCGGGTTCGCCTTTGGCCTGGCGCGGATCGCCCCGCGCTTCCGCGCCCGGCACTTCGTCGAGCGGGTTGTGCGGGCGCTCCTGCTGATCGCCGCCCTGATCGCCATCATCACGACGGTGGGGATCGTCCTTTCGCTCCTCTTCGAGTCGCTGCGCTTCTTCGCGCAGATCCCCTTCTACAAGTTCCTGTTCGGCCTTCACTGGAGCCCGCAGAGCGCGTTCACGGGAGCCGGCGGTGGCGGGGAAACCGTCAACCCCGACATCTTCGGCGCGGTGCCGCTCTTCACCGGCACGCTGCTGATCACCCTGATCGCCATGGCGATCGCCGCCCCGATCGGCCTGATGGCCGCGATCTACCTTTCGGACTACGCCACGAGGCAGGTGCGCGCCGTGGCCAAGCCGGTGCTGGAAATCCTGGCCGGCATCCCGACGGTTGTTTACGGCTTCTTCGCCGCGCTCACCGTCGCGCCCTTCTTCCGCGGGATCGGCGAGAGCCTGGGCCTCAGCGTCGCCTCCGAGTCGGCGCTGGCCGCGGGCGTGGTGATGGGCGTGATGATCATCCCCTTCGTGTCCTCGCTGTCCGACGACATCCTGAACGCCGTGCCGCAAGCGCTGCGCGACGGCTCCGCGGGGCTCGGCGCCACCAAGTCGGAAACGATCCGCAAGGTGGTGCTGCCCGCCGCACTCCCCGGCATCGTGTCGGCGCTCTTGCTTGCCGTGTCGCGCGCCATCGGCGAGACCATGATCGTGGTGATGGCCGCAGGACTTGCCGCCAACCTCACCGCCAATCCGCTCCAGGCCGTCACAACCGTGACCGTGCAGATCGTTACGCTGCTCGTCGGCGACCAGGAGTTCGACAGCCCGAAGACGCTCGCCGCCTTCGCGCTCGGCCTCGTGCTGTTCTGCGTGACGCTCGTGCTGAACATCGTGGCGCTGCGCGTCGTCAGGAAATATCGGGAACTCTATGACTGACATCACCACGCCGTCCCAGATCCCCGTCGCCGGCACGAGCGTCCGCGACGCCGCTAAAGCCCGTCTTGCAGCCCGCTACCGCGCGGAAGCCCGCTTCAAGTGGCTGGGCGCCGGTGCGGTCGGCTTGGCCGCCCTGTTCCTTGTCGTCCTGCTTTCCACGGTGGTGACGCAGGCTTGGCCCGCCTGGCGGCAGAACTATGTGCGGCTCGACCTCGACCTGTCCGCCGCCAAGGTCGATCCGGCCAAGATAGCCGGCGCCAACTTCGACGCGGTGATCCAGGACGCGCTGTACGCGCAGTTTCCCGGCGTTTCCGGCCGGCAGGAGCGGCGGGCGCTGCGCGGCATCCTTTCGACGGGCGCGGGCGCGATCCTCAGGCGCGACGTGACCAACGGCGGGGTCAAGCTCGGCGGCACCGTGCCTTACGACGTGCTGCTCGACGACACGGCTGACCTTTACCTAAAACGCCTCACGGCGAGCGAGGGCGGGCGCCAGACGCTTCCCGGCACCACCACGGTTTCCGGCACGACCGGCGACGTGACGGTGACGTTCGCCGACGCGACGATCGCAGCGGCTGCCGCCAGCACCGGCGCCACCCGCGATGCGGCCGGCGTGACGCCGCTTGGGGGCAACGCCGCTTCGCTGCTGCTCGAACTCAACGGCGGCACCGTGAAGCTCACCGAGATCGGTCCCGGCAACGTGGCGAAGGGCACCGTGCTCGAAGCGCTTTCCGCGCCTTCCGCCACGGCTGCGGTGCTGCACGCGATCACGCAGCCGGAAGGCGCGCGCCAGATCAGCGATCAGACGATTGCAACGCTTGATACGCTGAGCGAATCCGGCCGCATCGTCTCAAGCTTCAACACGCAGTTCCTGTTCGGCTCGGCTTCCCGCGAGCCGGAGATCGCCGGCGTGCTGGGCGCCGTGGTCGGCTCCTTCCTGACGCTGCTCGTCACGCTTTCCATCGCGTTTCCCGTCGGCGTCGCGGCGGCGATCTACCTTGAAGAGTTTGCGGCTAAGAACCGGCTGACATCCTTCATCGAAGTCAACATCAACAACCTCGCGGCGGTGCCCTCCATCGTTTATGGGCTGCTGGGCCTTGCGGTGTTCCTGAACTTCTTCGGGCTGCCGCGCTCCGCCCCGGTGGTCGGCGGCATCGTTCTGGCCCTGATGACGCTGCCGATCATCATCATCGCCTCCCGCGCCGCCTTGCGCGCCGTGCCGCCTTCCATCCGCGAAGGCGCCTACGGCGTCGGGGCCTCCAAGGTGCAGGCGGTGTTCCACCACGTGCTGCCGCTGGCGATGCCCGGCATGATGACCGGCACCATCCTCGGCATGGCGCATGCGCTGGGCGAAACAGCGCCGCTGCTGATGATCGGCATGGTCGCCTTCATCGTGGACATCCCCGGCGGCTTCACCGACCCGGCGACCATCTTGCCCGTGCAGATCTACATGTGGGCGGATTTCCCGGAAGCCGGCTTCACCCAGAAAACCTCCGCCGCGATCATCGTGCTGCTGTTGTTCCTGGTGATGATGAACGCGATCGCGGTGCTGCTGCGCAGGCGTTTCGAGCGGCGCTGGTAGAACGAGCGGCGCTGGTAGAAAGAGTCCAGGAGAAACGGAACGATGCTGATGCAGTCTCCCGAAGTCGTCGGAAACTCCCAAGTCACCGGCGCGCCCGCCGGGGCCGTGAAGATGCAGGGCCGCAAGGTCTGCGTCTTCTATGGCGCCAAGCAGGCGCTGTTCGACGTGGACCTCGACATGCGCGAGAAGCAGGTGACGGCGCTGATCGGGCCGTCGGGCTGCGGCAAGTCCACCTTCCTGCGCTGCCTGAACCGCATGAACGACACGATCCCGATCGCCAGGATCACCGGCGACATCACGCTCGACCGCGACAACATCTACGATCCCAAGATCGACGTGGTGGAGCTTCGCGCCCGCGTCGGCATGGTGTTCCAGAAGCCGAACCCCTTCCCGAAGTCGATCTACGAGAACATCGCCTATGGGCCGCGCATCCATGGCCTCGCCCGCAACAAGGCGGAACTGGACGAGATCGTCGAATCCAGCCTGAAGCGCGCCGGTCTCTGGAACGAGGTCAAGGACCGTTTGGCCGAGCCGGGCACCGGCATGTCGGGCGGCCAGCAGCAGCGCCTGTGCATCGCCCGCGCCATCGCGGTTTCGCCGGAGGTGATCCTGATGGACGAGCCCTGCTCGGCGCTCGACCCGATCGCCACCGCCCGCGTCGAAGAGCTGATCGACGAACTGCGCCAGAATTTCACGATCGTGATCGTCACCCACTCCATGCAGCAGGCGGCGCGCGTGTCGCAGCGCACGGCGATGTTCCACCTGGGCTACCTCGTGGAGGAAGGCCCGACGGAGAAGATGTTCACGAACCCCGACGAGAAGCGCACGCGGGACTACATCACCGGCCGTTTCGGCTAAGCGCGGCAGGAGGGAAGAAAAAATGGCCAAGAACGGCGAGCATACCGTCACCTCCTTCGATGAGGAACTGGGCGAGATCGACCGCCTGATCCTCGAAATGAGCGAGCAGGCCGGCCACATGGTCGGCGATGCGACCCAGGCGCTGCTTGAAGGCGACGAAGAGATCGCCTCCCGCGTGGTTGCGGCGGACCGCACGATGGACGCCCAGCAGCGCGAGGTGGACGCCCGCGTCGTGACGCTCATCGGCCGCCGCCAGCCGATGGCGCAGGATCTGCGCGCGGTGGTCGGCGCGCTGCGCATGGCGGCCGACCTGGAGCGCATCGGCGACCTCTCGAAGAGCGTGGCCAAGCGCGTCGGCGCGATCGGGCGCAGCGGCGTTTCCGACACGCTTTCGACGAGCCTGGAAGCCATGTCGTCGCTGGTGCTTGCCCAGGTGCGTTCCGTGGTGGAGCTCTATGTCGCGCGCGATGCGGAAGGCCTGGAGCAGCTTCGCGCCGACGACGAGAAGATCGACATCCGCTACACCGCGATCTTCAGGGAATTGCTGACCTACATGATGGAAGACCCGCGCGTGATCACCACCTGCACGCACCTGCTGTTCTGCGCCAAGAACCTGGAGCGCATCGGCGACCACGTCACCAACATCGCGGAAAACGCCTACTACGTCGTGACGGGGCTTCAGCTCCCGATGAAGCGGCCGAAGCGCGACGAGACCACGCAGATGCCGCAGCAGCCCGCGGCCTGACTGGACCGCCGGGAACCAAGTCCATGAACGCCCAGATCACCGTCGTGGAAGACGAGGAGTCGCTTGGGCTCCTCCTGCGCTACAACCTCGAAGCGGAGGGCTTTTCCGTCGAGGTTATCGAGCGCGGCGACGAGGCGGATGTCAGGCTCAAGGAAGCGGTGCCGGACCTTCTGGTGCTCGACTGGATGCTGCCGGGCATTTCCGGCATCGAGCTCTGCCGCCGCCTGCGGGTCAGGATGGAGACGCAAACCTTGCCGATCATCATGCTGACCGCGCGGGGCGAGGAGTCGGACCGGGTGCGCGGGCTTTCCACGGGCGCGGACGACTATCTGGTCAAGCCTTTCTCTACGCCGGAATTCGTGGCCCGCGTGAAGGCGCTGCTCCGCCGCGCCCGCCCGCAAACGCTTTCCCACGTGCTGACCGCCGGCGACATGGTGCTCGACCGCGAAACGCACCGCGCTTGGCGCGCGCGCGAGGAGGTGAAGCTCGGCCCCACCGAGTTCCGCCTTCTGGAATTCATGATGCGCCATCCCGGCCGCGTGTTCTCGCGCGGGCAGCTGCTCGACAAGGTGTGGGACGAAACGCTCGACATCGACGAGCGCACCGTGGACGTGCATGTCGGGCGCCTGCGCAAGGCGATCAACTTGCATGACCTGCCCGACAAGATCCGCACCGTGCGCGGCGCAGGCTACGCCATTCAAGAGGACTGACGGCACGGCAACGGTTTTTTGGCCAAGCACCGCCGCCACCGCGCTTCGAAGAAGCCGGGTTTTGTCATCCTTGGACAGGCTCAGGATGAGGAGCCAAGCGGGAAACGGGCGGCCTTCGCACCGCTCAACAAATTAAAATCTGCGATCCGAAAACCGCCCGTCCGGTGTCTTGTCAGCTCCTGCCGCTCCGCTTCTCTCGGACTGCCTACCTCTACCCGGTCGCTTACGCATCTTTCAGCCAGCGGTTTGCGCGAGAGGCTACCCTCCCGGCCGGTTGCACGGGCGTTTGGCAGAACTAGCGCGTCCCCTTTCAACGCTGCGCAGGCGATCAAGCCGTTCGCGGGGGAGCAGCAACAGCCGCCAGGCAGACCACGCCACGTTAGAGCATGATGGGATTATGTTTGGGCCTATCCTGCGTTGACGAGGTAGTTTGCG
>CAXTCF010000029.1:0-31182 GCA_964242945.1 uncultured Rhizobiaceae bacterium | reverse complement strand
GAATAGATGCGGCAGAAGGTGAGCGAGCCGACGAACGGGTCGTTCATGATCTTGAAGGCGAGCATCGACAGCGGCTCGCTGTCGTCGGCGTGGCGTTCGATCTCGGCATCGGTCTTGGCATCGACACCCTTGATCGCCGGCACATCGGCCGGAGACGGCAGGAAGTCCACGACCGCGTCGAGGAGCGGCTGCACGCCCTTGTTCTTGAAGGCCGAGCCGCAGAACATCGGGAAGAACTTCACCGCGATCGTGCCCTTGCGGATCAGCGCGCGGATCTCGTCGTTCGAGGGCATGTTGCCTTCGAGGTAGTTGGTCATCGCCTCGTCGTCCATTTCGACGGCGGCTTCGATCATCTTCTCGCGGTATTCCTCGGCACGAGCCTGGAGGTCGGCCGGGATCTCAACGACGTCCCAGGCGGCGCCCAGGCTCTCGTCGCGCCAGACCAGCGCGTTCATCTCTATGAGATCGACGACGCCCTTGAACTCCGTCTCGGCGCCGATCGGAAGCTGCATGACGACGGCTTGCGCGCCGAGGCGCGAGCCGATCATCTCGACCGAGCGGTAAAAATCCGCGCCGATCTTGTCCATCTTGTTGCAGAAGATCATGCGCGGCACATGGTACTTGTCGGCCTGGCGCCAGACGGTCTCCGTCTGCGGCTCCACGCCGGCGTTGGCGTCGAGCAGCGCGATGGCGCCGTCGAGCACGCGCAACGAGCGCTCCACCTCGATGGTGAAGTCCACGTGGCCGGGGGTGTCGATGATGTTGAAGCGGCGCAGCTTGCCGTCGCGGCCCTTCCAGAAGGTCGTGGTCGCAGCCGACGTGATGGTGATGCCGCGCTCCTGCTCCTGCTCCATCCAGTCCATCGTCGCGGCGCCGTCGTGGACTTCGCCGATCTTGTGGGACTTGCCGGTGTAGTAGAGGACGCGCTCGGTGGTCGTGGTCTTGCCGGCATCGATGTGGGCCATGATGCCGAAGTTGCGATAGTCTTCGATCTTATATTCGCGGGCCATGATGTTACCTCTCCACTGTCACCAGCGGTAATGAGCGAAGGCGCGGTTGGCCTCGGCCATCTTGTGGGTGTCTTCGCGCTTCTTCACCGCGGTTCCGCGGTTGTTGGCGGCGTCCATGAGCTCGCCGGACAGGCGATCGACCATGGTGGATTCGTTGCGGTTGCGGGCAGCCGTGATCAGCCAGCGGATCGCGAGAGCCTGCCGGCGCTCCGGGCGGACATCGACGGGAACCTGATAGGTCGCGCCGCCGACGCGGCGGGAGCGCACTTCGACGTGCGGCGCCACGTTTTCCAGCGCCTGATGGAACACGGTGACGGGCTCCTGGCGCGTGCGGGACTGAACCTGATCGAGCGCGCCATAGACGATCGTCTCGGCAGCGGACTTCTTGCCGTCATACATGACGGCGTTCATGAACTTGGTGACGACGAGGTCGCCGAACTTCGGGTCCGGGTTGATCTCGCGCTTCTCGGCCTTATGGCGTCGGGACATTCTTCTCGTCTCTCAGCTTGCGTTCGCGGCGATTATTTCGGGCGCTTCGCGCCGTACTTGGAGCGGCGCTGCTTGCGGTTCTTCACGCCCTGCGTGTCGAGCACGCCGCGGATGATGTGGTAGCGCACGCCGGGCAGGTCCTTAACGCGGCCGCCGCGGATCATCACCACCGAGTGTTCCTGAAGGTTGTGGCCTTCGCCGGGAATGTAACCGATCACCTCGAAGCCGTTGGTCAGGCGCACCTTGGCGACCTTGCGCAGCGCGGAGTTCGGCTTCTTCGGCGTCGTGGTATAGACGCGCGTGCAGACGCCCCGCTTCTGCGGGTTCTGCTGCATCGCCGGGACCTTGTTGCGCTTCACCGGCGCGACGCGCGGCTTGCGGATCAGTTGGTTTACGGTTGGCATCCAGCCTTCCTTCTTGACTCAATTCCATATGCGGGGCCGAAGAGCAGCGTTCCGCGAGGCGCCTCTTCCATGCGACAATTCGGGCTCCGGACCACGGAACCGCGGTCTTGCCCGAATAAAAGCAGAGGAAGCGGCATAACCGCTTCATGCACGCCGGAAATGACTTCCACTCAGCAGAACGAACCCTGTTTGAGGCAGTAGTCGGAAGCGCGTCGCTTCTGACGGATAGGCCTCACATCGGCTCAGACGGCGCGGCTCATACGCGGTGCATTGCGAGCCGTCAACCCCGGAGGGCGGAAACTTGCGTGATCCCTCACGCTCGAAGCCCGCCCTCGCGTCCGCTGTTGATATCGTGCGGAAAACACGCTCTTACAAGCACTTCCGGCGCGGGAACGAGAAGTTTTCGTGTCCGATTTCAGTCCTCAAAGGTGGAAACTGGAGCGGGGGCGTGAACGCCAGCAACGACAACGAACCGCCCCCCGTTACGCTCATCGTAGGGCGCGTGCGGCGCATCGCAGATGGGCCTTCCTTATCCGTCCAGATCATGCTTACCGCTCCAGATGACGATACGGCGGTGCGCCGGGCGCTGGACGCGTTGCGCGGACAAGGTTTCGTGCAGGCGGAACTCGACCAGATCGGCGAAGTGGACGAGCAGCCGGACGGGGAACCCCAGGCTTCGGCCTACCAGGGCGCCCTTGAGGGCGAAGTTTCCGTCGTCACACTCGGCCCTGCCCGCTAGGTTGCCGGCGCGGCTGCCCCTCCGTTATAGCGACGCCTCAGGATGACCGAGCCCTCCGCCTTTCCGCCCTACCCGCACCGGCACCTGCTGGGCATACGCGGTCTGGCACCCCAGGATATCGAGTTGCTGCTCGACCGCGCGGACGCAGCCGTCGCCTTCTCCCGCCGCCAAGAGAAAAAGAGTTCGACGCTGCGGGGGCGCACGCAGATCAATCTCTTCTTCGAGGCTTCCACGCGAACCCAGGCCTCCTTCGAGCTGGCAGGCAAGCGGCTCGGCGCGGACGTCATGAACATGGGCGTGGCAAGCTCCTCCGTAAAAAAGGGGGAAACGCTGATCGATACGGCCATGACGTTGAACGCCATGCGGCCGGATATCCTCGTGATCCGGCACGGCTCGGCGGGTGCGGCCTCGCTGCTCGCCCAGAAGGTCGGCTGCGCGGTGGTCAATGCCGGCGACGGCGCGCATGAGCACCCGACCCAGGCGCTGCTCGATGCGCTCACCATCCGCCGTGCAAAGGGCCGCCTTGCCCGGCTGACGGTGGCGATCTGCGGCGACGTCCTCCACTCGCGCGTGGCGCGCTCCAATCTGCTGCTGCTCGGCGCCATGGGCGCGCGCCTTCGCGTCGTCGCGCCGTCCACGCTTCTGCCGGCCGGCATCCGCGAGATGGGCGTGGAGGTGGCGGGCTCCATGGCGGAAGGGCTGAAGGATGCCGATGTCGTCATGATGCTGCGGCTTCAGCGCGAGCGGATGGCGGGCGCTTTCGTGCCCTCGGTCCGGGAATACTTCCGCTACTTCGGGCTGGATGGGGAGAAGCTTAAGGCTGCCAAGGACGATGCGCTGGTGATGCATCCCGGCCCGATGAACCGCGGCGTCGAGATCGCTTCGGCCATCGCCGACGGTCCGCAGAGCGTCATCCAGGAGCAGGTTGAGATGGGCGTCGCGGTACGCATGGCCGTGATGGAGGCCCTGCTTGATCCACGCCGCAACGAGGGTCGCTGAAGCATGGGCGTCACGCTGTTCGAAGGCGCCCGCATTCTCGATCCCTCGCGCGGATTGGATGCGGTGGGCACCCTCATCGTGGAAGACGGGCGCATCCTCGCGGCCGGTCCCGACGCGCTGAATCAGGGTGCGCCCGAAGGCGCCACGCGGATCGATCGCCGTGGCAAGGCGATCCTGCCGGGGCTGGTGGATGCCTGCGTCTTCATCGGCGAGCCTGGCGGGGAGCACCGCGAAACCATTGCTTCGGCCAGCCACGCGGCGGCGGCGGGCGGCGTCACCTCTCTGATCATGATGCCGGACACGCATCCCGTCATCGACGATGTTGCCCTCGTAGAGTTTGTCCAGCGCACCGCGCGCGATACCGCCGACGTCAACATCTTCCCTGCTGCGGCGGTCACCAAAGGCCTGGCCGGTCGGGAGATGACGGAGTTCGGCCTGCTCGGCGCTTCCGGCGCGGTCGCTTTCAGCGACGGGCGTCATTCGATCGCCAGCAGCCTGGTGATGCGGCGGGCGCTGACCTACGCCCGCGACTTCGGCGCCGTCATCGCGCACGAAACTCTGGATGCCGAACTGGCGGCGGACGGCGTGATGAACGAAGGGCTTTTCGCCTCCTGGCTTGGACTGCCCGGCATTCCGGCGGAGGCCGAATGCATCCCGCTGGAGCGCGACCTTGCGCTGGCCCGCCTGACTGGCGGCCTCCTCCACGCTGCAAAAATTTCCGCCGTGTCCTCGGCCCGTGCGCTGGCTCGCGCAAAGAGTGACGGCGTCGATGTTTCCGCGGCGATTTCGATCAACAATCTTGCGCTGAACGAGAACGACGTCGGCGAGTACCGCACCTTCTTCAAGCTCGCTCCACCCCTGCGCAGCGAGGAGGACAGGGTCGCGATGGTCGAGGCGCTCCGCGATGGGACCATCGACATGATCGTTTCCGCGCATGACCCGCAGGACGTGGACACCAAGCGCCTCCCGTTCTCCGACGCCGCGGCCGGGGCGATCGGGCTGGAAACGCTGCTGGGCGCGGCGTTGCGCCTTTCCCACAGCGGCGACGTGCCGCTTCTCCGGCTTGTCGAAGCTCTGTCCACGGCACCGGCGAAACGCTTCCGGCTGCCCGGCGGAACGCTGAAGCCAGGCGCTTCTGCCGACCTCATAGTCGTGGATTTGGAGGAGCCCTGGATCGTGCGCGAGGCGGACATCCGTTCGCGCTCCAAGAACACCTGCTTCGAAGGGGCAAGGTTGCAGGGGCGCGTGTTGCAAACACTTGTTGCAGGCCGGACGGTGTTCTCAATCCAGGCTTAAGCTTCTATAGCGGACCGCGGGTTGGGGGAGTGACGCAATGCCTTGGAGCAATTGGAATGCTTCCGCGCCGGTTATCCTCGGCGCGCTGGCATTTGGCTATATGCTGGGCTCGATCCCCTTCGGCCTGTTGATCACCCGGGCGGCGGGGCTGGGCGACGTGCGCAAGATCGGCTCCGGCAACATCGGCGCAACGAATGTGCTGCGTACGGGCAGCAAGAAGCTGGCGGCTTTGACCCTGCTGCTGGATGCCTTGAAGGGAACGGCTGCGGCGTGGATTGCCGGACGCTGGGGGCTGGAGGCCGCGATCGCCGGCGGGCTCGGCTCTTTTCTCGGGCACCTTTTTCCGGTCTGGCTGGGCTTCCGAGGGGGCAAGGGTGTCGCTACCTACCTCGGCATCCTGCTGGCGCTCGCCTGGCAAGGATTCCTGATCTTTGCCCTCGTCTGGCTGGCCGCCGCTTTTGCCTTCCGTTTTTCGTCGCTCGCCGCGCTGCTGGCAGCGGTGGCCGTGCCGCTGGTTCTCCTGGCCACGTCGCCAATGCCGGTCGCCATGCTCTTCGTCGTCCTCAGCGCCGTGGTGATCGCCAAGCACCATGCCAACATCCGGCGGCTGCTGGCAGGCACCGAGTCGCGCATCGGCTCAAAGGGCTGACGGAAAGCAGATGACGGGCCAGACGCTTTCCGAACAGCAGCGCTTCTTCTGGTTGAAGCTCATCCGCACGCCGAACATCGGCCCCGCAACGTTCCGCGACCTGATCAACCGCTTCGGCTCGGCCGAGGACGCCCTGGCGCGGCTGCCGGAACTCGTGCGCGCCGGCGGCTCGAAGCGGGTGCTTCAGGTTCCGGCCGACGGTGTCATCGAGCGGGAGATGAAGGCGGCGCAGAAACTTGGCGCCCGCTTCGTGGCGACGGGGGAGCCTGAATACCCCGTGAACCTCGCCGCGATGGAATATCCGCCGCCGATCCTCGCGATCTGGGGCGACCTTCAGCTTTTCAGCGCGCCGACCGTCGCGATCGTCGGGGCGCGCAATGCTTCGCTGACCGGCATGAAGATGGCTCGCAACCTTGCGGCGGAACTTGGCGGCAAGGGCTTCGCCGTGGCTTCGGGGCTGGCTCGCGGCATCGACACCGCAGCGCACCAGGGCGCGCTTGCGACCGGCACCGCGGCCGTTCTGGCCGGTGGTCTCGACAGGCCCTACCCTCCTGAAAACGTGTCCCTGCTCAAGGAGATCGCCGCCGGGCGCGGCGCAGCGGTCAGCGAGATGCCGTTCGGCTGGGAGCCCCGCGCGCAGGACTTCCCCCGCCGCAATCGCATCATCGCCGGCCTTTCGCTGGGCTTGGTCGTGGTGGAAGCCGCGCAGCGCTCAGGCTCGCTGATAAGCGCAAGGCTCGCGGGCGAGATGGGCCGGATCGTCTTTGCCGTCCCCGGCTCGCCGCTCGACCCGCGCGCGGCGGGCACCAACGGGCTTCTGAAACAGGGCGCGACGCTGGTCACCGAAGCCGCGGACGTCGTGGAGATGCTGACGCCGCTGCACGGCCGGCGGCCGGAGCCGAGAACCCGGATGGCAGAACCGCCGCTGGATTTTTCGTCGAGCCCGGAGCTGGGCGGAGACGAGCGCAGCCTAGTCGTGGATGCGCTGGGACCAACCCCGGTGGCCGTGGACGAGTTGATCGCTCATACCAGTCTCCCTGCGTCCCAGATCTTTTTGATCCTGCTTGAGCTTGATCTCGGCGGACGCCTGGAACGTCATCCCGGCGGCAAGGTGTCGCTAATCGGAGGTTAGCGATCCATACCTAGGAAGCTCACGCCGCGCGGTCGTTGCCCCGACCGTCCGCGTGAGCCTGTTCATCGCGAATCTGGTCGTTGGCTTCGAAATAGGCCATCTCAATGAGGTAGGAGAGCATATCCAGCCGCTCCGCCTCGGCCATGCCGCGCAGTTGCGCGAGCATGGATTGAATGAAGTCCAACACTTCCACTCGACGGTTTTGCGTGTTCTGAACCATGGCAAGTCCCTCTGCCGTTCGGAACTTCCGCCGCGCTTTCCAGACCCTGGGCCAAACGGCTGCAGTCTCCGGCTCACGGCGGATTAAACTTCATGGTAGATGAGTTAACTTACTTTGCAACCGGGAACTGCAAACATTCGTGCAGATTCGGCACAGCTTGAAGTTCGCATGGGAGAGGCCGGCCTTGACCCTAATGCCTCGATTGGCCACATGAGTGCGGGCAGCTTCGGTGAGGGCCGGCGATTTCGGCCGGGCGCGCTGCCGCCAATTCATAGGACATCATGGACGTCGTTGTAGTCGAGTCGCCTGCCAAGGCGAAAACGATAAACAAGTATCTTGGCCGCAATTACAAAGTGCTGGCCTCGTTCGGTCACGTGCGCGACCTGCCGGCCAAAGACGGCTCGGTTCGTCCGGACGAGGACTTCGCGATGTCGTGGGAGGTCGATGCTCCTTCCGCCAAGCGGCTGGCCGACATCGCCAAAGCCGTGAAAGAGGCCGACGGCCTGATCCTTGCGACCGATCCGGACCGCGAGGGCGAGGCGATCTCCTGGCATGTGCTGGAGGTGCTGCGCCAGAAGCGCGCGCTGAAGGACAAGCCCGTCAGCCGCGTGGTCTTCAATGCCATCACCAAGCAGTCGGTGCTGGATGCCATGCGCAAGCCGCGTGACATCGACGGGCCGCTGGTCGATGCCTATCTCGCCCGCCGCGCCCTCGACTACCTCGTCGGCTTCACGCTTTCTCCCGTGCTTTGGCGCAAGCTGCCGGGCGCGCGGTCGGCCGGCCGCGTGCAGTCCGTAGCGCTTCGGCTTGTCTGCGATCGCGAGGCCGAGATCGAGCGCTTCGTCCGAGAGGAATATTGGCAGGTCGCGGCAACGCTCGCCACGTCACGCAAAGACCAGTTCGAAGCGCGCCTTGTCGCCTTCGAAGGCAAGAAGCTGCAAAGGCTCGACATCAAGAACGAGGCGCAAGCCTCCGACATCAAGAGGATGCTGGAGTCGGCATCGTTTCGCGCGCTGTCCGTCGAAGCCAAGCCGACGAGGCGAAATCCAGCGCCCCCCTTTACCACTTCCACGCTTCAGCAGGCTGCATCTTCACGGCTGGGGTTCGGCGCTAGCCGGACCATGCAAGTCGCGCAGCGCCTCTACGAAGGCGTGGACATCGGCGGCGAGGCGGCGGGCCTGATCACCTATATGCGTACGGACGGCGTGCAGATCGCGCCGGAGGCGCTTGACGCGGCGAGGAAGACGATCGGCCAGGAGTTCGGCGCCCGTTACGTGCCGGACAAGCCGCGCTTCTACACGGCAAAGGCGAAGAACGCGCAGGAAGCGCATGAGGCGATCCGCCCGACCGATTTCTCCCGCACGCCGGCGGAGGTGCGCAAATACCTGGAAAGCGATCAGGCGCGCCTCTACGAGCTGATCTGGAAGCGCGCGATCGCCAGCCAGATGCAGGCAGCCGAGATCGAGCGCACGACCGTTGAGATCGAGGCCTTGTCGGGCAGCCGCACCGCTGGCCTGCGCGCGGTCGGCTCCGTGATCCGCTTCGACGGGTTCATCGCCGCCTACACCGATGTGCGCGAGGAGAAGGCCGACGCGGGTGCGCCGACCGACGGCGAGGCCGACGACGAGAACCGCCGCCTGCCGGAAATCCGCACCGGCGAAGCGCTGGCACGCCAAAGCATCGCGGCAACCCAGCACTCCACCGAGCCGCCGCCGCGCTACTCCGAGGCTTCGCTCATCAAAAGGATGGAAGAACTCGGCATCGGCCGGCCCTCCACCTATGCCGCGACCATGAAGACGCTGGAAGACCGGGAATATGTGACCATCGACAAGCGCAAGCTGGTGCCGCAGTCGAAGGGACGCATCGTCACGGCGTTCCTCGAAAGCTTCTTCGAGAAGTATGTCGAATACGGCTTCACGGCGAGGCTCGAAGAGAAGCTTGACGAGATCTCGGACGGCAAGCTTTCGTGGAAGCAGGTGCTGCACGACTTCTGGCGCGACTTCTCGCAGGCGGTGGGCAACATCAAGGAATTGCGCGTCACCGACGTGCTCGACGCCTTGAACGAGGACTTGGCGCCGCTGCTTTTCCCGCCCCACGAAGACGGCTCCAACCCGCGCACGTGCCCGCGTTGCGGCAATGGCATGCTGTCCCTGAAGCTCGGGCGCTACGGCGCCTTTGTCGGCTGCTCGAACTATCCCGAATGCGGCTTCACCCGCCAGCTTGGCGATGGACCCGACGGCGGCAATGCCGAAGAGGGCGTGGAGAACGGCACCAAGGTGCTGGGCAACGATCCCTATACGGCTGAAGAAATCACGCTGCGCAGCGGCCGCTTCGGGCCCTACGTGCAGCGCGGCGACGGCAAGGAGGCCAAGCGCTCCAGCCTGCCGCAGGGCTGGGCGATAGATTCGATCGACCATGAGCGCGCGCTTGCCCTGCTCAACCTGCCCCGCGATGTCGGCGCGCACCCGGAAACGGGCAAGATGATCTCGGCCGGCCTTGGGCGCTATGGACCCTTTCTGCTGCATGACGGCGCCTACGCCAATCTGGAGTCGATCGAGGACGTGTTCACGGTCGGCATCAACCGGGCCGTGGCGCTGATTGCCGAGAAGCAGTCGAAGGGGCGCGGCGCCCGCGCTTCCGCGACGCCTGCCGCCTTGAAGGAATTGGGCGAACACCCGGATGGCGGCGCGATCACCGTGCGCGACGGGCGCTACGGCGCCTATGTCAACCACGGCAAGGTCAATGCGACGCTGCCGAAGGGCAAGAACCCCGCCTCCGTGACACTCGACGAGGCCCTGGCGCTTCTGGCCGAGCGAAGCGGCAAGGCTACTGGTACAAAGAAAAGCACGGGGACGAAGCGCCCCCCTGCGAAGAAGGCAGCGGCGCGCAAACCCGCCAAGGCTGCCGGCTAGGATCTTCGTTGGCCAAACGTCCATCCAACGCAAAGAACAAGGCTTCTGAGGACGCCGCGGAACGCTTTCGCCCGTCCCCGGACGCTATTCTGCGTTTCCTGTCAGACAATCCTGATCAGGCAGGCAAACGCGAGATCGCCAAAGCCTTCAACCTGAAGGGCGAAGACCGCGTCTGGCTGCGCGACACGCTCCGCGACATGCAGGAGCAGGGTCTGCTGGAGAAACGGCGCAAGCGCCTTGGCGCGGCGGGGGAACCGCCGCCCGTTGCTGTGCTGCGCATCAGCGGACGCGACAAAGAGGGTGGCCTGCTCGCGCGTTTCGACGAGCCCTCCGAGGGTTTTGCCGGCGTCAGTGTTTCCGTGTCCCTGCCGCGGCGGGGCTCGAATGGCCCGACGCCCGGCGTCGGAGACCGCGTGCTCGCAAAAATCTTCCGCGGCGAGGACGGCGCACGCGCCTACTCCGCGCGGGTGATGAAGCTGCTGGAGCGGCGCGACGAAGCGGTTCTCGGCATCGTCCGGCGCTTGGAAGACGGGAGCTTCCGGTTGGAGCCCGCGCAGCGCCGCCAGCCTGAGATACTGCTCGACGCGCGTGCGCTGGACGGTGCCGTGGCGGGCGATCTCGTGGAGGTCGAACCGGAACGGGCGTCGCGCTACGGCCTGCCGCGCGGACGGGTAACTGCCGTTGTCGGCCCGGCCGCAGGCGAAAAGGCGGTTTCGACCATCGCGCTGCACGCGCACGGCATACCCCACATCTTCCCTCCGAGCGTGATTGCGGAGTCGGAAGCCGCCAAGCCTGCCGTCCTCGGCAAGCGGGAGGACTGGCGCGAGATGCCGGTCGTCACCATCGACCCGGCTGACGCCAAGGATCACGACGACGCGGTCTGGGCCGAGCCCGACTCCGACGAGAACAATCCCGGCGGCCACATCGCCTATGTCGCTATCGCCGACGTCGCGGCTTACGTCCTGCCGGGTTCGGCGATGGACACGGAAGCGCTGAAGCGCGGCAACTCCGTCTATTTTCCCGATCGCGTCGTGCCGATGCTGCCTGAGCGCATCTCGAACGATCTCTGCTCGCTGAAGGAAAATGTCGATCGGCCGGCGCTGGCCGTGCGCATGGTGTTCGAGGCGACAGGCAAGAAGCGTAGCCACACCTTTCACCGCGTGATGATGCGCTCGCATGCGCGGCTTGCCTATGCCCAGGCGCAGAACGCGATCGACGGTGCGCCGGATGCCGTATCGGGAGAGGTGCTGGAGCAATCGCTGAAGCCGGTCTGGGCCGCTTATGCCGTGCTGAAGCGCGGCCGCGATGCCCGCCAGCCGCTCGACCTCGACCTGCCTGAGCGCAAGATCCTGTTGAATGCAGACGGCGGCGTGGACCGGGTCATCGTGCCGGAGCGGCTGGACGCGCATCGGCTCATCGAAGAGTTCATGATCCAGGCCAACGTCGCGGCCGCGGAGACGCTGGAAGCGCGGCGGCAGCCGCTGATCTACCGCGTTCACGACACGCCCTCACTCGCCAAGCAGGAGTCGCTGCGCGAATATCTGCAAACGGTCGGCATCTCCCTGGCGCGCGGCCCAGCGCTGCGCCCGGCGCAATTCAACACGATCCTGGCGAGCGTCAAAGGCAAGGAGCACGAGACGCTGACCAACGAGGTGGTGCTCCGGTCGCAAAGCCAAGCCGCCTACAATCCCGCCAATATCGGCCACTTCGGCCTCAACCTGCATCGCTATGCGCACTTCACCTCGCCGATCCGGCGCTATGCCGACCTCGTCGTGCATCGTGCCCTGATCGCAGCGCTCGGACTTGGGCCCGGCGGTTTGACGCGCGAGGAGGAAGCGCATCTGGAGCAGACGGCTTCACAGATTTCGGATGCCGAACGGCGCGCCATGGCGGCGGAGCGCGAAACGGTGGATCGCCTGATCGCAGGCTTCCTGGCCGGCAGGCTGAACGAGGTCTTCGCAGGGCGCATCTCCGGCGTGACCAAGGCCGGCCTGTTCGTGCAGTTGCCGCAATATGGCGCGGACGGCTTCGTTCCTGTTTCCACCTTGGGGACAGACTATTTCGTCTTCGATGAAACGCGCAGAGCTTTGATCGGCCAGCGCAGCGGTCTTGGCTTCCAATTGGCTGATCCCATTACGGTCAAGCTGGTAGAGGTCGCGCCCTTGGCCGGCGCGATGCGTTTCGAAGTGGAAAGCGAGCCGAAGCCGCTCGGCGGCGGCGGACGTGATCGCTCCTTCCACAAGGTGAAGCGGCAACAAACACGCGGGCGCGCCGTTGTCGGGAAGGCGGCGCATGCGAAGCGTGGGAGAGGATGACGATGTCGCAACTGATGATCCACGAAGGCGAAGCAGCCGCCGGCAACACACGCCCCCTCCTGACTGCCATGCTCCGCGGTTCCCGCGGCAAGTGCCCGCATTGCGGCGAAGGCCGATTGTTCCGCGCCTTCCTGAAGACCGTGCCGGCCTGCCAGCACTGCGGCGAGGTGATCGAGCACCATCGCGCCGACGACCTGCCGGCCTATCTCGTGGTGTTTCTCGTCGGGCACATCGTGGTCGGCGCCTTCATGGGCGTCGAGATGACGACCAACTGGTCGATGGCAACGCATCTAGCGGTCTGGGTGCCGCTGACGATCGGCCTGTCGCTCGCGCTTCTGCAACCTGCGAAGGGTGCAACGGTCGGGCTGCAATGGGCGCTGCGGATGCACGGTTTCGGCGATGCGCCTGAAAAGGTCGAAACGCACCCGGAATTGGAACGGGCGGACTGAACGCCTCTGTGGTTGGCAGCTAACGTTTTTGGAAAGGATCGATGATGGCGAAGCTTGTTTACGAGGTGGTGGAACACAACGGCGGCTGGGCCTACAAGGCCAACGGCACATTTTCGGAAACGTTCGACACGCATGACGAGGCGGCGGAAGCTGCCCGCAACGCAGCCTCCGAGCAGGAGGTCGGCGATGAGACCGGCGACATCGAATACGAAGACGAGCAGGGCAAGTGGCACCTGGAAACGGCGGAAGGCAGCGACCGACCGGAAACGGAAGTCAAGGACTAGAATCTTTCTTCTTCGGTGCTCTTGCCAACGCCGGGAAGAGCGTCAGCCAGTGCGGGCGAGCGGAAGACGATCGTTCCGCCACATTTCCTCAAACAGCGCCTGCTGGCGCGCGAGTTCCTCCGCAAGGGGCTGGTAGGCAGTGCGGCCATGCAGCCCGATCGAGGCGGAAAACAGCCCGTTTTGGCAGTCGCGGTCGTCGTCCCAGCCGGGATGGTTGACGACGGGATAGAGGCAGATGCCTTCGATCGGCACACCGGCATGCATGGCCAGACGCGTTTCGGCGCAGACATATTGCAGCCAGGGCACGCGCCGGTCCGCCTCTGTGCCCGTTTCGGCGATCAGGATCGGCTTGCCGTAGCGCGCATAGACGTCGATCAGCAGGCGGTGCAGCGGCTTGTAGAGCGGGTGGTCCCAGTCGATCGGCGGACCCGCATGGATCCACTGGTTGTTGAAGTAGTAGTTCACGCCGATCACGTCGAGCAGCGCCTCGCGTCCGCCGATCTGCGGCCAGGCGCGTCCGGCCAGCATGTCCCAGCCCTGGAACTGCGCTTCATGATGGCCTGACGCATCGCCTCGCTGCCAAGGCCGCGACGGGTCGCAGATGACGTTGATCATCGGATCGCAGTGGACGAATCGGGCGCGGGGATCGATGCGGAGAATCTCCTCCATCGCGGCGATCGAGGCGCGGGCAAGCTGCACCTTCAGTTCGAAACCGCGCCCGCGCGCCCAGGGGTTGAGGTAGGCCGCATCGCCGCCGCCCCAGGAGAAGAAGGACACTTCGTTGACGGGGCAGTAGAAGGCACCGCCGCCCGTCTCCTGCACGACCACACGGGCAGCCGCTGCGGCAAAGCGGGCGAAACGATCCACGAATTCCGGCTTCCAGATGTCGATATCAGCCGGCCAGCCATAGTGCAGAAGGTCCCAGATCACCTGCGTTCCAGCACCTTGCGCGGCGCGCAGCATCGGCAGGAAGCTCGACCAGTCGAAGCGGCCGGGCTCCCGCTCGATCAGATGCCAGCGCAAGCCGTCGCGCACGGTGCGCATGCCGACGGAGGCGAGCTGGCGGTAATCGGCCGCGGCGTGGTTGTCGTGGCTGATGGCGGCAAGCATGTCGAGACGCTGCGGCGCAGCATCGGCCTGCCTGCGCCAGTGCGTCGAGCACTCGAAGCCGCCGCCGAAGAAGCTGCGGAACAGGTTGGGACGGGGAACGTCCCTGCGGCGTTCGGCGATCACTTCGGCAAACAGGCGACGCCATTGCGGCACGACGGCCTGCACCGAATACTCCGCTGCCACCTTCGCCTGGAGTTCTGCACCCAGCCGCGAGCGCAGGCCGGCATCGCCGATCAGGCGCTGAGTGGCTGCCGCAACGGCTGCGGGCGACTCATGCGGCACGAAGAGACCAGACTTCTCGTGCTCGATCTGCTCCAGCGCGCCGTTGTCGGGGGTCGCGATCACGGCCAAGCCGGCCGCGCCGGCTTCCGCGATCACATGCGGCATCCCCTCCCCGCGCGACAGCCAGACGAACACGTCCAGCGCGGCAAGCAGCCGGGGCACGTCCTTGCGGTCGCCGAGAAATTGAAGAATGCCGTTCAAGCCGCGCTTGGCGGCCAGCGCCTTAAGCCTCTCAGCATAGTCCGGCATGAAGGCGTCGGGACCGCCGATCACGACAAAGCGCGCTTGCGCATGCGTTCGATGCACCAGCGCGGCCGCCTCGATGAAGTCCTCGACACGCTTCTTCGCGTCGAGCCGTCCGACCCAGCCGATCAGCGGTATGCCATCCGCGACGCCCAGGGATGCCCGA
Organism: uncultured Rhizobiaceae bacterium; assembly: GCA_964242945.1. GTDB lineage: Bacteria > Pseudomonadota > Alphaproteobacteria > Rhizobiales > Rhizobiaceae > Mesorhizobium_B. Next base: position 16,483 of record CAXTCF010000029.1, on the reverse strand, counting down.
ACGAGTTTCCGGTCGGCCGGTACGAACTCGCTCAGGTCCACCATCGAAGGAATTTCAAGCGCATGCGCCTCACGCCCCTGCATCCGGCTGGCGGCTGCATCGCGGATGGTCTTGCAAACGCCGACATAGCGGCTGGTGAAATGCTTCGGGCCGGCAAGCGCTTCGGACACCAGCCCGCCGTGCTCGATCAGAGGCGGGCGCCAGCGGAGGCGTTCCAGCGCAGGGTAGATGTCGGCCACGTTCTGGCAGGACACGACAACGTCGTAGTCCGTGACCTTGCGCGCGAGATAGGTGACGGTGTCCTCGAAGGAGAGCGTATAGGGTGCCTTGTCAACGACGATGCCGAGCGCTTCCAACTGCTCGTGCACCTGCTCCGGCATGTTGTCTTCGCGGAAGCAGGCCACGACTTCGATCCGGTACTCGGCCGGATCGAGGTTCTTGGCGAGCAGCCGCACTTCGGTTTCTTCGCCGCCGACCACCAGCCAAGCGAAAACGAAGAGGATTTTCTGCGGCTGGGGGCCGGGCATCGGGATCATGCCGCGACCTGGAAGACGATTTGCAGGAAGTCCATGCGCTCTTGGCTGAGCCGCGACAGGAAGGCCGGCGCGTCGTCGATCGGCACGACATGGGTGACCAACTGCTCGCGGATTGCGTCGCCCTTCTCGCGCAACAGCCCGATCGTCTCGGAAGCCAGCCGGCGACGGTCCCAGCCGGAAGCGAGCGAACGCGGCATCCTTTGGATCTGGGCGCAGCGGATCGACAGCCCGTTATGGTGGAACTCTTCGCCGAGCCGGAGGTCGTCCGCCCCGCCCTGGTAGAAGGCGAGGTCGATGACGGTGCCCTGCGGGCGGAGCGCCTTCAGCGCATTGTTGAGGCTGGCCGAGTGCGCGCGCGTCTGAAACACGAAGTCGGCGCCGCGGTTTGCGCCGCCGTCATGCCAGCGCGCCTTGGCATAGGCGACCGCATCCTCCTCGCTCATCGCGGTAAGCCCCAGCGCTTCCGCGCGTGCCCGGCGGAAGGCCGAGCCATCCGCGAGCACCACTTCCGCGGCGCCTGCGCGTTGCGCGAACAGGGCCGTCAGGAAGCCCACGGTGCCGCCGCCGATCACGACGACCGGCCGGCCCGCCAAGCCGCAGCCGAGCGTGGCCGCGTTCGCGCCGAACACTTCCGCATCGGCGTGAAGGATGCCGTTCGCCGCGATCGGCCCCATCTGGGCCACGAAGACGCCGAGCAGCGGATCGATGTCGGCCGGCAGCGGCACCAGCAGGTCGTGGAACGGGTCGGCCGTATGACCGGTCTTGTGCGCGTAGGTGGTCGCAACGACGCCGCCTTCGGGAAAGCCGCCCGTCCGGGCTTCAAGCACCCGCGCCACTTCCATGTAGCCGAGGAACGGCACGGGATAGTGCAGGCTGGGTTCGTTGGCGAAGAACAAGCCGCGGCTGCCGTCCCAACGCGAACGGAAGTAGGGGTTCGTATTCTTCAAGAAGGTCAGTTCGGTCCCGGCGGAAAAGCCGGAGTAGAGCGTTTCCAGCCGGACCTGACCGTCGCCGGGCGGTCCTTCCTCGTATTCGAAGAAGTACGCCTCGCCCGGCCTTTCCACGCCGAGCGAGCGGATGCGCCGTCCCTCAGACATTCGCGACCTCGCGCACCGACTTCAGCTTCGGGCGGGACAGGTCGATGACCTTTCCGCTGGCGGCGGACTGCGAAACGGCGAGCGCCACGCGATGCGTTTCGAGGGCCTCCGCGTAAGGGCAGCGGATGCGGTTCTCGACCCCGCGCACCGCGTCGATGAAGTCGCGGTCCTCGCGCCAGACCGGATCGCCCTCGGCATGGCGCACGGGCCGTCCGTGGCCGACATCCACCATGATCTCTCGATCGGTCAGCTCGATCGCCAAGCCGTCGGCGAAGAGATGCAGGCCGATGCGGTGGCCCCAGCGCAGCAGGCAGGTGGACGCGATGTTGCCGACCGCACCCGATGCGAAACGCAGGCTCGCCGTGCTGGCAGTCGCTACATCCAGGCCAGGGAAGTCGGGCCGCTCCGAGTGCTGGGCCTGCCCGAACACGGACATGACGTCGCCCACCAGCCAGCGTGCGAGGTCCAGGATGTGCGTGGTCTGCTCCACCATCTGCCCGCCGGAGCGGTCCTGCTTCCACCACCATTGCGGCGGCGGCGTCGCGTCCAGCCAGTAGCCGGAAACCAGCCGCGCCGGATTGGCTACGAGGTGGCGCTTCGCCTCGTCCACGATGTCGAGATAGCGCCAGTGATAGCCGACCGCGGTGACAAGGCCCGACTGCGCCACATGCCGCGCCACGTGCTCGGCCGTCTCGATGTCGAGCGAGAGCGGCTTCTCCACGAAGAAGGGCAGCTTGGCGGCGATCAGGTCCATCTCGATCGCCCCATGCGCGAAGGGCGGCACGCAGACATAGACCGCGTCCAGGCCGCCGGCTTCCAGCATGGCGCGATAGTCGTCGAAGGCCCGCGCGCCGAAGCGCTTCGCAGCGTCCGCGGCGCGGCCGAAATCCATGTCGCTGAAGGCGACAAGTTCCACGTCTTCGAACCGTTCGAGCACGCCGAGGTGCCGGTTGGCGATGCCGCCGGCTCCGATGAAGCCGATGCGCGTCCTGTTCATTCGCGATCCTCTCTGCAACACGTTCGATTCAAGGAGGCGGAGGTAAAGCGAAGCGGTCTCCGATGCCATCCTGTCCGCATGAAAATGCCGGGAGAAACGGGTGTGGGCAGCACTGGCGGCTTTCCAGGTCAAGCCGGGATCGTCCAGAGCAGCGGCAATGGCCGCGGCCAGCCCATCGACATCGCCCGCGTCGCAGAGCAGCGGATGGTCTGCGCCGATCGCCTCCAGCGTTCCGCCGATGCGGGTCGCGACTGCGGGAACGCCCGCCGCCATCGCTTCCAGCAAAGCGAGCGGAAGCCCCTCGAAGAGCGAGGGCAGCACGAAGAGGTCCGAAGCACGGAGCAAATCCGCCACGTCCTCGCGATGGCCGAGGAAAGTCACCCGCCCGGCGAGGCCGAGTTCAATCACCAGCGCTTCCGTGTCCGCGCGGCCCTCCCCTGCCCCGACCAAGGCCAGACGCAGTCCAGGCCTATTGGCTGCGAGTTGCGAGAAGGCGCGAAGCAGGATGGCATGGCCCTTCTGCGGCGCGAAGCGCGCCACGTTCAGCAGCAGCGTTTCGCCGTCGCCGATTCCCAATGCCCTGCGAACCGAGGTGCGGTCCTGCGAAGAGCCCCCAGGCAGGATGCCGTTACGGATGACCGCCAGGTTGCCCGGCGCAACGCCTGCCGCCCGGAAGGTTTCCGCGGAGGCCTCGGAGACCGCCAGAACCGCGGCGCAGTGGCCGAGCGCTTCGGCGTGCTCGGCTTTCTGTTCTTCGTCCGTCAGGAGGTAAGGCAGGTGCTCCGTGCGCAGGACCGGCAGCCTTGCGGCGGCTGCGGCGCGCGTCATGGCGTGGCCTTCCCAGCCGATGCCGGCATGGACGTGCACCAAGTCCGGAACTAGCTGGGCGAGCCGCCCCTCCAGAGACGGCGCAGCCGCGTCGAGCGGCGCCAAACGGATGCCGGATTGGACAGCACGTGCGATAAGGTCCTGTGTCGCCGGGCAATCCGGCAGAGCCAGCACGATCTCGAACCGGCCGCGGAGCGTGCGGGCGAGCAGCAGCATATGCTCCCCCATCCCTGACGGATCAAGGCTGTCCGTAGCTAGGAGGATTCGGGGCGGGAACGCACTCTCCGTCCTGCCGTCTCCAGTCACGCTCCAACCAGCACTTTATGCGCCTCCGCACCGTCACGCGCCGCAGCTTCCATGCGGCGATAGACGGATAGCGCCTGCCCGACAACCTGATCCATGTTGTAATAGCGGTAACTGCCGAGGCGACCGAGGAAGGTCACGTCGTTGCGCTCGTTCGCCAGCGCCTCATAGCGCTTGAACAGGGCTTGGTTCTCAGGCCGCGGGATGGGGTAATAGGGATCGCCCTCCGAGCGGCTGAACTCATAAGAGATGCTGGTCTTCGGGTGCACCTGGCCGGTCAGGTGCTTGTATTCCGTGATCCTGGTATAGGGCGTCGCCTCATCGGGGAAGTTCACCACGGCGACCGGCTGGAACTTGCGCTGGTCGATCGTCTCGTGCCGGAACTCCAGGCTGCGATAGGGCAGCTTCCCGAAGCGATGGCCGAAGAATTCATCGATCGGTCCGGTGAAGATCGTGTGCGGCGCCAACGCTGCCTTCTGCAAATCGGCGAAGTCCACGCCGACTTCGATCGCTATGTTGTCATGGTCCAGCATGTTCTCGAACATGCGGGTGAAGCCGTGCAGAGGCATCGACTGGAAGCTGTCGAGGAAGTAGCGGTCGTCGGTGTTCACGCGCGTCGGCACGCGCGCGGTGACGGACTTGTCCAGGTCCGAGGGGTCGAGACCCCACTGCTTGCGCGTATAGCCCTCGAAGAAGGTGCGGTAGAGGTCGCTGCCGACCTGCGACACGACCACGTCCTTGGAGGTCCTGATCTCCGCAACCGGCTCGGCGCGCGAGGCCAAAAACTGCGCCGCCTCCGCGTCGTCCTTCAGCGAGAGGCCGTAGAGGCCGTTCAGCGTCGTGCGGTTGATCGGCATCGGCAGGAGCTTGCCGCCGACGTTTGCCAACACGCGATGCTCGTAGGGGCGCCATTCGGTGAAGCGCGACAGATACGAGAATACCTCAGCGCTGTTGGTGTGGAAGATGTGCGGCCCGTAGCGGTGCACCAGCACGCCGGCGGCGTCGTGATGGTCGAAGGCGTTGCCGGCGATGTGATCGCGGCGGTCCACGACCAGCACCCGCGCGTTCGAATTTGCCGCCAGGCGCTCGGCCAGGACGGAACCCGCAAAGCCGGCGCCGACCACCAGATAGTCGAAAGGCTTGCGGCCGTTCGGGCGCCGGATGGCTGGGCGATTTGGTGCTGCCACGGCGTCGCTCCCGCCGTTGCGCTCTAAGGCTTGCGCCACAAGCCCGGACATGGCGGCATAAGTCCTGTCCCAGGACTGCTGGCTCAACATCTCGTCCACGCCGGGGCGCCAGCTTTGCGGATCGAGCGCCAGCGCTGCATCGCAGGCTGCCACGAACTCTTCCGCGTCGCCCGCGATGAACACGCCTTCCAGATCGCCATAGTGCCGCACGACGTCGGCAATCGGCGTGGACACGACCGGCCTGCCCGACGCCAGGAACTCAGGCGTCTTGGTCGGCGAGATGAAGCGCGTGGCATCGTTGATGGCGAACGGCATCAGCGCGACATCCCAGCCGGAGAGGTAAGTCGGCAAGTCAGCGTAGCTCTTCTGGCCGAGATAGTGGATGTTGGGCGCTCTCGGCAGATCGGCGGCATCGATCTTGGCCACCGGCCCGACCATCACGATCGACCAGTCCGGCCGGGCGACTGCGACAGCCGCCACGAGTTCAAGGTCCAGCCGCTCGTCGATGACGCCGTAGAAGCCGAGCCGAGGACGCTTGAGCGCGCGCTGGTCTTCGGGCTCAGCCATTGTCCGGCGCGCCGCAGCGAAGTGGGCCACTTCGACGCTGGAAGGGAAAGGATGGATGTTGTCGTGCAGGTGGCGTTTTGCTTCGAAAAGGCTGTAGCCGCCGGTGAAAACCACGTCGGCGTCCCGCAGCAGCTCGGCTTCCAATGCGCGCAGCCGCGGCGCGGCGAAACGGAAGTTCGAAAGCTCATCCATGCAGTCATAGACGATCGCGGCGGCATCTACATGGCGCGCGAAGCCGTACATCATCGGCGTGTAGAACCAAAGGATCGGACGCTCGACGCGGTGCAGCGCCAGAAGCGAGTCCAGAAGCTTCGCAAGCGCCTTCTCGCGCTCCGCCTCGTTCCACCTGTCAGGCACACGGGGCCGCACGGCTACGACGTGAGTGCCGTCGAAGCGGTGGAATTCGAGATACGGCAGGTGATGACCGGTTAAAATCATCTCTTCGAAGAAGAACACCTGCCGTTCCCCGGAGAACCGTTCCATCAGGTGCTGGGGCCGCTGAAGAACGAAGTCCCATCGGAGGTGGGAGAAGCAGATGAGCGGTGCGAGCGATGCGGGGTTGGATGGATTGAGCGAGAGGTAATCAGGGCGAGGAGACGTCGCGTCCAAGAGGGACTCCGAAATATGGCGTGGCGAAAAGGACCAGCTCCGTTCCCTCCCCCGGAAAAGGCGCTAGCAGACCGTGCGTGAAATGCATGGCTAGTTCAAAAGCCTATACCCGGCAATCGTTCCCGGCGCTACAAAGCTGCGCCGAAAACACGCAGCCTGCCAGAGCTGCATGAAAGCTGTGCAGAGCAGGCGCGGCGGATGATCCGAAAATTTTTTGGGTGGAGGCGGAACCAAGTTCGCAGCCTCCGCCTTTTAACCGCAAGACAGGTCGTCCCCACCCCCCTCAGACCTGTCTCTGCTTGAAGCCGGCCCTTTGTGGCCGGCTTTTCTTTTTCCCGGCTGCGGGCGGCCGGCGCATGCACATTCGGCGCTTGACTGCGTTGAACGGCGCAAGATACGGCGCCTGCAACTGCAAGCCGGCGAACCGCGAGGACAGGTATGGAAATCTTCACGAGCGCCGGCTTGATTGCGCTCCTCCAGGTCGTCGCCATCGACCTGGTGCTGGCGGGCGACAATGCGATCGTGATCGGCATGGCCGCCGCCGGCCTGCCGGCGGACCAGCGCCAGCGGGCGATCCTCGTCGGCATTCTCGCGGCTACCGTTCTGCGCATCTGCTTTGCTCTCGTAACGCAATGGCTGCTGGCCATCGGTCCGATCCTCCTTATCGCAGGCGGTCTCCTCCTGCTCTGGGTCTCCTGGAAGATGTGGCGGGAAATCACAACCAGCCATGCGGATGAAGCTGCGGCTGCCGATGCGATCGCAGGTTCCGAAGCGGGTGGGAGCGGCGCCGCGCGAAAAACCTTCGCGCAAGCCGCATGGCAGATCGTCATCGCCGACGTCTCGATGTCGCTAGACAACGTGCTTGCGGTTGCCGGCGCGGCGCTCAACCATCCCACCGTTCTCATCATCGGGCTGGCGCTCTCGATCGCCCTGATGGGTTTTGCCGCTTCCCTCGTCGCACGCCTGCTGCACCGTTTCCGCTGGATCGCCTATGTCGGCCTGCTGGTGATTTTCTATGTCGCGATCAAGATGCTGCTGGATGGGCTTGTGGATGAGTTCCCGGCGCGGTTCGGTTTCTTAAGTGGCTGGTTCGGAGTGCACGGACCCAGCCATTGAGAGGCGGCCGGGCGTAACCGCTCGGCCCCTCCCGCGCCGTTTGATTTCGCGCACATCCGTGCTATGGGCCGGCCAACGAAAAATCCGGCCGCAGCGGAACGCTTGGCGACGCGCGGCCCGCCATCACAAGAATTTTCAAACATGTCCGCCCCGCGCGTCAGCTTTGTCAGCCTCGGCTGTCCCAAGGCCCTGGTCGATTCCGAACGCATCATCACGCGCCTGCGCGCCGAAGGGTATGAGATCGCACGCAAGCATGACGGCGCCGACCTGGTGCTGGTCAACACCTGCGGCTTCCTCGACTCGGCGCGCGACGAGTCGCTCCAGGCGATCGGCTCGGCGCTCGCCGAAAACGGCAAGGTGATCGTCACCGGCTGCCTCGGCGCGGAGCCAGAGGCGATCCGCGAGAAACACCCCGGCGTTCTGGCCATCACCGGGCCGCAGGCTTACGAGAGCGTGATGGCCGCGGTGCACGAAGCGGTGCCGCCGGCGCACGACCCGTTCCTGGACCTCGTGCCGCCGCAGGGCGTCAAGCTCACGCCGCGCCACTACGCCTATCTCAAGATATCCGAAGGCTGCAATCACCGCTGCACGTTCTGCATCATCCCGCAACTGCGCGGCGACCTTGTTTCCCGGCCGATCGCGGACGTCCTGCGCGAGGCGGAAAAACTCGCCAAGGCGGGCGTCAAGGAGCTGCTCGTCGTCAGCCAGGACACCAGCGCCTACGGCGTCGATATCCGCTACCAGCCGGGCTTGTGGAAGGAGCGCGAAGTACGCGCGAAGTTCTATGACCTGGCGCGCGAGCTAGGCGAGCTAGGGCTTTGGGTCCGCCTCCACTACGTCTATCCCTACCCGCATGTGGACGAGGTGATCCCGCTGATGGCGGAGGGCAAGGTGCTGCCCTACCTCGACATCCCGTTCCAGCACGCCTCGCCAACGGTGTTGAAAAACATGCGCCGCCCCGCGCACGGCGAAAAGACGCTGGAGCGCATCCGCCGCTGGCGCGAAATCTGCCCGGACCTCGCCATCCGCTCGACCTTCATCGCCGGCTTCCCCGGCGAGACTGACGAGGATTTCCAACTGTTGCTGGATTGGCTGGACGAGGCCAAGATCGACCGCGCCGGCTGCTTCAAGTACGAGCCAGTGCGAGGGGCCAGGGCGAACGACCTTGGTCTGGCGGAAGTGCCCGCAGAGGTGAAGGAAGCCCGCTGGCACCGCTTCATGGCGAGGCAGCAGAAGGTCTCGGCAGTTCAGCTTGCGAAGAAGGTCGGCAAGCGCCTGCCCGTGCTGATCGACCAAGCGCATGGCACGAGCGGCAAGGGCCGCACGAAGTATGACGCGCCGGAAATCGATGGCGCTGTGCATCTAACGTCGCGCCGCCCGGTGCGGGCGGGAGAGGTCGTGACTGTGAAGATCGAGCGGGCAGACGCCTACGATCTCTTTGGGTCGGTCGTCTGATCGAAAGGCACAGCTCCACATTGCCGCGCCGGGAAACCGGCCGGGTTTTGCCAAGTAAGGGGGACGGGCGGCCTGCGGGTCGCTCGGAAAAGCTTTTTCAAAGGAAACCTGCTTCCCGCAAGCCGCCCGTTCGGCTGCTTGCCCCGGAGCTTATTCCGGGTCGCTCTTTGCGAGCTGTCACCCTGCCCCTGTAGGGCCCGGACTTGGGGGATCATCTCCCAGCAGAGCGCACGTTACCCTCCGCCAGCCCGGCACCGGCTTCTTCCACGTGTCACCGTCATGACCGATGCCCTGCGAAGAACGCGAGGGGAAACTACGGCAAGCGGAAAGGGGTGTGGATCAAATTGTTGGCGCGTGGCCGGAAAACCGCGGTTGATGGGCGAAATGGGGAAACTTGATCCACCCCGTCAAAGGTTTCAAACCAGCCGCGACTGCTCCACCGCAGCCCCGATGAAGCTCGCAAACAGCGGGTGCGGCTCGAAGGGCCGGCTCTTCAGTTCCGGATGATACTGCACCCCGATGAACCAGGGATGGTCGGCGTATTCGATCGTCTCCGGCAGGACGCCGTCCGGCGACATGCCGGCGAAGACCAAGCCGCAATCCTCCAGCCGCTGCTTGTAGTCGATGTTCACTTCATAGCGGTGTCGGTGGCGCTCGGAAATCTGCGTATCGCCGTAGATATCCGAGATGCGTGACCCCAGCTGGAGCCGCGCCTCGTAGGCGCCGAGGCGCATCGTGCCGCCGAGATCGCCGGACGCCCGGCGTTTTTCCAGCATGTTGCCGCGCAGCCATTCCGTCATCAGGCCGACCACCGGGTCGCCTGTCGGGCCGAACTCGGTTGAGGAAGCTTCAGTGATGCCGGCAAGCGAGCGCGCCGCCTCGATGCAGGCCATCTGCATGCCGAAGCAGATGCCGAAATACGGCACTTTTCGCTCGCGCGCGAACTTAGCGGCCAGGATCTTGCCCTCGGAGCCGCGCTCGCCGAAACCGCCGGGAACCAGGATGCCGTTCACCTTTTCGAGCCACGGCGACGGATCTTCCTTCTCGAAGACTTCCGACTCGATCCAGTCGAGCTTGACCGTCACGCGGTTCGCCATGCCGCCGTGCGAAAGCGCCTCGATCAGCGACTTGTAGGCGTCCTTGAGGCCGGTGTACTTGCCGACCACGGCAATCGTGACCTCGCCTTCGGGGTTGTGGATGCGGCGCGACACGTCGAGCCAGCGCTCCAGGCGGGGCTGCGGCGCCGGGTCGATGCCGAAGGCTGCCAGAACTTCGCCGTCCAGGCCCTCATCGTGGTAGGCAAGGGGCACGTCATAGATGTGCGCCGCGTCCAGCGCCTGGATGACCGCCGATTCGCGGACGTTGCAGAACAGCGAAAGCTTGCGCCGCTCCTCGCGCGGGATCGGCCGGTCCGCCCGCACGAGGAGGATGTTGGGTGCGATGCCTATCGCTTGCAGTTCCTTGACGGAGTGCTGCGTCGGCTTGGTCTTCAACTCGCCGGCCGCCGGGATGAACGGCATCAGCGTCAGGTGGATATAGACGGCTTGGCCGCGCGGCAGATCGTTGCCAAGCTGACGGATGGCTTCCATGAACGGCATCGCCTCGATGTCGCCCACCGTGCCGCCGATCTCGCACAGGACGAAATCGTAGTTCTCGTTGCCGTCCAGGACGAAGTGCTTGATTTCGTCGGTGACGTGCGGGATCACCTGCACCGTCGCGCCGAGATAGTCGCCGCGCCGCTCCTTCTCGATGATGTTCTTGTAGATGCGGCCCGTGGTGATGTTGTCCCGCGCATTGGCCGAGCGCCCTGTGAAGCGCTCGTAGTGGCCGAGGTCGAGATCGGTCTCGGCTCCGTCGTCGGTCACGAACACTTCGCCGTGCTGGTAGGGCGACATCGTGCCGGGATCGACGTTCAGGTAGGGGTCGAGCTTGCGCAGCCGCACGCGGTAGCCGCGCGCCTGAAGCAAGGCCGCCAGAGCAGCCGCTGCGATGCCTTTGCCAAGCGAGGAAACCACGCCGCCCGTGATGAATACATATCGCGCCATGGGAGGGGAGGCTTATCGTCCAGGCGCAGGCCGCGCTACAACAAAATGAAAGGGCCGGCCGCCTTCCGGACGACCGGCCCTGCGGCGGATTGCAACAGGGTTAAAGGACGACGACGGGCGTGCCCATGCGGACGCGGTTGTAGAGGTCGATGACGTGGTCGTTCACCATGCGGAAGCAGCCGTTCGAGGCGGCGCGCCCGATCGACTGGGGCTGGTTGGTGCCGTGGATGCGGATATGCGTGTCGTGCCGGCCCTGGAACAGGTAGATCGCGCGCGCGCCCAGCGGATTGCTGGGACCGCCGGGCATGCCGTCCTTGAACTGCCCGTAATGCTTGGGCTCGCGCTTCTGCATGTCCAGCGTCGGGATCCAGCGCGGCCACTCCTGCTTGTCGCCGACGGTCGCCTTGCCGGTGAAAAGCAGACCTTCGCGGCCGACCGCGATGGCATAGCGCCGCGCCGTCGAGGAACTCTCCACCAGATACAGGAAGCGGGTCCTGGTATCGATCACGATCGTGCCGGTGGGATAGCCGGAGAACTCCACTTCCTGCGGCATGAACTCCGCCTTCACCTTGAAGGCCTTGCGCGACTGCTTCTGCTCCAGCACCGAGTCGAGGGCGCGGGTCTGCGGCAGCATCTGCGGCGCGGCCGGCTTTTGGCCGAACAAGGCGGCGAAGAAGCCGACGCGCTTCGGCTTCATGTCGCTGCGCAACTCGCCGTTGTTGCCGGAGCCGACCACCGCCGAAACGTCTTGAACCTGCGCTTGGCTGTCGTCGCCTTGGTTGCGGACGGTCATGTTCACGCCGGGCAGCTTGCCGGCCGGCTTTTGAGCGGGCTTTGCCGCGGCGGCCGCTGTCTTCTTCGCCTTTGCATCCTTCTGCTTCAGCTTTTTGACCGGCTTTCCCGGCGCAACAGGCTCAGTCGCATCAGCCTTCGGCGCGAAGAAATACTCGTGGAGCGATTTTGCCTGGGCCGGAACCGGGATGGACAGAGCGAGAGCGGCGGCGAGGCCGACGAGAGGGAAAAAACGGCGAACTGGCATGGGTGCGATCCCGCATGATTTGCAAGCGCGGCGCGGACAAGCCGCCAGCGTCTGCCGGCCGCTTGTTCCGCCGATCGCTTCTTCTAAGCCGGGCCGGGAAATCGCCTCAAGCGGCGAAGCGCATCACGAAGCCGTTGCCCCTCGCCATTCCGGCTCACTGTGTCGCGCCGGCAACATCGTCGCGCCAAGTCACTGGCCGGACGGCACCTGCGGCGTGGATGGAGCCGGAGCGGCTGGCGCCGTGGCGGTCGCCGGCGCAGTCCCGGCGCCGGTGTCAGGGGCTGCCGGCAGAGCCGTGTCGGACGCGCCAGATGGCGCCGCCGGCTGCGCAGGGGCCGGCGCTTCCGTGTTGCCGCCGCCAAGCTGGTTCAGCACGCCGCCCCCGCCATTGCCGGCGGCGCCGTTGCCCGGCGTGCCCTGCTGCGCCGGAGCCGGCGCTACGCGGTTCAGGATGTCGCCTGGCTGGCCGCCGTAGCGCGCAAGGACCGAGAGGCCGAGCGCAGTGGCAAAGAAGGCTGCGGCGAGGATACCCGTGGCGCGCGTCAGGGCGTTTGCCGCGCCTCGCGCCGTCATGAACCCCGATCCGCCGCCGATGCCCAAGCCCCCGCCCTCGGAGCGCTGGATCAGGATCACGCCGACCAGGGCCAGCACGACCATCAGGTGAACCACGATGACGACGGTTTGCATAAAGAAAAATTCCTGAAACTGTTTGCCTGCCGGTCGGCGGCGATGCGCTTATGCTCGCGCTGAGAGTTGCGGCTCAATACACGCAAGGCAGCGGCAATCCAAGCCCGCGCGCCTGCCGCAGTATCTGGGTGCTGGCGTGTCGATGCGCAAACGGCCGACGATCAAAGCTTGCGGTAGGCTTCGGCGATGCCAAGGAAATCGGCAGCCTTGAGGCTGGCGCCGCCGACCAGCGCGCCGTCCACATTGGCGACGCCGAGCAGTTCGACGGCGTTGGAAGGCTTGACGGAGCCGCCGTAGAGGATCCGCATCTTCCTGCCTTCGCCGCCCGTGATGCGCACGAGTTCCGCGCGGATGTGTGCATGTGCCTCCGCGACGTCGGCGGCGGTCGGCGTGCGGCCGGTGCCGATGGCCCAGACCGGCTCGTAGGCGATCACGGTATCGGCGGCGGTGGCGTGCGAACCGACGGCGCCGTGAAGCTGCGCGGAAAGGACGTCCAGCGTTTCGCCGTTCTCGCGCTGTTCGCCGGTTTCACCGATGCAGGTGATCGCGACGAGGCCCGCCCGGCGCGCGGCTTCCGCTTTGGCATGCACTTGCGTATCGCTCTCGTTGTGGTCGGTGCGGCGCTCCGAGTGGCCGACGATGGCATAGGCTGCGCCGGCATCGCGCAGCATCTCGGCGGATATGTCGCCCGTATGCGCGCCGCCGGGTTTGGCATGGCAGTCCTGCCCCCCTGCCCGCACCGGCGTCGAAGCCAAGACCTCGCAGGCCCGGAAGAGGAGCGTTGCCGGCGGGCAGATCACCGCGTCCGTTTCCGCGTCGAGGCCGTTCATGAAGCCGTGGGCGATGGCGCGCAGTTCGCTCAAAGACTCGCCGGTGCCGTTCATTTTCCAATTGCCGGCCACCAGAGGCCGGATTCCGGGCGTCATGCGCTTTCCCCAACAAGGTTCCCAAACTGCGGCGCCTCCCTATCAAAATGCAGCCACAAAGCAATCGACAGTGCCGCACCGGGGCGGTATTGCCGTCCCGCAATTGCGAGAACGGCCGATGCGAAAGACAATCGAGGGAACGGCATGCTGAATGCTTTGCGGAGCGCCGCAGGCACCTGGGTATCCAAGCTGCTCCTGATCATCCTTGTCGTGAGCTTCGGCATCTGGGGCATCACCGGAAGGCTCGTGGGAGGTTTCACCGGCAGCGGCAGCGTGGTTCAGGCCGGAGACATCAAGGTCTCGCCGACCGAGTTCCGGCTCGCCTTCAACCGGCAGGTCAACGTGCTGTCGCAGCAGTTCGGGCAGCAGCTGACGCCGGAGCAGGCGCAGGCCTTCGGGGTCGAGGACCAGGTGCTGAACCAGCTTGTCGCGGGCGCCGTGCTGGACAGCCAGGCAAAGGATCTCGGCCTCGGCGTTTCGGACGAGCGCATCGCGCAGCAGACTTTCGCCGATCCCGCCTTTCAAGGCGCTGGCGGCGCGTTCGACCGGCGCCACTTCGACTACGTGCTGCAGCAGGTCGGCATGAGCCAGAGCGCCTACTTCAAGAACCGCGAGCAGACCGCGGCGCGCCAGCAGATCGTGGATGCGGTCTCCGACGGCGTCGCGCCGCCGGATGCCTTTTTGCGCGCGGTGTCGCTCTACCGGGGCGAGGATCGGACCGTGGACTTCCTCGTCCTGCCGCCCTCGCTGGTGCAGCCGATCGAGGAGCCTGCCGCCGACAAGCTGGACGCTTTCTTCACGGAGCGGCAGAAGAACTACGCCGCGCCGGAATACCGCAAGCTCGCCATCGTCAAGCTGGAGGCGGCAGACATCGCCGACGACGCGCAGATCGCGGAGGAGGACGTCCGCAAGGCGTACGACGCGAACAAGGCGCGCTACACGACGGCCGAAACGCGCACGATCGAGCAGATCAGCTTCCCCGACAAGGTTGCCGCCGATGCCGCGCTGGCTGCGATCCGGGGCGGCAAGACTTTCGAGCAGGCCGTGACCGACGCAGGCAAGACGATGCCTGACGTGGCGCTCGGCACGCTCCAGAAGACCCAGATTCCGGATGCGGCGGTTGCCGATGCGGCTTTCAAGCTGGCGCCGAACGCGGTCAGCGATGTGGTTCAGGGCAGTTTTGGGCCGGTGCTGCTGCGCGTCACGGCGGTCACGCCGGAGGCGATGCAGCCTTACGACACCGTGTCGGCTGCGATCCGCCACGAGCTTGCATTGGCCGAAGCCGGAAAGGCGCTGCTCAGCATCCGCGACTCGTTCGAGGACGCCCGCGCATCCGGTTCCACCCTGCGCGAGGCGGCCGACAAGGCGAAGCTCAAGGTGCAGACGATCGATGCGATCGACCGTTCCGGTCAGCGGCCCGACGGCACCGTCGTCAACAATCTGCCGGCTTCGCAGGACCTGATCGCGGCGGCGTTCGAGGCTGAGCAGAACACCGATAACGAGCCTGTCGCGCTGCCCGGCGGCGGTTCTGTCTTCTACGATGTGGAAGGCGTGACCGCGGCGCGAGACCGCGGCCTGGACGAGGTACGCGCCAAGGTGATCGCCGACTGGAAGGCCGATCAGACCACGCAGCGGCTTGGCGCCCGCGGCGCGGAACTGCAAAAGCAGGTAAAGGACGGGAGCAAGACGCTCGATGCGCTGGCTGCCGACCTGAAGCTGGAAAAGCAGACCAAGCGCGGCCTGAAGCGCGCCTCCAACGACGGCGACTTCGGCGAAGCGGGAACGCAGGCCGCGTTCGGCGTCGCGGAGGGCGGCGTCGGCCTGGTGCCGTCACAGGACAATCAGATCCTGTTCAAGGTGGCGCAGGTTTCCGAGCCGATCGATGCGGGGCCTGAAGCGATCGATCCCACCGCGCGGAAGCGCTACGCCGACGGCTTAAGCAACGACATGCTGACGCAGCTGGTCGCCGTCTTGCAAGCGCAATACACGGTGCGGGTGGACCGCGACCTCGCCTCGCGCGCGATGAGCACAACCAGCCGATGAGCGCACTGAAGCCGTTCATCGCCAAGGTAGCTTGCGGGACGCCCCTTTCCTTCGAGGAGTCGCGGGAAGCTTTTGCCACGATCATGGCCGGCGAAGCGACGCCGGGGCAGATCGGCGGCTTCCTGATGGCGCTGCGCGTGCGCGGCGAAACGGTTTCTGAGATTTCCGGCGCCGTCGCCACGATGCGCGAGCGCATGCTGCCCGTCGAGGCGCCGCCGGGGGCCATCGACATCGTCGGCACTGGCGGCGACAATTCGCACAGCCTGAACATTTCCACGGCTTCCGCCTTCGTGATCGCGGGAGCCGGCGTGCCCGTCGCCAAGCACGGCAACCGCGGGCTTTCCTCCAAGACGGGCGCTGCCGACGTCTTAAGCGCGCTCGGCGTCAGGATCGACCTTGCGCCGGAAGCGATCGGCCGCTGCATCCGGGAGGCCGGCATCGGCTTCATGTTCGCACCGGCCCACCACCCCGCGATGAAGCATGTCGGCCCGACGCGGGCGGAACTCGGCACCCGCACGATCTTCAACCTGCTGGGGCCGCTATCCAACCCGGCCGGCGTCAAGCGGCAGATGGTCGGCGTGTTTGCCCCCGAATGGGTGACGCCGGTCGCCGACGCGCTTCAGGCGCTCGGCGTGGAGCATGCCTGGGTGGTGCACGGCGACGGCTTCGACGAGATCACCACGACGGGCGAAACGATCGTCGCCGAAGTCAAGCATGGGGTGCAGCGCTCGTTTTCGCTTACGCCGGAAGCGTTCGGGCTGCCGCGGCGGCAGCCGGAAGAGTTGCGCGGCGGCGATGCCGCCTTCAACGCAGACGCCTTGCGCCGCCTTCTCGACGGCGAGAGCGGCGCCTATCGCGACACGGTGCTGATGAATGCTGCCGCCGGGCTGGTGGTCGCAGACCGTGCAGGCGATTTGGCGGAGGGCATCGCGCTTGCCGCGGAGGCGATCGACGGCGGCAAGGCGCGGGTCGTGCTCGACGCGCTCGTGCGCATCTCGCAGGGTTGAGCCATGGCAGACATCCTGCGCCGCATCGAAACCTACAAGCG
>CAXTCF010000028.1:0-32298 GCA_964242945.1 uncultured Rhizobiaceae bacterium | reverse complement strand
GTTGGGGTTCTCCCGCTCTTCCGCGCGGACGATCTCCGTGCCCAGCGTGCCGATATCGACGGCCGGCTCGTCCAGGAGTTTCAGCGCCGTCCCGATCAGGTCGGGGTCGATCGTCGGGAGGTCGCCCTGCACGTTGACGATGCGCTCGAAGCGGGCCTCCGCGTCCACGGCGCTAAGCGCCTCGAAGATGCGGTCCGAACCGGACTCGTGCGCGGGCGAGGTCATCACCGCCTCATGCCCGTGCGCCTCGACCGCCCGCTTCACCGCGTCCTCGTCCGTCGCCACGACCACGCGGCCGATGCCGGCCGCCGCCGCGCGCTCGGCCACGTGGACGATCATCGGCTTGCCCCCAATGTCTGCCAGCGGCTTGGCCGGCAGGCGCGTGGAGCCCATGCGGGCGGGGATGAGGACAAGCGCGTTCATGGAGGTTCAGGCGTGGGCGGCGGGCCGTTGGAGGATGCCGGAAGGGACGAAGCGTCTCATGGAGGCGCCCTTATAGGAGTTGCGTGGGCGGAGCAAAAGTCTTAGTTTCCGCCGCGAATTCGGGGGGCTTTCGCGGCCCGCCGGGCGTCGAAATCGAGGGGCTGGCCTGTTGGGAGGGTCGGCCGATCAGGGACAAGCGGGGCGGATGGATTCTTTCGAAATCAACAAGATCATCGGGGCGGTGCTCGGCACCGTGTTCCTGGTGTTCTCGATCGCGATTGTCTCCGACGCGATCTTCGCCGCCCCCATACCGGAAAAGCCGGGCTACCTCGTGGAAGCCGCGGAAGGCGACACGCAGGAGAAGGTCGGCGCGGACACGGCCGCCGAGCCGGCGATCGCCGCTCTGCTCGCCAGCGCCGACGTCGGCGCCGGACAGGCCATCTTCAAGAAGTGCCAAGCCTGCCACAACGGCGAAAAGGGCGGCGGCAACAAGGTCGGCCCCAACCTCTGGGACGTGGTGGACCGCCCGGTCGCCAGCCACGAAGGCTTCGCCTACTCCGCCGGCATGAAGGAGTTCAGCCAAGGGTCCTCGGTGGTGTGGGACTATGAGCACCTGAGCGGCTTCCTGACTGCGCCCAAAACCTATGTGAAGGGCACCGCCATGGGCTTCGCCGGCCTCAAGAAGGCGCAGGAGCGCGCCGAGGTGATCGCCTATCTCCGCTCGCTTTCGGACAGTCCTAAGCCGCTGCCCGAAGCCTCGGCTCCCGCTCCGGAGAATGCTTCCGACACCAAGGGCGAAGCGATCCCCGGCGAGCCGGCCGGCACCACGCCGCCCAAGGCCGATTGAGCGGAAAACGCTCACCGCTTTGTCATCGCGCCGAATCTTGAAACAGCCGGGTTTCGCCTGGCTTTTTTGTTGCACGATTGCTCGCCCGCTCCGCTCCGTCCCCGCCGCGCCAGGCACGAGGTAAGAATGGCTTTTCCGATACCGGCGAGAACAGGGGTGTTGCGCGCCACTCTGGTGCTTCTGCTCCTGTCGGGTGCTGCGTCAGCGCAAGATGCCTCCCCGAAGGCAGATGGAGACTGGCGCACATCGTCCGCCCTGATCGGCGATACAAAATATGGCCAGACCTTCTCCCGCTACGACTACGTCAACCCGGATGCGCCGAAAGGCGGCACGCTGAACGCCGTCGCCGTCGGCACCTTCGACAGCTTCAACCCGTTCATCGTCACCGGGACGCCTGCGGCGGGCCTGGGCACCGGCTTCAGCGGCGGGCTGCTTTACGACACCCTGATGGCGCAAGCACCCGACGAGTCCGGCGTCAGCCATGCTCTGATCGCGGAAGCCTTCCGGTACCCCGCCGACTATTCCTCCGCCACCTACCGGCTGAACCCGAACGCAAGATGGCATGATGGCCAGCCGATCACCGTGGATGACGTGATCTGGTCCTTTCAGACCCTCAAGGACCTGAATCCGCTTTACAACAAGTACTTCGCAAACGTCGCCGAAGCTGCGGCGACAGGTGAGCGTGAGGTCACCTTCCGCTTCAACCAGAAAGGCAACCGCGAGCTTCCCCACATCATCGGCGGCCTCGTCGTGCTGCCGAAGCACTGGTGGACGGCCAGGAACCAGGCTGGCGTCGAGCGCGACATCGCCCGACCGACGCTGAAGCCGCCGCTCGGCTCCGGGCCCTACCGCATCGAAAGCTTCAAGCCAGGGTCGGAGGTCGTCTGGGCGCGCGTGCCGGACTACTGGGGATCACAACTCGGCGCGAATTTCGGCCGCTACAACTTCGACCGCCAGCGCTTCGTCTATTTTCTGAGCGACGACGCTGCCTGGCAGGCTTTCACCAAAGGCGGCTTTTCCGACATCCGCTTTGAGAACCGCTCGCAGAAATGGGCGCAGGGCTACAATTTTCCCGCTTTCCAGGCAGGCGACATCGTGAAGCACGAGTTTCCGCAGGCTTCCGGCGAGCCGATGCAAGGCTTTGTGCTCAACACCCGCCGCCCGCAGTTTCAGGACCGCCGCGTGCGTCAGGCGCTGACCTACGCCTTCGACTTCGAGGCGATGAACCGCCAGCTGTTCTACGGGCTGTACACGCGCACGGACAGCTATTTCGAGGGCGGCGACCTGGCGTCGAGCGGCCTGCCGGCGGGCACGGAACTGGAGATCCTGGAGCAGTACCGGGACAAGCTGCCGCCGGAATTGTTCACGAAGGAATTCAAGCCGCCGGTGTTCGACAGCCCTCAAGCGACGCGCGAAAACCTGCGCCGCGCCTTCCAACTGTTCAAGGAAGCAGGATGGGAAAGCCGCGGCGGCAGCCTGGTCAACGCGAAGACCGGCCAGCCCTTCGCGATTGAGTTTCTGGGCAACGACCCCTCGGACGAGCGGGTCACGCTGCCCTTCATCGAGAACCTGAAGCGGCTCGGCGTCCAGGCCAGCCTGCGGGTGGTCGATCCCGCGCAGTACGTCGCCCGGCTCAACAACTTCGACTACGACTCCTTCACCGCCGTGCTGGCGCAGTCGCAGTCGCCGGGCAACGAGCAGCGCGACTTCTGGGGATCGAAGGCCGCGGAAACGCCGGGTGCGCGCAACTATTCCGGCATCAAGGACCCGGTGGTCGATGCGCTGGTGGAGCGCGTGATCTTCGCCACCGATCGCGACGACCTGCTCGCCGCAACGCATGCGCTCGACCGCGTGCTCCTTTGGAATTTCTATCTGGTGCCGCAGTGGCATAACCCGGTCGCCTGGGTGGCGAACTGGAACAAGTTCGGCATCCCCCGAAAGCAGCCGGAGTATCAGGGCGTCGATACGGAATCCTGGTGGATCGACCCGGCCAAGGAAGAGGCGCTGAACGCAAAATACGGCAAGGCAAACTGATGCCGGCGCTTCAGCTTTCCCGTCGCGAGGTGCTGGCGCTCGGCGGTGCCGGGCTCGCGGCTTCGCTGCTTCCGGCAAGAGCTTTCGCGACGTTGGAAACGGGAAAGCCGCTGCACGGCATCTCCGCCTTCGGCGACCTGAAATACCCCGCCGGCTTTACGCACTTCGAATACGCCTCGCCCGAAGCGCCGACAGGCGGCACGTTCAATTTCTCGCCGCCCACGTGGCTCTACAATCAAAGCGCCCTGACCTTCAACACGCTCAACGCCTTCGCGCTTCGCGGCGACGCGCCGCCCCGCATGGAGCTGTGCTTCGACTCGTTGATGACGCCTGCGCTGGACGAGCCTGACGCGCTCTACGGGCTGCTGGCCGAAAGCGTCACCGTTTCGGCCGACCGCAACACCTTCTCATTCAAGCTCCGGCAGGACGCCCGCTTCCACGACGGCTCGGCGCTTACGGCGGAAGACGTCGCCTTCTCCTACAAACTCCTGAAGGAGAAAGGACACCCTGACTTTCTGCTGCCCCTGCTCGACATGGCCGATGCCCGCGCCGAGGGCGACACCTTCCACTTGCGTCTGAACGGCACGCAGTCCCCACGCCTCATCCTGACTCTCGCCATCTTCCCCGTGCTCTCCAAAGCCGACATGGAAAGAAACGGGTTCGAAGGCGGCGGCCTGCGGCCCCTGCTCGGCTCCGGTCCCTACAAGGTCGGCCGCGTCTTCGCCGGCCAGACGATCGAGTATGAGAGGCAAGCGGACTACTGGGGACTGAACCTCCCGGTGAACCGCGGGCTGAACCATTTCGAGAAACTTCGCATCGAGTTCTACGGCGACCGCCAAGCCGCCTTCGAAGCGTTCAAGAAGGGCACCATCACCTACCGCGAGGAGGCCACCAGCCGCATCTGGGCGACCGGCTACGATTTCCCCGCGATGCAGGCGAAAAAGGTAGTCAAGCGCGAATTCCCAGCGGAAAAGCGCCCCTCCATGCAGGCCTGGGCGCTCAATGCGCGCCGCGCCCGCTTCGCCGACCGCGCCGTCAGGCAGGCGATCGCGCTCTGCTTCGACTTCGAATGGACCAGCCGCAACCTGTTCTACGGCCTCTACGAGCGCTCGCAATCGGCGTTCGAAAAGTCCGAGTTCAAGGCGACCGGCCTTCCCTCCCCCGCCGAACTGGCGCTCCTCGAACCCCTGCGCGGCAAAATACCGGACGAGGCGTTCGGAGACGCGCTGATTCAGCCGGTTTCCAACGGTTCGGGCCGCGACCGCAAGCTTCTGACGCAAGCCTCGAAATTGCTTGGAAGCGCAGGGTGGCAGCGTGAAGGCGGCTTCTTTGCAAAGAACGGCGAGCGATTGACCCTGGAAATCCTTGCCGAGGACGACTCGCTGGTCCGCATCACCGGCCCCTTCGTGGAGAACATGCGCGCGGTGGGCATCGACGCTTCCATCCGCCAAGTCGATTCCACCCAATACGAGGCGCGCCAGTCCAACTTCGACTTCGACATGGTGATGTTCGCGCTGTCCCTCGAAGCCACGCCGACCCGCGACAGCCTCGACCTTTTCCACTCGCGCAGCCGCGACAAGCCGGGCTCGCGCAACTATTCCGGTATCGCCGACCCGGCGGTGGACGCGCTGGTGGATGCCGCCGGCCGCGCCATGAACCGCGAAGACCTCACGACGGCAATCCGCGCGCTCGACCGCGTGCTGCGTGCCCGGCTCGACTGGATCCCCAACTGGTATGCCGACAGCCACCGCTCCGCCTTCTGGGACATGTTCGGGTTCAAGGAGCCGAAGCCGGACTACGGCTTTCCCGTCGAGCAATTGTGGTGGCTGGACAACGAGAAGGCGCAAGCGCTTGGCAAGGCTTGACGGGCTGACACGCTGATGGGTGCCTACCTTCTCCGCCGCATCCTGCTGATGATCCCGACCATCCTCGGAATCATGGCTATCTCGTTTCTGGTAATCCAATTCGCGCCGGGTGGCCCGGTGGAGCAGGTGATCGCCCGCATCAACGGCCAAGGCGACTCCGGCCAACTGGGCGGGGGCGGCGCGGACGCCGGCAACACGCTGGGCAGCGATCCCGGAGGCAGCGGTGGCTCCGCGCAGTATCGCGGCGCGCAAGGGCTCGACCCCGAATTCATAAAAAGTCTGGAAAAGCAGTTCGGCTTCGACAAGCCGCCGCTTGAGCGCTTCGGCAAGATGGTGTGGGACTATGCCCGCTTCGACTTCGGCCGTTCCTATTTCCGCGACATCTCGGTGATAGACCTTGTCCTGGAAAAGATGCCGGTGTCGATCTCGCTTGGCCTGTGGATCACGGCTTTATCCTACCTCATCTCGATCCCGCTCGGCATCCGCAAGGCGGTGGCCGACGGCTCGCCCTTCGACATCTGGACGTCGGGCGTCGTCATCATCGGGTATGCGATCCCCAGCCTGCTGTTCGGCGTGCTCCTGATGGTGCTGTTTGCCGGCGGCTCCTTCTTCGACTGGTTCCCGCTGCGCGGCCTGACCTCCGAGAACTTCGATCAGCTTTCGCTGGGAGGAAAAATCGTTGATTATTTCTGGCATTTGACCCTGCCGCTGACGGCGCTGGTGCTTTCCGCCTTCGCCACTACGACGCTGCTCACAAAAAACTCGTTCCTGGATGAAATCCGCAAGCAGTATGTCGTAACCGCCCGCGCCAAGGGCCTGTCGGAGAGCCGTGTGCTCTACGGCCACGTGTTCCGCAACGCGATGCTGATCGTCATCGCCGGCTTTCCCGGAGCCTTCATCTCGGCCTTCTTCTCCGGCGCCTTGATTATCGAGAACATCTTTACGCTGGACGGCCTCGGCCTGCTCGGCTGGCGCTCGGTGCTCGACCGCGACTACCCCGTGGTGTTCGCCACCCTCTACATCTTCTCGCTGATGGGCCTCGTCGTGAACTTGGTCTCGGACCTGACCTACACCTGGATCGATCCGCGCATCGACTTCGAGAAGCGCGATGTCTGACATTCAACTCAAAGCGGAGGTTGAGCGTGTCCGCGAGAGGACCGCGCGTATCTGGCTTTCGCCGCTCAACCAGCGCCGCTGGCAGAATTTCAAGGCGAACAAGCGGGGCTACTGGTCGCTCTGGATCTTCGGCATCCTGTTCGTCCTGGCGATGGGTTCGGAGTTCCTCGCCAACGACAAGCCGATCCTCGCCTCCTACAAAGGGGAATTGCTCGTCCCGGTTCTGGTGAACTACCCCGAAGAGAAGTTCGGCGGCTTCTATGCCGTGACCGACTATCGCGATCCGGTGATCCAGGACGAAATCCAGGCGAACGGTTGGATGATCTGGCCGCCGATCCGCTACTCCTACAACACGCCGAACAACGAGATCCCTGAAGCCGCGCCGGCAAAGCCTTCCTGGCTCTACGCCAAGGAGCAGCGCTGCTCCCGCTATGAGAAGGGCGTGGACGACCCGAATTGCACGATCGGCAACTGGAACTGGCTCGGCACCGATGACGGGGCGCGGGATGTCGCGGCCCGCGTCATCTACGGCTTTCGCGTCTCCGTGCTGTTCGGGCTGCTGCTGACGCTCTTCTCCGGCGTGATCGGCGTGGCGGCAGGCGCGGTGCAGGGCTACTTCGGCGGCTGGACGGACATCGTCTTCCAGCGCTTCATCGAGATCTGGTCGGCGATCCCGCTGCTCTACCTCCTGATCATCATCGCGGCCGTGCTGCCCACCGGCTTCTTCGTGCTCTTGGCGCTGCTGACCGTATTCTCCTGGGTGGCGCTCGTTCCGGTGGTGCGCGCCGAGTTTTTGCGCGCGCGCAACTTCGAATACGTCAATGCCGCCCGCGCGCTCGGCGTGCCGAACCGCACGATCATGATGCGCCACCTGCTGCCCAACGCCATGGTGGCGACGCTGACCTTCCTGCCCTTCATCCTGAACGGCGCCATCACCACCCTCACCTCGCTCGACTATCTGGGCTTCGGCCTGCCCCCCGGCTCGGCCTCGCTCGGCGAACTGATGAAGCAGGGCCAGCGCAACCTCAACGCTCCCTGGCTGGGCATCTCCGGCTTTGTGGTGATCTCCGTGATGCTGTCGCTGCTGATCTTCATCGGCGAGGCAACACGGGATGCGTTCGATCCGAGGAAGACGTTCCGGTGACCTGCGCAGCAACGAGCCGCCCACCGAAATGACCGAAGTTCTGCTCTCCGTCCGCGATCTTTCCGTAGCATTCGGCGCGGCCGCTCCGGCGGTGGACCGCGTGTCCTTCGACATCGCCCAAGGCGAAACGCTGGCGCTGGTTGGCGAGTCCGGTTCCGGCAAGTCCATATCCGCCCTTTCCGTGCTGAAGCTGCTGCCCTACCCCTCGGCTTCTCATCCGTCGGGACAGATTTTGTTCCACGGGCAGAACCTGCTTGCCGCTTCCGAAAAGGAGCTGCGCAAGGTGCGCGGCAACAGGATCGCGATGATCTTTCAGGAGCCGATGACCTCGCTCAACCCGCTGCATACGATCGCCGATCAACTCGGCGAGACGCTGAAGCTGCACCAGGGCATGCGCGACGCGGAAGCCAAGTCCCGCACGCTGGCGCTGCTCCACGAGGTCGGCATCCGCGAACCTGAAAAGCGGCTTTCGGCCTATCCGCATCAGCTTTCCGGCGGCCAGCGGCAGCGCGTGATGATCGCCATGGCGCTTGCCAACAAGCCGGAACTGCTGATCGCCGACGAGCCCACCACCGCGCTCGACGTAACCGTTCAGGCGCAGATTCTTGAGCTTCTGGCCGACCTCAAGCGCAAGATCGGCATGAGCATGCTGTTCATCACGCACGACCTCGGCATCGTCCGAAAAATCGCCGACCGCGTTTGCGTCATGCTGAAGGGCAAGATCGTGGAAGAAGGCCGCACGGCCGACATCTTCGCCGATCCGCAGCACGAGTACACCAAGAGGCTGCTCGCGGCGGAGCCCAAGGGCCGCCCCCCCGCCCCGCGCGCCGATGCGCCGACGGTGATGACCGGCGCCGACATGCGCGTGTGGTTTCCCATCAAGCAGGGCTTCTTCCGCCGCACTGTGGACCACGTGAAGGCGGTGGACGGCATCGACATCGAGGTACGCGCCGGGCAGACGGTCGGCGTCGTGGGCGAGTCCGGTTCGGGCAAGACGACGCTGGGTCTCGCGCTCTGCCGCATGATCTCAAGCCAAGGCGACATCCGCTTCGGCACGAAGAAGATCGACAAGCTGTCCTTCGACGAGATGCGCCCGCTCCGGCGTGAGCTTCAGATCGTGTTTCAGGACCCGTTCGGCTCACTGTCTCCACGCATG
Source organism: uncultured Rhizobiaceae bacterium (assembly GCA_964242945.1). Classification (GTDB taxonomy): domain Bacteria; phylum Pseudomonadota; class Alphaproteobacteria; order Rhizobiales; family Rhizobiaceae; genus Mesorhizobium_B. The sequence goes on along the minus strand of CAXTCF010000028.1, from coordinate 23,713 downwards.
TCGGTGGCCGAGATCATCGAGGAAGGGCTGAAAATCCATGAGCCGAAACTTTCGCGGCGTGAGCGCGACGGCAGGGTGGTCGCTGTGCTGCGCGAGGTCGGGCTCGACCCTGAAACACGCCACCGCTATCCCCACGAGTTCTCCGGCGGCCAGCGGCAGCGCGTTGCGATCGCCCGCGCCATGGTGCTCAATCCGCGCTTCGTCATGCTGGACGAGCCGACCTCGGCGCTGGACATGAGCGTGCAGGCGCAGGTCGTGGACCTGCTCCGCAACCTTCAGGCCAAGCACGATCTGGCCTATCTCTTCATCAGCCACGACCTGAAGGTGGTGCGGGCGCTTTCGACTTATGTCATCGTCATGCGCAACGGGCGCATCGTCGAGCAGGGTCCGTCGGAGAAGATTTTCTCCGCACCGGAGAGCGACTATACGAAGGCGCTGATCTCCGCTGCGTTCCGCGTCGAAGCGGCGCCGTTGGGCGCAGTCAACGAATAGAGTTTATTGCAAAGATGCCAGACAGTTCCTCTGCCGAGAAAATCCTGCTGGCCGTTTCCGGCATGAGCCCGCGCCGCTGGTTCGATGTTCTGGCGAACGGCGGCCGGGAAGTGGTTTTGGAGCCCGCAACGCCCGACGATCCGTCGATAGCCTATGCGGTCGCGTGGAGGCATCAGCCGGGCAGCCTCCGGAAACTGCCGAACCTCAAGGCGATCTTTTCACTCGGTGCCGGCGTCGATCACATCATGAGCGATCCCGGCCTGCCCGACGTGCCGGTGATCCGCGTCGTGGACGAGAACCTGACGCAGCACATGGTGGACTATGTCTGCTGGCGGGTGCTCGACCACCACCGCCAGGGCATGCTCTATCGCGCGCAGCAGCCGAAGAAGGTCTGGCACGAGCCGCCGCAGCGCCCGGCCGGCGACATCTCGGTCGGCATCATGGGGCTGGGCCAGCTTGGCCGAGCGGCGGCAAAGGCGCTGCGGAGCTTAGGCTTCTCCCTGAACGGCTGGAGCCGCTCGGCGCGCAACGTGGAGGGCGTCTCGACCTATTTTGGGGAGAGCGGCCTGATCCCATTCCTGAATGCGACCGACATCCTCGTCGTGCTCCTGCCGCTGACGCCTTCCACGCAGGGGATGATCGACTATTCGCTCCTGCGCGAGTTGCGCCGCCGCAACGGCTTGGGCGGCGCCGTGTTGATCAATGCCGGCCGTGGGCGCCTCCAGAAAGACGCCGACATCCTGCGCGCGCTGGACGACGGCACGCTCAAGGAGGCGAGCCTCGATGTCTTCGAAGTTGAGCCGTTGCCGGAATCGTCGCCGCTCTGGACCCATCCGAAGGTGTTCGTCACGCCGCATGCCGCGGCAACCTCGGACCCCAACCACCTCGTGCCGCCGATGCTCGCCCAGATGGATGCCATCGACCGCGGCGAAGCGCCGAAGAACGTCGTGGACCGCAAGGCGGGCTACTGACAGCCCGGCTTCAGCCGTCCAGCATCAGCTGGAGCGCCTCAATCCTGTCGGCCTCCGCGGGCGGCTTGTCCCAGCGCAGGCGGGAGATGCGGGGAAAGCGCATGGCGATGCCCGACTTGTGGCGCGTCGAGCGGTTCAAGCCTTCGAATGCCACCTCCAGCACTAGGCCGCTTTCGCGGTCGGCGCGCACGGAGCGGACAGGGCCGAAGCGGTCCACCGTGTGGTCGCGCACATATTTGTCGATCTGCTTCAATTCCTGATCGGTGAAGCCGAAATAGGCCTTGCCGACCGGCACAAGCTCTTCCGCGCCCTGTTCGCCTGCCCAGACGCCAAAGGTGTAATCGGAATAGAAGGAGGAGCGCTTGCCGTGGCCGCGCTGCGCATACATCAGCACGGCGTCCACCGTGTAAGGGTCGCGCTTCCATTTGAACCACGGCCCCTTGGCGCGGCCAGCCATGTAGGGTGCGGTCCAGCGCTTCAGCATCACGCCTTCGACCACCGGATGCGGGGGATGCTTCCGCTTGTCGTCCACATCGTGCCAGCCGGTGAAGGAGACAAGCGGGGATAGATCGAAACGGGTTGCGTCCAGCCTTTTGAGAAAAGCTTCCAGCCGCGTGCGGCGCTCCGAAAACGGCAGCGGGCGCAGGTCTTCCGCGCCTTCCTGCAACAGGTCGTAAACGCGCACGAAGACAGGAAACTCCTCCATGACCTTGGCGGACACGGTCTTGCGGTTCAGGCGCTGCTGGAGGTCGGAGAAGGTGCCGGCGCCGCCCTGCCTGTCGTGGACCAGAAGCTCGCCGTCGAGCGCGCCTGAAAAGTCCACGGCGTCCATCAGGTCGGGGAAAGCGCCCGACACATCGTCGCCGGTGCGCGAGTAGAGCCGCGCGATGCCGCCCTCGGACACCACCTGCACGCGGATGCCGTCCCACTTCCACTCCGCGGCATAATCCGAAGGCACGAGCCGGTCGAGGTCGTTGTTTTCCACCGGCGTCGAAAGCATCACGGGGCGGAACAGGGCTTCGGGCTTGCGCTCCGGCTTCTCGCCGCAGCCCTCCAGCCAGGCGAACAGCGCCTCATAGGGCGGCTTCAGCCCGTGCCAGACCTCTTCCACCTCCTGCACGTCCACGCTGCCGAGATCCGCCACCGCCTGCTTGGCGAGCCGGGCGGAAACGCCGATGCGCAAGCCGCCGGTGACGAGCTTGATGATGGCAAAGCGGGCGGAGGCGTCTGCGCTGTCCAGCAGCCTTGCGAGAATTTTAGGACCGTCCGAGCGGCTGGCGCCCTGCAACTCCACCACCACTTCAGCCAGCGTCGGCACACGGTTCGGCCGGTGGCCTTCGGGAGCCGGCCAGACCAGCGACACGGCTTCGGCGAGGTCGCCGACATAGTCGTGGCTGTAGCGGAAGAGAACCGGGTCCATGCGGTCCTCCATCAGCGCGCGCAACATGGCGGGCTTGACCGCGGGGATGTGGAGGTTGCCGGTGATCGCCGCGAGCGCCAGCCCGCGGTCCGGGTCTTCCGTGCCGCGGAAATAGTCCGTCAGGAGCTTGAGCTTGCCGTTGCGGGCAGGCGTCAGCACGAGGCGGTCGAGAAGCTCGGCGAAGCGGTTCATGGCAATACTGCTTCGGCGAACCGCGCTTTGCTCGACGTTGCCCCCCTCTGTCCTGCCGGACATCTCCCCCGCAAGGGGGGAGATCGGCCGTCACATGAGGCTTCGCCAATCGCGGGCGTCACAGAACGAATGGCAAGGTTGCAGCTTCTGATTTCCCCCCTTGTGGAGGAGATGTCCGGCGGGACAGAGGGGGGCGAGGAGGAATGCAGCGAGAGAAGCTGGCTCAACATCAATCCCCCTCGTCCTCGTAGCCGACGAGGTGCAGCGGGCGGGCGGCTATGCCGTTGATCTCGCACCAGCGCACCAGCGCCTCCTCGCGGCCATGCGTGACCCAGACTTCCGAGGCCCGCGTATCCGCGATGGTTTCGGTCAGTTCGTCCCAGTCGGAATGGTCGGAGATGATGAGCGGCAGTTCCACGCCGCGCTGCTTGGCGCGCTGGCGGATGCGCATCCAGCCGGAAGCGAAGCACGAAACCGGATCGGGAAAGCGCCGCGCCCAGCGGTCGGCGAAGGCCGAGGGCGGGCCGACGACGATCGCGCCTTCGAAGCTGCCCTTGGAGCCCTTTTCCAGCGTGGCCGGCGCGAGGTCGCCTAGCGCGATGTTCTCCCTTTCGTAATAGCCGCAGAGCTTCGCCAGAGCGCCGTGGATGAAGATCGTCTTGTCATAGCCGGCGTCGCGGACCAGCCGGATCACGCGCTGCGCCTTGCCCAGCGCATAGGCGCCGACGAGATGCGCGCGCTCCGGGAACTGTTCCGTGGAGCGGATGAGCCGGGCCACCTCGTCTTCGGCCGGCGGGTGGCGGAAGACGGGCAGGCCGAAGGTCGCCTCCGTGATGAACACGTCGCATTCGATCGGCTCGAAGGAAAGGCAGGTCGGATCGCGCCGCCGCTTGTAGTCGCCCGACGCAACGATGCGCATGCCCCCGTGTTCGACCAGGATCTGCGCGGAACCCAAGACATGGCCCGCCGGGGTGAAGCTGACCGCGACGCCGTTGACGTGCACGGTCTCACCCAACGCGGCTTCCTGCGTCGCCCCGGCAAAATTCTCGCCATAGCGCAGGGCCATGATGTCCAGTGTCTGGCGCGTCGCCATCACGCGGGCGTGGCCGGAGCGGGCATGGTCGGAATGGCCGTGCGTGATCAGCGCGCGCTCGACGGGCCGCACGGGATCGATGAAGAAGTCGCCCGGCGGGCAATAGAGGCCCTCCGGGCGGGGGTGCAGCAAGTCCTTGGCGCGCATGGAGAACAGATAGGTTTTTCCGCCGCGGGATGAAGGGCGCCGAAGGCTCTAGCCGCCGCCTTTGGCCTCGTTCCGGCGCATCGGCATGGAGTCGATCAGGCGCAGTATGTCTTTTGCTGCGACCGGCTCCGTTCGCCGCAGCTTCTCGCCGCCGTCCTTGCCGATGAGGATGACGGTGAAGGGCGTATCGGCCGCGATGCCATAGGACTTTCGCAGGGCATCGGCCGAGGCATCCTTCGGCACGGCGCCATAAGCGGCGGAGACCTCGTTTCCGGCAACGGCGATCACCAGCATGTCACGCTCGGCCAGCGTCGCCTTGTCGGCCAGCAAGCCATCGACCTGCCGCTTCAGCTTTTCGTTCGCTGCGTCTGCGAATGCCACGACGATGCGCTTGTTCCAACGCTCAGCGGCGAGCGGCGCGGCGGCAGCGGGAACGATCGCGGCGCTCAAGAGGAGGGAGGCGCAGAGCGCGGAAAGAAACTGCATGCCGGATGCCTCTGACACTGGAACCAAGGCAGCGAGATAGAGCTATCTTGCCCTCCGTCGAGTTCGTGTCGCAGGAGTTCAGGCCCTCCCCGCGGCCGCACGCTCGGCAACGAAGGCCGGCAGGTCGGCCACCGAGTCCAGGATCGCGTCGGCGAGCGGTTCCAGGGCTTCCCGCGTGCCGGTGCCGGAAAGCACGCCGACGGCCAGCCCCGCGCCGGCGGCGCGAGCCATGCGCAGATCGTGATTGTTGTCGCCGACCACCAGGATCTCGGCCGGCCTGACGCCGGCAAACGCGGCAAAGGCAAAGACCGGGTCGGCGGCCGGCTTGGGGTTGGGAACCGTATCGTAGCCATAGGCGGCGAGGAACTTCTCCGCGATGCCCAACGCGGCCAAGGTCAGACGCGCGCCTTCACCGGAGTCGTTGGTGACAACGCCCAGATGCATGCCTGCGGCGTGAAGCGCCGTCACGGCGGCCTCCACGCCCGGCAGGGGCACGGCGCGCGCCGCTCCCTCCTGCGCCGTAAAGGTGTTGAAGACGAGGATCTGTTCTTCGCGTTCCTCAGCGCTCCAGCCGGGATACCAGAGCGCTACGACCTCGGCATTGGTGCCGGCCGCAAAGACGGAGTCGGGCCGGAACCGGCGGGTTGCCTGATCGAGGCCGGCGAGGTCGAGCAGCCGCTCGGCTTCCGCATGGTCGCCGTCCGCGGCCTTCAGCGCCAGCGCTTCCGCCACGCCGAGCCAAGTCGCGTTGAAGTCCACCAGCGTGCCGTCCTTGTCGAACAGCACCGCCTTGATCGGCACCGCCGCGGTCACTGCGCAGCGTGGATGAAGCGCACCAAGCCTGCGGTGGACGCGTCGCGGCCGCTGGGATCCTCCTTGCCCTCTACGATGGCCTGAAGGCCGGTCGCCAACTCCTTGCCGAGTTCCACGCCCCACTGGTCGAAGGAGTTGATGCCGAAGATCACGCCTTCGGTGAAGACGCGGTGCTCGTACAGCGCGATCAGCCGGCCGAAGGTAAAGGGATCGAGCCGGTGATAGAGGATGGTGATCGAAGGCCGGTTGCCGGCGAAGACGCGGTGCGGTGCGATCTCTTCCACCTGAGCGGCATCCACGCCCTTGGAGAGCATCTGCGACTTGGCTTCCGCGAGCGTGCGGCCCTTCATCAGCGCTTCGCCTTGCGCCAGCACGTTGGCCAGCAGCAGGTCGTGCTGATATTTCAGGTCGGGCTCATGGCCTTTCGCCGCCGCGATGAACTCCACGGGGATCACGTCCGTGCCCTGGTGCAGAAGCTGGAAGAAGGCGTGCTGGCCGTTGGTGCCGGGCTCGCCCCAGACAAGGGGGCCGGTGGGGGTCGCCGCCGGCTCACCGCCGATCGTCACGCTCTTGCCGTTGGACTCCATATCGAGTTGCTGAAGGTAGGCGGGAAAGCGGGACAGCCGCTGGTCATAGGGTATTACCGCGCGCGCCGGATATTCGCAGGCGACACGGTGCCACCAGCCGACGAGGCCGAGCAGCGCCGGCAGGTTCTCTTCCAAAGGTGCCTCCTGGAAGTGCTTGTCCATCGCGTGCGCGCCGGCCAAAAAATCGCGAAAATTCTGCGGACCGATCGCCAGCATGATCGGCAGGCCGATCGCGCCCCACAGCGAGTAGCGCCCGCCGACCCAATCGCGGAAGCCGAACACACGGTCTTCGCCGATGCCGAATTTTTCGACCAGCTTCAGCGCCGTCGAGACGGCGGCGAAATGCGCGCCGACGGCATCCTCGCCCAGCGCCGCGACGATCCAGCGCTTGGCCGCTTCGGCATTCGTCATGGTTTCGATCGTGGTGAAGGTCTTGGACGCCACGATGATCAGCGTCGTGGCGGGATCGAGCGGCTTCAAGACGTCGTGGATGTGCGCGCCGTCCACGTTGGACACGAAGTGGCCGCGCGGCCCGTCATGGTAAGGCGCAAGCGCCAGCACGGCCATTGCAGGCCCAAGGTCGGAGCCGCCGATGCCGATGTTCACCACGTCGGTGATCGCTTGGCCCGTCGCGCCCTTCAACTCGCCGGAGCGTATGCCGTCGGAAAAGCCGCTCATCTTGTCCAGAACTTCATGCACATACGGCACGACGTTCTCGCCATCGACGTTGATGACCGCATCGGCCGGCGCACGGAGCGCGATGTGCAGCACGGCGCGATTCTCGGTGATGTTGATCTTCCCGCCGGAGAACATGGCATCCCGCTTGTCCTCCACGCCAGCCGCCCGCGCCAGCGTGGTGAGAAGCGTCATCGTCTCGTCGTTGACGCTGCACTTGGACCAATCGAGCAACATGCCGTCAGCCTGGCGGGAAAACTTCTGGAAGCGGTCGGGATCATCGCGGAATGCGGCGCGCATATCGGACGGCGCTTGCCCGCGGTGCGCTTTCAAGGCTGCGACTTCCCTGGCGACGGAAAGATTCGGCATGGCGTGGTTCTCCCCCATTTTCGTGAAATCACGCAGGAATGGCGTAACAGATGGCGCGGTTGCTGGAAAAGGCACGCGCCGAAATTCTTCCGGGCCGCAGCAGCAGTCCGATGCGCCCGTGCCGATGCACTTCTGGACCAAAGCTGTCGCGGCTGGCTCAACTTGCTGGACCAACCATCCAAGGCTATGACACGGGTCAGGGAGTTCGCCGCCATGGCACTGCGCAACGATTCCGCGATCTGGTCCGGCCTGTTCCGCATCTCGGCGGAGTCGGGGCAGACGCTCCAGGCGCAGATCCGTCAGGCGATCGTCGCCGCCATCCTCGACCGGCAGATCGCGGCCTCCATGCCGCTGCCTTCCTGCCGCATCCTGGCCGAAAAGCTTGGCGTGGCGCGCGGCACCGTGGTGCTGGCGTTCCAGCAGCTTGTGGACCAAGGCTTTCTCCTGGCTAAGGAGCGGCGCGGGCACTTCGTCAACCCGGATGCGCTGGCGGGCGCCGCAAGGCCCGTCCACAAGCTGCCGCTGGTGAAGGGAGAGATCGACTGGAAGAAGCGCCGGAAGATCGCGCCATCAGCGCTGCCGCGCGGCGCCGACCGGCAACACTGGATCAAGTCTTCCTACCCCTTTGTTTACGGCCAGTTCGATCCGACCCTGTTTCCCACCGCGGAATGGCGCGAGTGCAACCGCATGGCGCTGGCGGTGCTGGAGATCCGCAACTGGGCGGCCGACATGGTGGATCGCGACGATCCCCTGCTGATCGAGCAGATCCAGGCGCGCCTGCTGCCGCGGCGCGGCATCTTCGCCCGGCCCGACGAGATCATCGTGACGCTCGGCGCACAGAACGCGCTTTACATGCTCGCGGCGCTCCTGATGAACCGCGAGTCCCGCGTGGCGGTGGAAGACCCCGGCTATCCCGATGCGCGCTCCATCTTTTCCCTTGCCGGCGCTTCGATCGCGCCGGTTGGGGTGGACGGTTCGGGCATGCAGGTGGGAGACATCCCCGCAGACGCCGACTTCGTGTTCACCACGCCCAGCCATCACTGCCCGACCATGGTGCCGATGAGCGCGGAGCGCAGGGGGGAACTGCTGCGCGACGCGGAAGCGAACGACCGCGTCGTCATCGAAGACGGCTATGACAGCCAGTTGCTCGACGAGGCGCCGCAGCAGGCCTTGAAGAGCATCGACCGCTCCGGCCGCGTGATCTATGTCGGCTCGCTGTCCAAGACCCTCGCACCGGGCTTGCGCCTCGGCTACATCGTCGCCTCCGCCGAGTTGATCGCGGAGTTGCGGGCGCTCCGCCGCTTCATGTTGCGCCACCCGCCGGCGAACAACCAGCGCGCCGTGGCGCTGTTCCTCTCGCTTGGCCATCACGAGGCTCTGGTCCGAAAGCTTTCCGCCGCCTTTGCAGAGCGCCGCAAGCGGCTGGTGCAGGCGATCGACGCCTTTCTGCCGGAATGGCAGGCGACCGATTCCGCCGGCGGCACCTCGCTTTGGCTGGAAGGGCCGCGCGGCACGAACGCGAAGGGCTTGGCGGAGCTCGCCGCGGCACGCTCCGTACTGATCGAGCCCGGCGACCGCTTCTTCCACAAGGATGCGCCGACGCGGTTCCTGCGGCTCGGCATCTCGTCCATCGCGCTCCAGCACATCGAGCCCGGCATCCGCGAGCTTGCGACCGCTGCCGGCCGGCGTCCGGCCGCGGCCTAGATTTCCGTCTCCGAGGTTAAACCAGATGTCGATGACCGTCGAAAAGCCGGCAGCCCATCGCCGTTCGGGCGGGCGCGAGGCGCGCCGTGCCCTGCGCGCTGCGCCCTTGGCGGAGGACATCCGGCCTGTCCGCGCTGGGTTGGAAGGCGGACGCTACAAGCCGCTCGACCATCACGATCTGGAGCGCATCCATGAAGCGGTTTTGACGCTTCTCGAAACTGTCGGATTCGCGAACGCCATTCCTTCCTGCGTCGAGGCACTGACAAAAGCCGGCGCGGCTTATGGGACGGACAAGCGCATCCGTTTTCCCCGCGCGCTGGTGCTCGACACAATCCGAAAAGCGGCGCGCAATTTCACGCTTTGCGGCCAGGACGCCCGACACGACATGCTGGTGCAGGGCAATCGCGTCCATTACGGCACGGCGGGCGCAGCGGTGCACCTCGTGGATGTGGAGAAGCGCGAATACCGCGAGTCGCTGCTTCAGGACATCTACGACGCCGCGCGTATCGTGGATTGCATGGACAACATCCACTTCTTCCAGCGCCCCATGGTGCCTCGCGACATGGTCGATCCGGCCGATCTCGACCTGAACACGCTTTATGCCTGCGTGTCCGGCACCTCCAAGCATGTCGGCACAAGTTTTACCGTGCGCGAGAACGTCGCCCCGGCGCTGGAAATGCTCTACGCCATCGCGGGCGGCGAGGAGAACTTTCGCAGCCGCCCCTTCGTGTCGAACTCCAACTGCTTCGTCGTGCCGCCGATGAAGTTCGCGGAGGATGCCTGCGGCGTGCTGGAAGCCTGCGTCGCCGGCGGCATCCCGATCCTGCTCCTCTCGGCTGGACAGGCAGGCGCCACGGCGCCGGCTGCGATTGCCGGAGCCGTGGTTCAGGCAGTGGCGGAGGTTCTTGCCGGGCTGGTTTACGTCAACGCGCTAAAGCCAGGCCATCCCGCGATTTTCGGCACCTGGCCGTTCGTCTCCGACCTGCGCACCGGCGCGATGTCGGGCGGCTCGGCGGAGCAGGCGCTGCTGACTGCCGCCTGTGCGCAGATGGCCCAATTCTACGACCTGCCCGGCGGGTCGGCGGCCGGCATGGCAGACTCCAAGCTGCCCGACATCCAGTCCGGTTACGAGAAGGGCATCACCAACGTGATGGCGGGCCTGTCCGGGCTCAATCTCATCTATGAATCGGCCGGCATGCACGCCTCGCTGCTCGGCTTCTGCCTGGAATCCCTCATCATCGACAACGACACGCTGGGCCACTGCCTGCGCTGCGTGCGCGGCATCGAGGTGACGGATGCGGCCTTGTCCGTCGAAGCGATCGCTGATGTCTGCCTGAACGGCCCCGGCCACTATCTCGGCCACGAGCAGACGTTGAGCCTGATGCAGACGGAGTACTTCTACCCGGCCATCGGCGACCGCTTCAGCCCTAAGGAGTGGAACGAGAAGGGCAAGCCTGACATCCTTTCCCGTGCCATCGCGGAAAAGAAGCGGTTGTTGGCAGGGCATTTCCCCAGACACATCCCGCGCGGGACCGACGATGCCCTGCGGGCGCGGCATGCGAACATCAAGCTGCCGCGGCGCGGCATGGGCTGGTAGATCCGTTCACCTTGGTGACGGCTTCAGCGTTCCGGCATGGACTCTCGCCCTTGACGCGAGGACCCATGCCGGAACAGCGAAAAATGCAGCCAGCGTCTTGGAATCGGGTGTGACTGCCGCGGTAGCCGCTCAGTGCATGGCAGTCTTGCAGCATGACCCCTGCCCCACGATGCGCAAAGCTCCTATCTGAGCCGGGCACAGCAAAGTGAGGCGTCGCATGAGCAAGCAGATTCGTCGAAACCGCATATCGTCGTTCTTTGGCCTTTTGGGCAGCGCCGTCGCGGCAAGCGCGGCAGTCGAGCGCCGGGCACAGCCAAAGGCGCATGATCTGCGCAGCCTGGGTATCGATTCGGAGCAGTTCGGCCGCATCGGCCGGTAACGATCAGTCTTCGTCGCCGGCAACCTGCGACAGGATTTTGCCCTTGCCGCGCATGCGCAGATAGAGCGGCAGCAGCACCGCGGTCAGCGCCAGCACCCATAGCACGATCGCGATGGGCGAGTGGAACAGCGCCAGCGGGTTGCCCTGGCTGATCTGAAGCGCCTGGCGCAGGCTCTTCTCCGCCATCGGGCCGAGGATCAGACCGACGACAACGGGCGCGATCGGGTAGCCGAAGCGGCGCAGGACGTAGCCGAGCAGGCCGAACAGCAGCAGCAGGCCCAGGCCGAACGAGACGGGCACCGGGCCGAGATAGAAGGTCGAGCCGTCCGCGCCGATCGTGCCCAGCGTGGCGAAAACCAGGATGCCGGCGTAGAGCCAGGGCTTGGGGATGGTGAGCAGTTTCACCCATAGCCCGATCAGCGGCAGGTTCAGCACCAGAAGCATGAAGTTGGCGACGAGCAGGCTGGCGATCAGGCCCCAGACCAGCGGCGCGTTGGTGGCGAACAGCAGCGGCCCCGGCTGGAGGCCGAACTGCTGGAAGCCCGCCAGCATGATGGCGGCGGTCGCGGTGGTCGGCAGGCCAAGCGTCAGCAACGGCACCAGCGTGCCGGCGGCGGAGGCGTTGTTGGCGGCTTCCGGACCTGCAACCCCCTCGATGGCGCCCTTGCCGAACTCTTCCGGGTGTTTCGAGAAGCTGCGTTCCGCCGAGTAGGACAGGAAGGACGACACGTCCGCGCCGCCCGCCGGCATCGCGCCGATGGGGAAGCCTATCGCAGTGCCGCGCAGCCACGGTATCCAGGAGCGGCGCCAGTCTTCGCGCGTCATCCAGACGGAACCCTTGATCGCCTCCACCTTCTCCTCACCAAAGGCATGGGTGGCTACAACCGCCAGCGTTTCGCCGATGGCGAACAGCGCGACGGCCAGCGTGGTGACGGAAATACCGTCGAAGAGGTTGGGCAGGCCGAAGGTCAGCCGCGCCTGGCCCGTCAGCTGGTCGATGCCGACCAGGCCAAGCCCCAGGCCGGTCGTCAGCGAGGTCAGGCCGCGCAGGGTGGAGTCGCCGAAGGCTGCCGAAACGGTCATGAAGGCGAGCAGCATCAGCGCGAAATATTCGGCCGGGCCGAAAGACAGCGCGAACTGCACCACGGACGGGGCGATGAACGCCAAGCCCAGAGTGGCAAGCAGGCCGGCGACGAAGGAGCCGATTGCGGCTGTGGCAAGGGCCGGGCCGCCCCGTCCCGCCCGCGCCATCTTGTTGCCTTCCAGCGCCGTGACGATCGAGGCGCTTTCGCCGGGGGTGTTGAGCAGGATCGAGGTCGTCGATCCCCCGTACATGCCGCCGTAGTAGATGCCGGCGAACATGATCAGCGAGCCTGCGGGGTCGAGCTTGTAGGTGACGGGCAGCAGCAGGGCGACGGTCAGCGCCGGCCCGATGCCCGGCAGCACGCCGACCGCGGTGCCGAGCGTCACGCCGATCAGGGCGTAGAGCAGGTTCGCCGGCAGCATCGCCGTCAGCAGGCCTTGGCCGAGCAGCTCGAACGTGTTCATGGGCTAGAGGAGCCGCTCCAGCGGGCCGGCGGGCAGCGTCAGTTGCAGCCCCTTGGCGAAGATGATCCAGACGAGGAAGGCGAAGACGATGCCGGCCGGCACGGTGAGCCAAAGCGGCCCGCGCCCGAACCCCTTTGCCGTCGCAGCGAAGAGAAGGCCGGTGGCGATGGAGAAGCCGGCAGACTTCATCGTCAGCATCTGCGCGGCGAGCCCGCCGACGACCCAGGCCATCGGCGGAAAGTCCTGCCGCTCACGCTCAGGAAAGTCGCCGCGATAGGCAGCGACCGCCGTAGCCAAGCTCAGCACGAAGAAGGCGCCGGCCAGGATCCAAGGCACCGTTTTCGGGCCGACCGGCGAATAGCCGGCGACCCCGCCCGCCCGCATCGTGCTGACGGCGATGACGATCGAGACCAGCAGCAGCACCGCCGCAATGACGAGCGCCGGGCGGTCCGGTGCGCGTTCGGAGGACTGGTCGCTCACTGGACGAGCCCGATGTCCTTCAGGATCGCGCCGGTGGCTTCCGTGTCCTTTTTAAGCTGCGCAACGAACTCGTCGCCGGCGAGGTAGGTGTCGGCCCAGCCCTTCTCCGCAAGAATCTTCTTCCACTGCTCGGACTGGTGCATTTTGTCGATGTCACCCGTGATCGCGGTCTTCTGCTCCGGCGTGATGCCGGGCGCCGCGGCAACCATGCGCCAGTTCTGAATCACCACGTTGACGCCCTGGTCCTTGAAGGGCGTGGCGGAGATGCCCTGCACCACCCCGTCGCTGGAGATGCCGAGCACGCGGAGCTGACCGGCGGCGATCTGCGCGGCGAACTCGCCATAGCCGGAAATGCCCACCGTCACCTGCCCGCCGAGCACCGCGGCCAGCGCCTCGCCGCCGCCGGAAAAGGCGATGTAGTTGACCTTTTTCGGGTCGGCACCGACCGCCTTGGCGATCAGGCCTGCGGTGATGTGATCGGTGCCGCCGGCCGAGCCGCCGGCCCAGGACACGGAACCGATGTCGGTCTGGAGCTTCTGCACGAGCGCCGCCATGTCCTTGAGCGGCGAGATGGAGGGCACGACCACGACTTCATACTCGCCGGTCAGCCGGGCGATCGGCGTGATCTGATCCAGCGTGACGGGCGAGTTGTTGGTCAGGATCGCGCCGACCATGACATAGCCGCCGACAATCAACTGCGATGGGTCGGCGTTAGCCTGGTTGACGAACTGCGCCAGACCGATCGTGCCGCCGGCGCCCGGAACGTTGGTAACCTGGACGGAAGGCGAGATGGCCGCATCCTGAAGCGCGGTCTGCATGGAGCGGGCGGTCTGATCCCAGCCGCCGCCGGGCGCCGCCGGGGCCATGATCTTGTAGTCTTCCGCGCGCGCCGCGCCCGCGATGATGGTGCCAAAGGCGACGGCTGCCAGAACCAGTCTGCGCATCGAAGATTTCCTCCCGAAACTCGTTTGGCCGGGTGCAGCGTCTGAGAACTTGCGCCGCTTGCCGGCCGGGTGCAGCAATCCACCCCGCCTCTGCTTTGCATAGGAAGGTTTAGGCCAAGCCTTGTCAACCGGAGGGCGGCGGGTTCCGTCGCTCAGGGGCGAAGAAAGGTAAGGTAGGCAGGGATGCGCCCTTCGCGCAAAGCCTTGGCTTCGTAGCGGGTGCCGGGCCAATCCGGAAACGGCTCGCGCCAGTCGTCTGGTGAACGCGCTTCCCAGGCGAAGGCGGGATGGGCGCGCACCTGAAGCAATGTCCAGTTGACGTAGTCCGCGATGTCGGAAGCGAAGCGGAAGGCGCCGCCGGGCCGGAGCACGCGCGCGAAGCGGTCGAGGTTGGCGCTCGAAACGAAGCGCCGCTTCCAATGCCGCTTTTTGTGCCAGGGATCGGGGTAGAAGAGGTCGATGCCGGCCAGCGAGTTCGCGGGCAGCCAATCGAGAAGGCGCGTTGCGTCCTCGTCCCAGAGACGGAGGTTCGGCAGCGCTTCCTGTTCCAGCCGGACGGCGAGTTTCGCCATGCCGTTGACGAAAGGCTCCACGCCGATGAAGCCGATGCTGGGATGACGCCCGGCTTCATGAAGCAGGTGCTCGCCGCCGCCGAAGCCGATCTCCAGGCGCACCGCTTCGACTGGCGCAGCGAAGAGGGATGCGAGCGAGGCGGGAGCCGGTTCGGCCAGATCCAGACGCAATCCGGGCAGGACCGCCGCCAGCGCGCCGCTTGCAATTGGACGCAGCGCCTTGCCCTGGCGGCGCCCCCAGAAGGCACCCTGCCGTTCCGGGCGCTCTCCCCCTTCCGCCACAGGCTAAGGGCGGATCAGGCGGCGAGCGCCTGGTTCAGCGCCTTGACGAGGTCCGTCTTCTCCCAGGAGAAAGAGCCGTCGCGGCCCGCCTTGCGGCCGAAATGGCCATAGGCCGTGGTCTTGGCATAGATCGGCTTGTTGAGGTCGAGGTGGCGGCGGATGCCTGACGGCGACAGGTCCATCACCTCGCGGACCGCGGTTTCCAGCTTGGCCTCGTCCACCTTTCCCGTGCCGTGAAGGTCGATATAGACGGACAGCGGCTGCGCGACGCCGATCGCATAGGAAAGCTGGATGGTGCAGCGGTCGGCGAGCTTCGCCGCCACGATGTTCTTGGCGAGATAACGCGCGGCGTAGGCCGCGGAGCGGTCAACCTTGGTCGTGTCCTTGCCGGAGAACGCGCCGCCGCCATGCGGGGCCGCGCCGCCATAGGTGTCCACGATGATCTTGCGGCCGGTCAGCCCGGCATCGCCGTCAGGACCGCCGATCACGAACTTGCCGGTGGGGTTGATGTACCAGTTGGCGTCGTCTGCGATCTTCAGGTCGCCCAGCGCATCGCGGATGAAGGGCTCCACGACCTCGCGCACCTTGTTGGAGTCCCAGCTTTCGTCGAGATGCTGGGTGGAGAGCACGATCTGCGTCACCTCCGCAGGCTTGCCGTCAACGTAGGACACGGTGACCTGGCTCTTGGCGTCGGGGCCGAGCTTGCCGACGTCGCCCTCGCCCTTGCGGCGGGCCTCCGAAAGCTTCTCCAGGATCTTGTGGCTGTAGTAGATCGGCGCCGGCATCAGATCCGGCGTTTCGCGCACGGCATAGCCGAACATGATGCCCTGGTCGCCGGCGCCCTCGGCATTGGCATCCTGCGCGTGGTCCACGCCCTGGGCGATGTCGGCGGACTGCGCGTGCAGCAGCACGTCGATCTTGGCGTTCCTCCAGTGGAAGCCGCTCTGCTCATAGCCGATGTCGCGGATGGCCTTGCGCGCGGCCGAGCGGAACTTGGACGGGTTGATCACCGGGTGCCCCGCGGCATCCTTCAGGACCTTGCCGTCGGCATCCTTCTTCAACAGCGACTCAGGCACCCGCACCTCGCCGGCGATCACGACGCGGTTGGTGGTCGCCAGCGTCTCGCATGCGACGCGCACGGTCCAGGGATCCATCCCGGTCTTCTTGGCTTCGCGATAGACGAGATCGACGATCTCATCGGAGATCCGGTCGCAAACCTTGTCGGGATGGCCTTCCGAAACGGATTCGCTGGTGAAAAGGTAGTTCTGCCGCATGATGGGTGTCCCCTCTTGAATGGAACCGGCTTCCGCCGGCACTTTGCAGTGCGCCTTAGACAAGAACGTGAAATCGTCAAGCTACGCGATGCGCATACCGCGATGCCCGATCGCCACAAAATTCCGGTCGTTGCACTGCAACATCACTCCGCCTGGGTCAAGGCGGGATCACATATCGGATTGCCATGGGATGGAATCGCAAAAAGCCGGATTCACTCGTCCGGCTCGTTGGCCAGCGACTTGACAAGCTCCACGATCCGCCGGCGCACTTTCGGGTTGGCGATGCGGGAGAATGCCCGGTTGAGCTGGAGCCCTTCGGCGCTGCTCATGACGTCCGCGACATAGGTAGCCGGGCCATCTTCCGCCATGCCCTTCGAAACCGTGCCGTCCTGGCCAGGCGCGTCTTCGAAGAAGAAGGAGACGGGAACGCTCAGGATAGAGGAAATCGCCTGGAGCCGGCTGGCGCCGACGCGGTTTGTCCCCTTCTCGTACTTCTGGATCTGCTGGAACGTAATTCCGAGGCTTTCGCCCAGCCTTTCCTGGCTCATGCCAAGCATGTTGCGGCGCAGCCTGAGGCGGCTGCCAACATGAATGTCAATCGGGTTCGGCTTCTTTTTGCTTTCCATCCGGCATAGTTTCTTTATCTTTAAGCCAGTCAAGAAGCGTTTATCGGAGCCTAAGCTCTCCGGCACGCGAGAAAACCACAAAATTTCCCGTGTACCCGCATGATAGACCGGCGGACGGCGCAATATTCGCCGCGCGCACCCTCATGTCAATTATTCCGCAGCCTTTGTCGCAGGCTGAAGGCAAAAGCAGCGGCGGCTGCGGTGCCGATTACCACGAATCCGACTTGCGGGGCCGGCAGAAGCGGCATGGCCGCCTTCTCCGGCAGAGCGACAACTGCATCGATCCTGCCCCTTGCATTGAGCGCCAGAGCGTCCAGCACGTTGCCACGCGAATCAATCACGCCGGAAATGCCGTTGTTCGCGGCGCGGACCGCAGGCAAGCCCGTTTCCACCGCGCGCAGCTGAAGCTGGCGGAAGTGCTGGTAGGGCCCAGGCGTGTCGCCGAACCAGGCGTCGTTGGTGATGTTGACGAGGAGGTCCGCCCCCGCGGCGTCCCGATCGACGAGTTCGGGAAAGATCACCTCGTAGCAGATGAAGGGAACGGCGAGAATGCCGCCGGAAAGCGTGATCGCGTGGCGGACGCTGCCTGCTTCGAAGTTCATCGGTCCGGCAACGAGCTGGGTCATGCCGAACGAAGCAAACCAGTCGGCGAATGGCAGATACTCCCCGAACGGGACTAGATGTACCTTGTCCACGGCGTCGGTGATGCTGCCCGATGCATCGACTGCGACGATGGAGTTGTAGTAGCGCGTGTCGCGGGGATCGTTCGGGTCGCCCTCCGCGCGCACCGCACCGGCGAGCAGCGTCTGCCCCTCGGCAAGCATCGCTCCAATGGAGCCAAGCGCATCCGGGCGCTCGGCGAAGAGGAACGGAACGGAAGTTTCGGGCCATAGAACCAGCGCGGGAGCGGCGCCTCCGCCCGTGAATGGGCCCTGAGACAGTTCCATCGTCGTGGCGAAGATGCGGTCCCGCACCGCGCCGTCCCACTTCTCCGCCAGATCGATATCGGGCTGCACGATGCGGACGGCGATGCTCTTGCCGCTGGGTTCGTCCGGTGTTCGCAACCGCCATCCGCCATAGCCGAGATGAGCAAGCAGCAAGAGCAGAGCCAGAGCGAAACCTGCCTTCCAGTGCCGGCGGCCGGCGAGCAGAGCGGGCACGGCAAAGACGAACACGGCCAGCACATTCATGCCGACAACACCGACCAAGTGAGCGCTCTGCATGAGGAGAGGCACCGGCATCGCCGCAAACCCCACGGGGTTCCAGGGAAAGCCCGAAAACACGAATGTGCGCAGCCACTCGGCGATGCCAAAGCCGAAAGCGAGGCCGAAGATGCGCCCCAAACCGTTGCTCCAGAAGGGCCGCGCCAGGACCGCGGCGAGCCCAAAGAACAAGGCAAGCAGGATCGGCAGGCCGACCACCGCCAAAGGCAGCGCCCAGGCGAAGTCGTCCGCATCGACCAGCAGAGCGCCGCCGACCCACCAGAGCCCGGCCAGGAAATAGCCGAAGCCGAACCACCAGCCGACCGCGAAAAACGGCAGCAAACGCGAAAGGAAGGGTGCTGGCCGGCGTTGCACGGCGCCGTCCAGGAGCCAGACGAGAACCGGGAAGGAGATGAAGCAGGCCGCGAAGAAGTCGAACGGCGCCTGCGCCAGCACGGCGAGCGCGCCTGCCAGGAAAGCCAGGAGCGCGCGGCGCCAGCCCCATGCCAAGATCACACGCCCGGCAAGGCGCTCCATGCGCAACCCCTCGGCTTCACCAGAATCACCCCGGCGCGGAAACTATCAGTCCGCGCCGAGCCTTCCAAGAAAGCGTTTCGGCGCGGTCAGGCAGCGGGCAGCGTTTCAGGGGCGGCCTCGCCGGGATCGACCCGCACGATCCGCACTTTTCGGACGCGGCGCGGGTCGGCTTCCAACACCTGGAACTCGAAGCCGGGCAACGCCTGCACCACCTCGCCGCTGACCGGCACGCGCCCAAGCGCGTTGACGAGCATGCCGCCTACCGTATCGACATACTCGCCGTGCTCGCCGGCCGAGAAGTCGTCGCCGATCACTTCGGCGGCTTCCTCGATGTCGGCCTTGGCATCGACAACATAGACGCCGTCCGCGGCCACCGTGATCAGCGACTCCTCCTCGTCGTGCTCGTCCTCGATGTCGCCGACCACCATCTCCACGATGTCTTCCAGCGAGACCAAGCCGTCGGTGCCGCCATACTCGTCGATGACCAGCGCCATCTGCGTGCGCGAGTTCTGCATGCGGCTCATGAGTTCGGCCGCCAGCATGGACGGGGGCACAAACAGCACGCTGCGCATCAACTCGGCTTCGCCGATCGTCAGGCCGAGATCCACCGAACCCAGGTCGAGTCGCCCCGCCTCTTCCGCCTCGCTGCCTTCTGGGGCCGGCTTCTGCGCGGCTCTGGTTATGTGGGCCAGCACGTCGCGGATGTGGACCATGCCCTGCGGGTCGTCCAGGCTGTCTTTATAGACAGGCATGCGCGAATGGCCGGAGCGCTCGAAGAGCAGCATCAGGTCGGCTATCGTGGTCTCGATCTCCACCGCCTGCATGCTGGCGCGCGGGATCATCACGTCTTCGACGCGCACCTCGCGCAGGCGCAGGATGTTGGACAGCATCGCGCGCTCAGCCGGCGAAAAGGCGGCTTCGCCCTCGGCTCCAGGCTCGGCCAGCGCGTCGGTCAGGTCCTCGCGCAGGCTGGAACCGTTGCGCTGCCCGAAAAAGCCGGCAAGCCGCTCAAGAAAAGAAGGCTGGGTGGTGGAAGAGGGCCTACTCAGGCCTTCCGCATCGAGCGAAGCATCCGCTTCGCGCCCGCCGGAATTGCCGGCGGATGTTCTGTCTTCGGTCATCTGTCCAAACGTCGTGATCGACGTCTCGTTCTAAGTGTAAGGGTCAGGGATGGCAAGTTTTTCGAGCACGCGCCGCTCCGCAGACTCCATCGCCTCGGCTGCCGCTGCCTCCTCGTGGTCGTAACCGAGAAGGTGCAGGAGGCCATGCACGAGAAGATGGCCGAGATGGTGCTCGAACGGCTTGCCCTCGGTCTGCGCTTCCGCAGAAACAGTTTCGAACGCCAGAACGATGTCGCCCAGGAGCGGCGGCAGCGAACCGTCTTTCGGGAGCGGCATGGCCGGAAAGGACAGCACGTTTGTCGGCCTATCCTTCTTCCTCCATCGTGCATTCAATTCCCGCACGTGGGAGTCGTCCGAAAAGACGAAGTTGAGCTCGGTTTCCGGTTCCGGTTTGAGGGCAAGCTCGGCAAAGGTGGCGGCAACCGCTTTCGCGGTCAACGCTTCCAGGCTGTCGAGGGGCGGCCATGCTCCCGCTTCCACGATGATTTCCGTGGCCAGAGGGCGATCCGCCTGCCCAGTCCCCAAGGGCGTGTCGCTTCGTTCCGTCACCGTGGCGAGGATCAACCGGCCTCGTCCACGGCGATCCCGCGCGCGATCTTCGCATCGCGGTCGTAGGCGGTGACGATCTCGGCCACCAGCGGGTGGCGCACGATGTCCTTGTCGTTGAAGCGCACGGTGACGATGCCCGGCACGCCGTCCAGGATGCGCAGGGCTTCGACCAGGCCTGAGCGCGTGTTCGATGGCAGGTCGATCTGGGTCGGATCGCCGGTGACGATCATGCGCGAGCCCTCGCCGAGCCGCGTCAAAAACATCTTCATCTGCATCGGCGTGGTGTTCTGCGCCTCGTCCAGGATCACGGCGGCGTGCGCCAGCGTCCGGCCGCGCATGAAGGCGAGCGGCGCGATTTCGATGGCCTGTGCGGCAATCGCGCGTTCCACCTTGTCGCCCGGCATCATGTCGTAAAGCGCGTCGTAGAGCGGGCGCAGGTAAGGATCGACCTTTTCCTTCATGTCGCCCGGCAGGAAGCCCAGGCGCTCGCCGGCTTCCACCGCAGGGCGCGAGAGGATGATGCGCTCCACCAGCCCGCGCTCCAGCAGCATCGCCGCGTGCGCCACCGCGAGGTAGGTCTTGCCGGTGCCGGCAGGCCCGACGCCGAGCACAAGCTCCGAACGCTCCAGGGCGCGCATATAGGCATCCTGGTTGAGCGAACGGGCGTAGATCGTGCGCTTGCGCGTCGAGATCTGCGCCGCGGCCATGCGGCCCTTGCGCTCCATGGTGGGCAGCGTCAGCTGGTCGTCCGGCGCCACCGCCATGCGGATCGCGCCGTCCACGTCGGAAGGCGAGATGTCCGTGCCCTTCTGGAGAACGCCATAGAGATGGTCGAGCGCGCGCCGCGCCTGCTCGGTGGCGGAAGGTTCGCCGCGGATGGTCAGCTGGTTGCCGCGCGAGCGGATATCCACGCCGAGCTTCTGCTCCAGCCGGGCGAGGTTTTCATCAAACTGCCCGTAAAGCGCGCTGGCCAGCTTGTTGTTGTCGAAGGTGAGCACGACATGCGCCATGTCGGACGCGCCAGTGGGGGGAGGAGCACCGGCAGGCGCTGGCTTGGCTTCGACGGATCCGGTCAACAAATTCTCCTTGGGGAGGACGAGCGCCTCGCTCAAGCGGCTTCGGCGAACAGGCTGTTCACGCCGGCTTTCGTGAACCTGACCGGCGCGATCTCGCCGATGGCGCCGATCGTTTCCGGCAGCACCACGGGCTGGAGCCAGGGAGAGCGTCCGACGCGCTGCGCGGGCTGACGCCCCGGCTTTTCAATGAGAACATCGGCAGTCCTGCCGACAAGTGCAAGGGCAAATCGCTGCTGTTGCTCAAGGAGAAGTTTCTGCAGGCGCTGAAGCCGCTCGTCCTTCTCCTGTTCCGCCACTTGGTCGGGCAATTCGGCGCCGGGCGTGCCGGGGCGCGGCGAATACTTGAACGAATAAGCCTGTGCGTAGCCGACTTGCTCGACCAGCCGCAGCGTATCGGCGAAGTCTGCCTCGGTCTCGCCGGGAAAGCCCACGATGAAGTCGCCGGAAAGCGCGATGTCCGGCCGTGCGGTGCGGATGCGCTCAACAAGGGCGAGATAGTCAGCGGCCTTGTGCCGGCGGTTCATGGCCTTCAGCACGCGGTCGGAGCCGGACTGCACGGGCAGATGCAGGTAGGGCATCAGCGCAGGCAGATCGCGATGCGCGGCGATCAGCGCGTCGTCCATGTCGCGGGGGTGGCTGGTGGTGTAGCGCAGCCGCGCCAGGCCGGGGATTTCGGCCAGCCGGAACAGGAGCCGGCCCAGGCCCCACTCTTTCCCGTCCGGCCCCAGCCCATGCCAGGCGTTGACGTTCTGGCCAAGCAGGGTGACCTCGCGCACGCCCGCGCCTGCCAGCCGCTCGGCTTCCGCCACGATCTGCGCCACGGACCGCGACGTCTCGGCGCCGCGGGTGTAGGGCACGACGCAGAAAGTGCAGAACTTGTCGCAGCCTTCCTGCACGGTGAGGAACGCGGTGACGCCGCGCGCCCTTGCGGCTTCGCGCGAGGTCTGCGGCAGATGCGCGAACTTGTCTTCCGCGGGGTAGTCGGTCGCGACCACCTTCTCGCCGGCCTTTGCGCGGCCGACGGTTTCGGGCAGCAGGTGGTAGGTCTGGGGGCCGATCACGAAGTCCACGACGGAAGCGCGGCGGAGGATCTCGCGGCCTTCCGCCTGCGCGACGCAGCCGGCGACGCCGACCAGCGTTTCGCGTCCTGCCTCCTTGCGCCCAGCCTTCAGCACGCGGATGCGCCCAAGCTCGGAATACACCTTTTCCGCCGCCTTCTCGCGGATGTGGCAGGTGTTGAGCAGGATGAGGTCTGCGTCCTCCGGCCTCTCCGTCGCAGCGTAACCCTGCGTCGCCAGAGCATCGCCCATGCGCTGGGAGTCATAGACGTTCATCTGGCAGCCGTAGGTCTTGACGAAGACCTTTTTCGTCGCGCCTTCGGCGTCCTGCGCGGTTTGGATGTGGTCTGGTTTCATGGCCTGCGCTTTAGCGGCTTTCAGCAGTGAAAAACAGGAGAAACCGCACTCATCCGCGCAAAGCCGCGGCCAGCATGTTTTGCACCCGCTGCTCCGTTTCGTGCGCCATCTGCTTGCGTCCGAGGCCTCGGCTTGCCAGCGGCTCGCCGAAGCGCAGCGTGACGTCCAACGGCCCGTGCCGGAACAGCAGCCTGAGATGGTCGAGGAGGCCGGCATCGCCGACCCAGGCAGCGATCATGCGCTCACCGTAGCCCAGGGGCAGGCCATAGAGCTTGGTGTAGGCGATGGCGACCGGCTGCACGACGACATGCGCGCCGGTATCCTGCTCCGCAAAAGCGACGGCGCCGAACAGGCTGCTCTTGAAAGGCAGGAGGTGGTTGCCGTCTGCCGTGGTGCCTTCCGGGAACAGCACCAGCGCCTTGTTCCGTTCCAGCCGCCCGGCGACGGCCCGCGCCTGCTCTCGTGCAGTGCGCTTCCGGTCGCGCTCGATGAAGATGGTGTCGTGCAGCCGCGCTAAAAGCCCGAACAGCGGCCAGCCGGAAACCTCCGATTTCGCGATGAAGGCCGCGTCCGCGTAAGCCGCGAGGATCACGACATCGCCCCAGGACACGTGGTTCGATACCAGCAGCAGCGGCCGCCGCTGCAATGGCGTGCCCTCCACGCGGACGCGCCAGCCGAGCGCAAACAAGGCGATGCGGTTCCAGGCCTTGGCGCTCGCCGCCCGGCCCGGCAGCCGCAGACGCGCCGCAAGCCAGTTCCAAGGCACCAGCACGAGCGTCGCAGCGCCGAGAAGCGCGACGGCGAGAAGAAGCCGCGCCGTCGCTCTCAATGGTGCTGCCTGCGGGACTGTTCAATCACGCAAGGTCGCGCCGCATCACCAGGGCGCCGGTGTGAGGACGGCCGTGGTTCTCGTAGTAGCGGGCGCGGTAGCCCACCTGATGAAAGCCCAACCGCTTGTACAGGTTGACCGCGGGCAGGTTGGTTTCGTCAACTTCCAAGAACAGCGCTTCCGCCCGTTCGCGGTGCAGCGCGCGCAGCACGGCGTCCATCAGCAGCCAGCCCAGGCCGCGGCGGCGGTGTGCCCGCGCCACGGCAAGCGTCAGGATCTCCCCCTCGCCGGCCGCCAGACGCGCCAGCGCGAAGCCGGCCGGCTCGGCGCCGC
>CAXTCF010000027.1:0-32684 GCA_964242945.1 uncultured Rhizobiaceae bacterium | reverse complement strand
ACAACAGATAGTCGCTCATCCGCCTGCCGGCACCTTCTCCCACAAGGGGAGAAGAAAGCGTTGGCAACGGTTTCGCCAACCGGCAATGCCGCAGGATAAGCGGGGCGGCGGAGTTCCTCCTTCTCCCCTTGTGGGAGAAGGTGCCGGCAGGCGGATGAGGGGTGCTCCAGCAAGCGCCGCGCATCACACCCTCCCCAGGGCAAAGCCCTTGGCGATGTAGTTGCGCACGAACCAGATCACGAGCGCGCCGGGGATCAGCGTCAGCACGCCGGCCGCCGCCAGCAGGCCCCAGTCCATGCCCGACGCCGAAACCGTGCGCGTCATCACGGCGGCGATGGGTTTCGCATCGGTGGTGGTCAGGGTGCGGGCAAGCAGCAGCTCCACCCAGGAAAACATGAAGCAGAAGAACGCCGCGACGCCCACGCCGCTGGCGATCAGCGGCATGAAGATGCGAAAGAAGAAGCGCGGAAAAGAATAGCCGTCGATATAGGCGGTCTCGTCGATCTCCTTCGGCACGCCCGACATGAAGCCTTCCAGAATCCACACTGCCAGGGGCACGTTGAACAGGCAGTGGGCAAGCGCCACCGCGATATGCGTGTCGATCAGGCCGAAGGCGGAATAAAGCTGGAAGAAGGGCAGCGCGAACACCGCCGGCGGCGCCATGCGGTTGGTCAGCAGCCAAAAGAACAGGTGCTTGTCGCCGAGGAAGCGGTAGCGCGAGAAGGCATAAGCCGCCGGCAGCGCGACGGCCACCGAGATCACCATGTTCATCACGACATAAAGGATCGAGTTGATGTAGCCGTTGTACCAGGAGGCATCGGTGAAGATGATGCGGTAGTTGCGCAGCGTCGGCGCGTGCGGAAACAGCGTCAAGCCGCCGACGATCTCCTCGTTGGTCTTGAAGCTCATGTTGATGAGCCAATAGATCGGCAGCGCCAGGAACAGAATGTAGAGGGTCGGCACCAGCCACCAGAATTTTGACTCGTCGCCGCGCCGCCGCATGGCGCGCGCGACCTTGTCCTCGCCGGCCCCATCTTTACCTATTCTGGCCGGACCGGCGGCACTGAGCGGTGCGTCGGGCAGGCTGGAGCCCGGTGGCAACGCGCCTGCGCGGGGAGCAGTCACGTCGCTCATCTCAGTGCCCCCCGCCCTGTTCAGGCCGTTCGACGCCGACATTCGTCATCACGGTGTAGAAGATCCAGGAGAGCAGAAGGATGATCAGGAAATAGACGATGGACATCGCCGCAGCCGGGCCGAGGTCGAACTGGCCGAGCGCCGTCTTCACGAGGTCGATGGACAGGAATGTCGTGGCATTGCCGGGACCGCCGCCCGTCACCACGAAGGGCTCGGTGTAGATCATGAAGCTGTCCATGAAGCGCAGCAGCACGGCGATCAGCAGCACGCGGTTCATCTTGGGCAGCTGGATGAAGCGGAACACCGCCCACCGCGACGCGCCGTCGATCTTGGCCGCCTGGTAGTAGGCGTCGGGGATCGACACGAGGCCGGCATAGCAGAGCAGCACGACGAGGCTCGTCCAGTGCCAGACATCCATCAGGATCACGGTGAACCAGGCGTCGTAGGTGTCGCGGACGTAGTTGTACTCGATGCCTGCTGCGTTCAGCGCGTAGCCGAGCAGGCCGATGTCGTTGCGCCCAAAGACCTGCCAGATCGTGCCGACGACGTTCCACGGGATGAGCAGCGGCAGGGCCATCAGCACGAGGCAGACCGGCACGCCCCAGCCCGACTTCGGCATGTTGAGCGCGATCAGGATGCCGAGCGGGATTTCGATCGCAAGGATGATCGCGGAAAAGACGAGGTTGCGCACCATCGCTTCCCAGAAGCGGTCGGACGCCAGCACCTCCTCGAACCATTCCGTGCCGGCCCAGAAGAACTGATTGTTCCCGAACGTATCCTGCATGGAGTAGTTCACGACGGTCATCAGCGGCACGACCGCCGAGAAGGCGACCAGCACCAGCATGGGCAGGACAAAGAACCAGGCGCGGTTGTTCCAGGTCTTTTCCATCGCTCAGCGCGCCCCTTCCAGGGGTTGGGACGGCTCGATGCGCCAGGAATCGGCGTAGAGGTTGATGCCGGCGGGATCGAAGGAGACGCGCGGCTCGGCCGGTATCTCGGCGTCCTCGCCGGCGATCGCCGCGATCTCGCGCCCCTCCAGGTTCAGCCGCACGATGCGGTGGCGGCCGATGTCCTCGACCTTGGTGATCGTAGCGGGCATGCCATCCCGCCCAAGCCGCACATATTCCGGGCGGATGCCGAGTTCCGTCCTGGCACTCGTTGCTTTTGCGGGCGCCGCCAAGCGGATTTCCTGGGAGCCGATGCGCGCGGAAGTGCCGTCGAGCGTGACGGGCAGCACGTTCATGCCTGGCGAGCCGATGAAGTAGCCGACGAAAGTGTGGCTGGGCCGCTCGAACAGCTCGTCCGGCGTGCCGATCTGCACGACCTCGCCTTCGAACATCACCACCACGCGGTCGGCAAAGGTCAGCGCCTCCGTCTGGTCGTGCGTGACATAGACCATGGTGTAGCCGAAGCGCTTGTGCAGTTGCTTCAGCTGGCTGCGCAGCACCCACTTCATGTGGGGGTCGATGACCGTCAGCGGCTCGTCGAACAGGATGGCGTTGACGTCGGAGCGCACGAGGCCGCGCCCTAGGCTGATCTTCTGCTTCTGGTCGGCGGTCAGCCCGCGCGCCTTGCGCTTCGCCCAGGAAGCGAGGTCGATCATCTCCAGGATCTCGCGCACGCGGCGCGCCACTTCCGGCTCGGCCACGCCGCGGTTGCGCAAGGGGAAGGCCAGATTGTCGTAAACCGTCATCGTGTCGTAGATCACGGGGAACTGGAACACCTGCGCGATGTTGCGCTCCTGCGTGGACAAGCCGTTCACGTCCCGCCCGTTGAAGAGCAGCCGCCCTTCGGAAGCGCGCAGGAGTCCCGAAATGATGTTGAGCAGCGTGGTCTTGCCGCAGCCGGAAGGCCCCAGCAGCGCATAGGCGCCGCCGTCCGCGAATACCGTATCGACCTCCTTCAGCGCATAGTCCGCAGGCTTGGCCGGGCGGGCCATGTAGGAGTGGCGGATGTGGTCGAGGTCGATGCGGGCCATGCTTCCCCTCCCCTCAAGCCGCCAGCCGGGCCGGCGCGCCTGCCGCGCGGCCGGACGGGTCGAACACCAAGAGGTGGCGCGGATCGATGAAGATCTCCACCGTCTGATCCGGTTCGAAGCGCTGGATGCCATGCGAGAGCATAACCCAGCGCGCATCGGCGAAGGCCAGGTGCACATAGGTTTCCGAGCCGGTGATCTCGGACGCCGTCACCTTTGCCTGCACCGCCGCGGCATCCGCATTGGGACGGACCAGCGATAGGTGATGCGGCTGGAAGGCGACGGTGTAGGAGCCGTTCGGAATGTCGCCAAGCGCCGCTGGCACCGGCAGCGACACGCCGCCTGCCCCATCGAGCAGGAAGCTCGCGCCCCGCTTGACCAGCGCGATCGTGTTGAGCGGCGGATCGGAGAATGTCTTGGCGGTGATCAGGTCGGAGGGGTGCCGGAATACCTCGACCGTCGGCCCGAACTGGGTGACGCGGCCTTCCGAGAGCGTGGCAGTAAAGCCGCCGAGCAGCAGCGCTTCGTGCGGCTCCGTCGTGGCATAGACGAAGATCGCGCCGGTTTCCGCAAACAGCTTTGGCAGTTCGGCGCGCAGTTCCTCGCGCAGCTTGTAGTCGAGGTTGGCCAGCGGCTCGTCGAGCAGCACTACCGATGCCTTCTTGACGATCGCACGGGCCAGCGCCGTGCGCTGCTGCTGCCCGCCCGAAAGGTTGAGCGGGGTGCGCTGCAGGTAGGGCGTCAGGCGCAGAAGGTCGGCGGCGCGCTGGACCTCACGCTCGATCGTAGCCCTGTCCACACCGGCCACCCGCAAGGGCGAGGCGATGTTCTCATAGACGGTCATCGCGGGATAGTTGATGAACTGCTGGTAGACCATCGCGACGTTGCGCTTCTGCACGGGCAGCGCGGTCACGTCGGCGCCGTCCATCAAGATCTTGCCCGATGTCGGCCGGTCGAGCCCCGCCATCAGCCGCATCAGGGAGGTCTTGCCGGAAAGGGTCGGTCCCAACAGCACGTTGAGCGAGCCGCGCGCGAGCTTCAGCGACACGTCGGTGATGTGGGTCTGCCCCCCCACCAGTTTCGAAATCCCTTGCAGTTCGAGCATTCGCGCCTCCCTCGCTCTTGCTCTATTCGGCCGCTGCCGCAGCAAGGCCTGCTTTGGCCTGCCGCATCCAGGACTCAAGCGCCGCCGCTTGGGCATCGTCCAGCACCAGCCCAAGCTTGGTGCGCCGCCATAGCACGTCGTCCGCGTGCAGCGCCCATTCCGCAGCCATCAGGTGGACGACTTCAACTTCAAACAGGTCGCCGCCGAAGCAGTTCCCAAGATCACCCCGCGATTTGGCCGCGCCCAGGATACGCGACGCATGCGTGCCGTAAAGCCGAAACAGGCGGCGGGCGTGCTCCGCCCCCAGGAACGGATAGGCGGCCAGCAGCCTGGCGATGCCCCCCTCGAAATCGTCCGGCTCGAACGCGCCGCCGGGCAGCGCGGCGCCCGCCGTCCAGGGCTTCTTCCGCGCTCCCAGAAAGCCTTCGACCTTTGTCATCATCGACTCGGCGAGGCGGCGGTAGGTGGTGATCTTGCCCCCGAACGCATCGAGCAGCGGCGCCTGGGCCTCCGGCGCATCCGCTTTCAGCACGTAGTCGCGGGTGGCCTCCTGCGCCTTGGAGGCGCCGTCGTCGAACAGCGGACGCACGCCGGAGAAGCTCCAGACGATGTCTTCGCGCCGCACCGGCTCAGCAAAGTACTCGCTTGCCGCCTTGCAGAGGTACTCGATCTCCTCCTCGGAGATTTTCACATCCTGCGGGTCGCCGGAGAAATCGCGGTCCGTTGTGCCGATCAGGGTGAAGCTCTCCTGATACGGAATGGCGAAGAAGATGCGGCCGTCCTTGTTCTGGAAGAAGAAGGCACGCGGATCGTCGTATTTCCTGGCGATGACGATATGACTGCCCTGCACGAGACGGACGTTGCGGGCGTCCCGCCGGCCGACGGTCTCGCGCAGCACCTTGTCCACCCAAGGCCCTGCCGCATTGATCAGAAGCCGGGCGCGCACCGTTTCCGTACGGCCAGCACCTTGCGCCTGCACCGCGACTTGCCAGAGCCCTGCTTCGCGCTTCGCGCTCACCACCTTCGTGCGCGGGCGGATTTCGGCGCCGCGGTCGGCCGCGTCGCGGGCGTTCAGCACGACGAGGCGCGTGTCATCCACGGTACAGTCGGAATACTCGAACGCTTTGGCATAGCCGGGCTTGAGCAGCCGGCCCGCCGGGTCGCTGCGCAGATCCAGCGTAGCGGTGGCGGGAAGCAGCTTGCGGCCGCCCATGTGGTCGTAAAGGAACAGGCCGAGCCGGATCATCCAGGCCGGACGGCCGCCGCGCCCAAGCGGCAGCACGAAGCGCATCGGGCGGATAAGATGCGGCGCCATGCGCAGCAGCACCTCGCGTTCGGTCAGCGCCTCGCGGACCAGCCGGAACTCCCGGTATTCGAGGTAGCGCAGCCCGCCGTGGATGAGCTTGGTGGACCACGAAGAGGTGCCGCTGGCGAGATCGTTCTGCTCGGCGAGACAAACGGAAAAGCCGCGCCCGACGGCGTCCCTGGCGATGCCGCAGCCGTTGATGCCGCCGCCGATCACGAAGATGTCGTAAACACCCCCGTCGCCATCCACGCGCCGGGGCTCCGCTTGCGCGGCTCCCGCATCCGATACCAAGGTCTTCCTCCCGGCTTTCGCAGTGCAGCAAAAAGCTGCAAACCGAAAGCGGGGGAAGCTTATTTCGAAGGCTAAGCGAATGTCAAACGAATATATGTATCGGTGCTGATCAGGCCGCGTCGGGTTGCCGTTCGGCCTGCGCTCCGGTTTCCACCAGTTCCACGCCGCCCTCCCGGCAGAGCGCGCGAAACGCCTCGCTTGGGCAGTTGTCGGTGATGAACGTGTTCACCTGGGAGATGTGGCCGATGCGAACCGGCGCGGTGCGCTCGAACTTGGTCGAGTCGGAAACCAGGATCACATGGCGGGCATTGGCGATGATCGCCTGCGCCACCCTCACCTCGCGGAAGTCGAAGTCGAGCAGGGCGCCGTCCGCGTCGATGGCTGATGTGCCGATCACGGCATAGTCCACCTTGAACTGGCGGATGAAGTCCACCGCCGCCTCGCCGACGATGCCGCCATCCGTGCCGCGCACGACGCCGCCTGCGATCACCACCTCGATGCCCTGCCGAATCCGCATCCTGTTGGCGACGTTGATGTTGTTGGTGATCACCATCAGCGCAGCGTGGCCGAGCAAGGCTTCACCGACCGCTTCGGTCGTAGTGCCGATGTTGATGAAGAGCGAGGCGTTTTCCGGGATGCGCGCCGCCGCCGCGCGCCCGATCGCCTCTTTCTCGGCGGAGGCGATGGTGCGCCGCGCCTCGTATTCCATGTTGGCGACGCCGGAAGGAAACAGCGCCCCCCCGTGGATGCGGGTCAGCAGGCGGGCGTCGCAGAGGTCGTTCAGGTCCTTGCGGATCGTCTGCGGCGTCACGCTGAACTTCTGCGCAAGCTCCTCGACAAGCACGCGGCCCTGTGTTTTCGCAAGCTCCACGATCGCGGCATGGCGGGTCGAAAGGAACACCAAAACCCAGACCTCCCAGGGCTTTCACTTAGCGCGCGAGGCTAGCTGCAAACGAAGGAAAGCGAAAGCTGTGCTTCGGCTCTTGCGGTTATGATGCACATGCCCGGTAAGCGCCCTCGTGGTTCGACAAGCTCACCATGAGGGCTACTGAAGCGGCTTCGCTTCTCGCGACGCAGGTGAAGGCGATGCCTCAGCAGTAGCCCTCATGGTGAGCCTGTCGAACCACGAGGGCGTTGGGCGCTTAACGTCACTGCAAGCTCTTCCGCACCACCGCGATCTTCTGGTCCAGCAGTTCGACGACCTGCGAAATCCCCTGCCCGGCAAACGTCTTGCGGGCGGTTTCGAACCGTTCGAGCGCCAGCCGCAACTCGGCTTTGTCGCCGGCCGGTCCGGCAAGCGACCAATGGACGTCGCCGATATTGTTTTGCAGGAACGCCCACTGCACGGGCTGAGCATCCTGCGTCAGCACCTTCGCCGCGGCTTCAAAAGCCTTCTCCGCGCGGCCGAGCCCGGAGCGGTCCCCGCCGCGGGTCGCCAGGTTGAGCAGGCTGGTTCCGAGCCCGTTCTGCGCGTTCGCCCACTCCACCGGCGCGTTCTCCGGCGTCAGCACTTCCAGCGCCTGTTCCCGCGCCGTGATCGCCCCCTCCAGGCTTTCCGTTCCGGTCTCATAGTTGGCCAGCGTTTGAAGCGCGTTGCCCATCGAGGCAGTCGCCAGGGCCCACTGCATCGGCGTCTTGCCGCGGCTATAGACTTGAAGCGCCTGCGCGTAGGCGGCGATTGCCTGCCGCTCCCAATCCGCTTCGCCCGATACCACGCTCATCAGATGCAGCGTATTGCCGGCATTGTTGTGGGTCATCGCCCAGTCGTTCGGGAATTTTTCGCGCGCATAGACCTCGCGGGCGGCCGTGAAGGCGGCAACCGACTCCCGCAGACGGTCCATGTTTCGCGTGCGCTGGCCGGCAGTCTGGAGCACCGCGCCGAGGTTGTTCTGCGCCGAGGCCCAGTCGAGCGGCGCATTCGCGCGATCGAACACCGTCAACGCCCTGCGATAAGCTTCCGCCGCCTTGTCGATGCTGTCCGTGCCGACTTCGAAGCGGCCTATCGCATTCCAGGCATTGCCGTAGTTCAGCTGGCTCGTCGCCCATTGCTGCGGCCAGTCGCTTTTCGTGCGCACCGTCATCGCCGCCTCGAACGCTTCCGCGGCCTGCCGGTTGAGTGCCGGATCATTGCCGAGAAGGCCGAGCGCGTTCAGCGTGTTGCCGAGGTTGTTTTCCACCAGCGCCCAGTCGGTCGGCGTGCGGTCGCGGGTGAACACTTCCAGCGCCGCCCGGTATGCCCCTTCCGCCCGGCGCAGGCCGGCCGCGTCTCCGCGCGGCTCCGCCATCTGGTACTCGACAAGGCCGATATTGTTCTGAGTCGAAGCCCAGTCGAGCGGCACCTTCGCGCGGGCGCGCCGCGCAAGTGCGGCTTCAAAGGCGCTCTTCGCCTCTTCGAAGCGGGTCCGCTCGCCTGTGCGTTCCCCCAGTTCCAAGAGAATGTTGCCGTTGTTGTTCATCGCCGCGGCCCAGTTCTTGTCGTCCTTCTCCCTGGCGAACACGGTCATCGCCTTTTCGAACACTTCCCTGGCTTCCAGCAGCCGGGCGTTGTCGCTGTCCAACTTGCCCAGCGCATAGAGGACCAGCGCCTGGTTGTTGCGGGTGATCGCCCAGTCGCGGTTCTCCACGCCGTTCGGCACCATGTCGAGAACCGCCTGATAGGCGTCGAGCGCTTCGGCAAGCGCGATGCGGTCGGAGCGCGCCTGGCCCAGGCTGCTCAAGGCTTCGGCCTGCATGTTCTTGTAGTTCCAAGCCAAGCGCTCGTCCCACCTGGCGACCAAGTCGTAAGCCTTGGCATAATCGCGCGCGGCGTCGCGGAAGGCGAAGGCAAGCGCCGACGCCTCGGCGCGCCGGGCGTAGAGGGAGGCGTCGGCGAGCCGCTTGGCCTTTACCTGCGCTTCGAGGTCGTCCACCGCCGGCGCGTCGGCTTCGATCCTGGCCACCGCCTTATCCAGAAGCTTGCGCGCCACGCCGATCGCGCCCTGGTCCACCGCGCGGTCGGCGCTGGCGGAAAGGCTGGCGATCTCCGGATCGTCGGTGCGCAGCGCCGCCTTCTGCGCCATCATCGTGCGCAGGCGCCCGGCCTGGGCTTGCAGCAGGTCGTCCAGCTGCTTGGGGTCGCGGGGCGGCTCGGCGCCGAATGCCTTCAGCACGCCGTAAAGCGCGTCGAGCCGCACGCGCTCGCGCGCCGCCACCTGCTCGACCTGTACGCGCTCCGGGCCGGCCAGGTCGGCCATCGTGAGCAGCAGTTGGCGCCGCTCGCGCGTGATGTCGCCGTCCACGCCCCCCGCCTGTTCCGGCGCCAGACCGAAGTAAAGCAGCCGGCGCAGGCTTTCGTTGACCCAGGGCCGCTGCTTGGCCGACGTGTCGAGGTAAACCTCCTCCGTCACCATCCGCATGACCTGCCCGAACTCGACGCCGCCCATCGCGGAGAAGTGGCGCAGCAGCGCCGCCGCATAGGGGCTGTTGCCGCCGGGCGCCCCGTCGAGCGCCGCGCGGCCCGGTTCCGCGGCAAAGCCGACCACGATGCCGAGGTTCTCCGTCTTCGGCTTGCTCCCGACGAGCGGCGCGGCTCCGCGCACCGGCGTCAGCCCCTGGCCGCCGACCGGCTCAGGCGCGGCTTCGGGCGCTTGCCTGATAGTGGCGCCCTTCGGGAAAGGGCTGCTGCGGCAGGCGTCGAGCAAAACGATCGTCACCGGGACGCTCGCCTTCAGCTGATCGAGCACGGGCGACACGGCGACGAGCGCCTCTTCCGCCTGGTCCAGCGAACCGACATCCGCATCGACCGGCACCAGCCAATTCTCGCCGCCCGCCTCGATGCCGTGGCCGGAATAGTAGAGCAGCGCGACATCCGCCTCTTCCGCGTCCTCGGCGAAGCGTTCGAGGTCACGGCGCAGCTTCTTCGCATCGCGGTCAGTGGCGGCGCGCGCATCGAAGCCGAGATCGGTGAGCAGCTTGACCACCGCCCGCGCATCGTTGGCCGGGTTCGGCAGCGCGGCGAGGTGCTCGTACTGGCCCTCGCCGATGACCAGCGCCACGCCCTTCAGCGCCTTCCGCTCCTGCGCCGTGCCGGGCTGTGCGAGGGATAAGGCTGCAAACAGGAGGGCAAGCGCCAGCGCAGCATGCTGGAGCCTTCCCATCCTTGAAACCTGTCTTGCCGATCGAAACGCCATCCGCATGGAACTGTCCGAGAAATGTGGCGCATTGTGGCTGGCCGCTTGGCCGTTTGCCAAGCCTTCCCCATTTCCGCAGTCCGAGCCAACCTTCAAGCGATCGCCCTATTCCGCAACCGCGCCGTGGTTGACCGGGTTGCGCCTGACGCCTATCTCGCGCGCAAGCAGTCTCGAACGGCTCGATTGAAGCCGCCCGGCTCCGCGCTCACGAGGACAAGCCCATGGCTCCGCAATCCATCGCGCCTGCGAACGGCGCTCCCGCGCCTTGGGGCGAGGACAAGCCGACGGCGCTCCTCGTCCTCGCCGACGGCACCGTCATCGAAGGCAAAGGCCTCGGCGCGGAGGGCAATGCGGTCGGCGAGGTCGTCTTCAACACG
Organism: uncultured Rhizobiaceae bacterium; assembly: GCA_964242945.1. Taxonomy (GTDB): domain Bacteria; phylum Pseudomonadota; class Alphaproteobacteria; order Rhizobiales; family Rhizobiaceae; genus Mesorhizobium_B. The sequence continues at coordinate 22,327 of CAXTCF010000027.1, read as the reverse complement.
GCATTGACCGGCTACCAGGAAATCCTCACCGACCCGTCCTATGCCGGGCAGATCGTCACCTTCACCTTTCCCCATATCGGCAATGTCGGCACCAACGGCGACGACGCGGAAGACCTCAACCCGGCTGCGCGCTTCGGGGCTGTCGGCGCGGTGTTCCGGGCCGACATCACCGCGCCTTCCAATTACCGCGCGCAAGGCGACCTCGACGCCTGGCTGAAGCGGCGCGGCGTGATCGCCATCTCCGGGCTGGACACGCGCGCACTCACCGCCGCCATCCGCGAGAAGGGAGCGCCGAACGCCGTGATCGCGCACGCCGAGAACGGCAAGTTCGACGTCGAATCGCTGAAGGAGCAGGCCAGAAACTGGCCGGGGCTGGTCGGCATGGACCTGGCCAAGGAAGTATCCTCCGGCCAGTCGTCCTCCTGGCGCGAAGGATCCTGGCACTGGAGCGAAGGCTTCTCCGCGCCGGGCGAGCCCACCATGAACGTGGTCGCCGTGGATTACGGCGTGAAGCGCAACATCCTGCGCCTGCTCACCGACCTCGGCGCGAACGTGACCGTGGTGCCCGCCGCGACGGACGCCGAAACGATCTTAGGCATGAAGCCGGACGGCGTGTTCCTGTCCAACGGCCCCGGCGATCCCGCGGCGACCGGCGAATATGCCGTGCCCGTCATCCAGGATTTGTTGAAGGCCGACATGCCGATCTTCGGCATCTGCCTGGGCCATCAGATGCTGGCGCTGGCGCTGGGCGCCAAGACGGAGAAGATGTACCAGGGCCACCACGGCGCGAACCATCCGGTGAAGGACCATACCACAGGCAAGGTCGAGATCGTCTCGATGAACCACGGTTTCGCGGTGGACCGCGGGTCGCTGCCTGAAGGCGTGGAGGAAACGCACGTCTCCTTGTTCGACGGCTCGAACTGCGGCTTGCGCGTTGCAGGCAAGCCGGTCTTTTCCGTGCAGCACCACCCGGAGGCCTCGCCTGGCCCCCAGGACTCGCACTACCTGTTCCGCCGCTTCGCCAACCTCATCCGCGAACGCAAGGGCGAGCCGGCGCTGCCCGAACGCTGAACCCGGCTGGTCAGGACGAGATCCTGATCGAAACGATCTTCTGGCGGATCTTGCTGAACACCTCGTCCAGCTGCGAGGACGAAGGCGCGTCGAAGAAGTGGTCGGCGTCGGAGGCGCAGTCCTTCAGCATCATGCCGGTGGTCTTGTCCGGCTCCTCCAGGCGGATGGTGAAGATCTCCAGCCCGTCCGCCTTGGCGTTGGTGCAAGCGGCGAGCGTCTTCTCGTTCATGGCCTCGTTGGCGGTGTTCTCGCTGCCGCCCGCCATCGCCATCAGGCGCTCGTCGGCGGCAAAGCCGAAGCTCGTGTAGGCCGAGCCCAGCTTGTTCTTGCGCACGCCGAAGGTGTTGGAACCGTCGGTGAGCAGGATAACGATCTTCTTCGTGCGCGAGGTCTTCGCGGCGCCCTGCGTGAAGGGCTCGCCGGGCGAAAGCACGCGCCAGCCCCAGGCCACGCCTTCCGTGATGTTGGTGTTTCCGCTGGCCGCCAGCGCCTGCACCTGGGATTTCAGGCCGGCATAGTCGCTGGAAAGCGGCACCATAGGCTTGACTTGGCAGCCGGCGTTCGGCCCTTTGGTTGCCGTGATGTTGGCTTCAACCGGCTGCCACAGAACCGACGCAGGGTCCGTCAGGACACCGCCGACGACTGCCGCCACATCCCCGCCCAGACCGTATTTCCCCAGCTTCTTGGCCGCTTCCTTCGCCGACTTGTCCGTCGGGTCCACATCCGACTTGATGTAGCTGTTGCCGTAGTCCTCTCCGCCGGGCTCCTTGTTGTCCGGCTCGTCGATGGCGAGCGCGGGCACGAACAGGCTTTCCGCTTTTTTCGTCGGCACCGCGTCGGTCACGTCGTAGGCAACCTTGGCAGTGGACTGGCGCGTTTCCACGCAGCCGGCCCACTTGTCGCCCAGATTGTGAAACACTTCGAAGCGGCTGACACCCTTTTTCAATTCAACCTGGGCGACATCGCTCTTGCCCTCGATGTCCAGCCAGGAAGCCCCGGTCTTCTTGTCCACGCGGCCCTTCTTGTCGAAGGAAGGCGCGTATTGCGGACCGACATTCACGAAGGCCGCAAACGGCACCATGGCGAATTTCAGCTTCTTCTTGTCCGCGACGTCCTTCGACATGGTATCGACAAGGGTCGTCACCGCATCTTTCATCGCCTTCAGCTTGCCGCCCTCGTTCATCGATCCCGTCGTGTCCAGCACGAGCGCGATTTCATAGGGAACATAGGCGATGTCGGCCGTGGACTTGCCGCTGACCGGCCACTTCTTATAGCCGAACAACCCGCCGAAGGACGTGTCCGCCAGCCCATCCGCCGCGATGCGGAAGGAGGTGCCGACGCGCGTCACCTTGAGGTTGGAGTAGGTACCGGAAAAATTGCTGCGGACGAACTCGTCGGCAATCTGGAACGCGGCCGCATCGGAAATGCCGCGGCCTTCCCGCGCGACGCCCAAAGCCGCAGCGTCCAACGCCTGTTGCAGCATGGATTGGGCCCTGGCGATCGTCGCCATGTCGGTGCCCATGCCGACGGCAAGCGTCAAGGGAATAGCCGCAATGGCGCTGAGGATGGCGAAGTTGCCGCTGCGGTCGCGGCGGAAGCGGCGCAGGTGGTTGCGCGTGAAAGGCATTTCCGTCCCCTCGGAAGATCAGAACTGCCGAACCGCTACCATGCCTTCGCCTTCGGCCTTCTCAAGCGGGAAGGCCGCCGCAGGATTTCTTCCAACCTTGCGTAAACGACTCCTTGCAGCCGTCAGATTCGCGCGTTGAACGTGTCGCAATCCGACAGGCGCCCGCTCTGGAAACCGCGCTTGAACCAGGTCTGCCGCTGCGCCGACGTGCCATGGGTGAAGCTGTCGGGCACGACGTAGCCCTGCGTTCCCTTTTGCAGCGTGTCGTCGCCGATCTTGCTGGCGGCATTCAGCGCTTCTTCCAGGTCGCCCTGCTCCAAAATGCCCTTCTGCTCGGTAAAGTGCCCCCACACGCCGGCGAAGCAGTCCGCCTGAAGCTCGACCCGCACCGACATCGCGTTCGCCTCGCCCTCGCTCATGCTCTGCCGCGCCTGATTGAATTTCGGCAGGATGCTGAGCAGGTTCTGCACGTGGTGGCCGACCTCGTGCGCGATCACGTAGGCCTGCGCGAAGTCGCCGGAAGCGCCGAACTGCTGGTCGAGCTGCTGGAAGAAGGTGGTGTCGAGATAAACCTTCCGGTCGTTCGGGCAGTAGAACGGCCCCATGGCGGAGGAAGCCGCGCCGCAGGCGGAGCGGATCTGCCCGGAATAGAGCGTCAGGGTCGGATCCTCGTAGGTCTTGCCCTGGGATTCGAAGACGCCCTTCCAGGTGTCCTCGGTTTCCGCCAGCACCGTCGCCACGAACTGCTTCATCTCGTCATTGGCACCGGCTGTGGTCTGCCCCGGCGCCGGCGCCTGCTGCTGCGTGACCGTGCCGCCGCCGCCGGGGATGCCGCCCGAACCGCCGTTCAGGATGTCCATCGGGTCGATGCCGCAGGCGCGCAGCGCGAAGAACGCCACGACCAGCAGAACGATCGTCCCGATGCTCAGGCCCCCGCCGGCGCTGCCGCGCCCGATGGGTATGCGGATCGGCCCGCCCCCGCCGCGCCCGAAGCCGCCGGGATTGAACCCCCCGCCGCCTTCGCCGCGCACGTCCTCGATGTTGTTGCTTTGACGGCGTCCCTGCCAGCGCATGCCGCGATCCCCCTTAATTCCAAACAGATGCGCGATTGATCGCGCCGATGAAAACGACTCCAAACGGGTTTGGGGCGTTTTGGTTCGACTGGCCCTGGCAGACAGCCGCCAGGGCGCCGTCGGCAATGCGCCGGTCGCCAAAAGGAAACCGTGATGATCACCGTCCACCACCTCGACAATTCCCGCTGCCACCGCATCCTGTGGCTGCTCGAAGAACTGGAATTGCCCTACGAAATTGCAGCCTATCAGCGCGATCCCGCGACAAAGTTCGCGCCGCCCGAACTGAAGCGCGTGCATCCGCTCGGCCGCTCGCCGGTGATCGAGGAAGACGGCCGGACGCTGGCCGAGTCCGGCGCCATCATCGAATACCTGCTTGCCCGCCACGATCGGGAAGATCGCCTGCGCCCCGCCCCGGACAGTTTCGACCTCCCCCACTATCTCTACTGGCTGCATTTCGCCGAAGGCTCGGCCATGCTGCCGCTTTCCCTGAAGTTCTACCTGTCCCGCCTGGGCGAAGCCGCGGCCCCGGTGCTGCCGCGCGTCGAAAGCCAGATCGCCGACCAACTCGCCACCATCGAAGCCAGGCTTTCCTCCCGCCCCTTTCTCGCGGGCGAAAGCTTCACCGCCGCGGACATCCAGATGAGCTACCCCATGGAAGCCTAACCTAGCCCGCGGCGGCCCGGCTTCGGCGGTGCGGTGAACAGGCCTATTTTCGGGGTTACGCGATGCCGGCGCTCCGCTATAAGGCTCGCCTAGCCCCTTGAGGAATGCAGCGCCGCCGGACGGGTTTTTGCCCGCTCGGCTTTCGGCGCGGCCGCGCGGAACCGACGGAACGACCATGCCCAAACGCACCGACATATCCTCCGTCCTGATCATCGGTGCAGGGCCCATCGTCATCGGGCAGGCCTGCGAGTTCGACTATTCCGGCACCCAGGCCTGCAAGGCGCTGAAGGCGGAAGGGTATCGCGTCATCCTGGTCAATTCCAACCCGGCCACGATCATGACCGACCCGGAACTGGCCGATGCCACCTATATCGAGCCGATCACGCCGGAGGTGGTGGCAAAAATCATCGCCAAGGAGCGGCCGGATGCGCTCCTGCCCACCATGGGCGGCCAGACCGCGCTCAACACCGCGCTGTCGCTGCGCCGCATGGGCGTGCTCGACCGCTATAAGGTCGAGATGATCGGGGCCAACGCCGAGGCCATCGACAAGGCCGAGGACCGCGCCCTGTTCCGCGAGGCCATGCAGAAGATCGGCCTGGAAACCCCGCGCTCCATGCTCGCCAACGCCACCGACGCGAAGAACGCCGACCGCAAGGCGCACGACATCAGTCGCACCGAACTGCGCCAGACCATGCAAGGCGAAGCGCTGGACGCCGCGCTGGAAAACCTCGAACACGGCTGGTCGCTTTCCGAAGGCGACCGCAAGCAGCGCTATGTCGCGCATGCCATGGGCGTCGCGGCGCGTGCGCTCGATACCATCGGCCTGCCCGCCATCATCCGCCCCTCCTTTACCCTCGGCGGCACGGGCGGCGGCATCGCCTACAACCGCGCGGAGTTCTTCGACATCGTGGCCGGCGGCCTTGACGCTTCGCCCACCACGGAGGTCCTCATCGAAGAGTCCGTGCTCGGCTGGAAGGAGTTCGAGATGGAGGTCGTCCGCGACCGGGCGGACAACTGCATCATCGTCTGCTCCATCGAGAACATCGACCCGATGGGCGTCCACACCGGCGATTCCATCACCGTCGCGCCGGCGCTGACGCTGACCGACAAGGAATATCAGGTCATGCGCAACGCGAGCATCGCGGTCCTGCGCGAGATCGGCGTCGAGACCGGCGGCTCCAACGTGCAGTTCGCCGTCAACCCCGCCGACGGGCGCCTCGTCGTCATCGAGATGAACCCGCGCGTGTCCCGCTCCTCCGCGCTCGCCTCCAAGGCAACCGGCTTTCCCATCGCCAAGATCGCGGCAAAACTCGCGGTCGGCTACACGCTGGACGAGTTGGACAACGACATCACCGGCGGCGCCACGCCGGCCTCGTTCGAGCCGTCCATCGACTACGTCGTGACGAAGATCCCGCGCTTTGCGTTCGAGAAATTTCCCGGCGCCGAGCCCGTTCTCACCACCGCCATGAAGTCCGTCGGCGAGGTCATGGCGATCGGCCGCACCTTTGCCGAGTCCCTGCAAAAGGCGCTGCGCGGCCTGGAGACCGGCCTCACCGGCCTGGATGAGATCGAGATCCCCGGCATCGACCCCCAGGGGAACAGCAACGACGACCGCAACGCCATCCGCGCCGCGCTGGGCACGCCCACCCCGGACCGGCTGCGCCTCGTCGCGCAAGCCATCCGCATGGGCACGTCGCTCGAAGAGGTCCACGCGATGTGCCGCATCGACCCCTGGTTCCTAGAACAGATTGCCGGCATCCTCGCTCTCGAAGACCGTATCCGCACCCACGGCCTGCCCCGCGACGCCGCCAACCTGCGCATGCTGAAGGCCCACGGCTTTTCCGACGCCCGCCTCGCCTCCCTCACCAACACCACGCCCGAAGCCGTGTCCCGCGCCCGCGAAACCCTGGACGTCCACCCCGTCTTCAAGCGCATCGACACCTGCGCGGCCGAGTTCGCCTCGCCCACCGCCTACATGTATTCCACCTACGAAACTCCCTTCGCCGGCGAAACGCGCTCGGAAGCTGGAGTGTCGGACCGCAAAAAGGTGGTCATCCTCGGCGGCGGGCCGAACCGCATCGGCCAGGGCATCGAGTTCGACTACTGCTGCTGCCACGCCGCCTTCGCGCTTTCCGACGCCGGCTTCGAAGCCATCATGGTCAACTGCAACCCCGAAACCGTCTCGACCGACTACGACACCTCCGACCGCCTCTATTTCGAGCCGCTGACCGTCGAGGACGTGCTGGAAATCCTGCGCGCCGAGAGCCAAGCCGGCACCCTGCACGGCGTCATCGTCCAGCTCGGCGGCCAGACGCCGCTGAAGCTCGCCGCCGCGCTGGAGGAAGCCGGAATAAAAATCCTCGGCACCTCGCCCGACGCCATCGACCTCGCCGAAGACCGCGACCGATTCCAGAAGCTCCTGAAGAAGCTGGGGCTGAGCCAGCCGCAGAACGGCATCGCCCATTCCGTCGAGCAGGCCCGCCTCGTCGCCGCCGAGCTTGCCTATCCCCTTGTCGTGCGCCCGTCCTACGTGCTCGGCGGCCGCGCCATGCAGATCATCCACGACACCGCGCAGCTCCAGAACTACCTGCTCGGCACCGTCCCGGAGCTCGTGCCCGAAGAGATCAAACAGCGCTACCCCAACGACAAGACCGGCCAGATCAACACGCTTCTGGGCAAGAACCCCCTCCTCTTCGACCGCTACCTCACCGACGCCGTCGAGGTGGACGTGGACTGCCTGTCCGACGGCGCGTCCACGCATGTCGCCGGCATCATGGAGCACATCGAGGAAGCCGGCATCCATTCCGGCGATTCCGCCTGCTCGCTCCCCGTCCACTCGCTCGATGCAGCGATCGTCGCCGAACTCACCCGCCAGACGGAAGCACTCGCCAAGGCGCTCAACGTCGGCGGCCTGATGAACGTGCAATACGCCGTCAAGGACGGCACGATCTTCGTGCTGGAGGTGAATCCCCGCGCGTCGCGCACCGTGCCCTTCGTCGCCAAGACCGTCGGCCGCCCCATCGCCAAGATCGCCACCCGCATCATGGCCGGCGAGTCTCTGGACGAAGCTTTTTCGGCCTATGGCGGCAAGCCGGAGGCCACGAGAAACCACATCGCGGTCAAGGAAGCCGTTTTCCCCTTTGCCCGCTTCCCCGGCGTGGACACGCTGCTCGGCCCTGAAATGCGCTCCACCGGCGAGGTCATGGGCCTCGACCGCGACTATGCGCTGGCCTTCGCCAAGGCCCAGCTCGGCGCCGGCGTCGATCTCCCGCGCTCCGGCACCCTCTTCGTCTCCGTCCGCGACGCCGACAAGGCCCGCGTCCTCCCCACCGTCCAGCGCCTCGCCGACCTCGGCTTCAAGGTCTTGGCCACCGGCGGCACCGCCCGCTTCCTCCAGGAGCACGGCGTGCCCACGGAGAAGATAAACAAGGTCCTGGAAGGCCGCCCCCACATCGAAGACGCCATCCGCAACCGCCAGGTCCAGCTCGTCTTCAACACCACCGACGGCCAGAAAGCCGTCTCCGACTCCAAGTCGCTGCGCCGCGCCACCCTGATGCAGAAGGTGCCGTATTATACGACTCTCGCTGGTGCGGCGGCCGTGGCGGAGGCGATCGCGGCGCTGAAGGCGGGGAGCCTGGAGGTGCGGCCGCTGCAGGCGTATTTCGACGCCGCGAGCGTGACTCCTAGACGGCGTGACTCGCCACAGCCACGCGAGAAATGAAATCGGCAAGACGTATCACAGTGTTTTGCGCTCGCAAGCACACAAAGAGTACGGTTAAACAGCCAGAAAGCTTGATCTTATTTTGGCTGATCAGCTAGCGCTCGACGGAAGTCGATATACCATACTTCTCCTTCAAGGTACGTTGAATAACTATAGAAGAGAAAATTCTCAGTGCATATTCAGCCGCGGCGTCACGATCATCACTAGCTTGTCTAACCTGTGCACCATCGCTGAGGCTGATCCCGGATATCCAACGCACGTCTTTGACCTGGCTTGAATTTCCGTATTCAGAACTGTTGACCATGCTCAAGAAATTTGCAGCCGTGCCATCGTATATTTTACGGAACTGAACACCTTCTTTGAGACAATGGACTAGCTTTGCGTCACTAGCCTTTCCGATTGCAACATTTCCAACTTCCACCAAACCCACGTTTACTCTCGAGGCATGCTCCATTGCGACCTTATCGATAGTTTCAACTACGCTCATGCGATCATTCGAAACATGGTTTGCAGTAAAAACATCTTCACCGGGGTCCAGTGCGCTAACAAGAACACCCTTCAGTTCTTCATTACTGTCTTCGATGAACTTTGACAAAGCAGCCGAGTCGTTGATGTGGACGCTCAGCGCATTCGAATAATTACTTGTACATACAGATCGGTCTGTTCCAGTGTACTGTACGTTCGTCAAGACTTCTATTTTAGGATCTTGCACATGAGCGACATACACAGAGCCCAAAGACTTGCTTTTCGGCAATAGGCTATGAAGCTTCGCACGCAGGTCTCCCACTCGAATTGGAACACGATATGGAACGGTCTTGTCATCCCACACAGTCAAACCAATCTCCTTTGCGGTGATGAACGCAATCGTTTCGAAAATACTGAGATCCATATCCGAGAAGCAACCGGCGGAACCACATCCTGCAAGGTCCGCTCTACCAAGTCCATTACCATCAAGATCTAGAAATACCCCCCTACTCAAGTCTGAACCTAATGGAACAAGAACGCGAAGCCTTGTAATTTCTTGTGTATTGGGAGTGAAGATCAATCCGACTTCGAGATTAGGAACATTTCGATCAGCAACGAACTGAGAAACACTACATTCTTGATTAGCATCGCAAGAGTAGCTCCATGTCACATTGGATGCAACATCTGCGAAACCAGAGTTAATAAATCCAAATGGTAATGGTAGCACCATCCATTGAATGAACTTGGTGAAGCGCATCTGTATTCTCCGGTTTCTTTCAATGGAAATTGGCTGCTATTGACGTAATGTGTACTCGAAAGTTGATATCTTGCTTTTTTTCAAGAGTTTCCGTCGGTCCGCCCTCCGTCCGGTACGAATGAATTCTTTGTAGTCCTCGGCAACATTTTTGTTTGTGACGAAGAAATCATGCCCAAGAGGGGACTTTAGCATGTTACCCTCGACATCTATTATGTCTATCAAGCTACCAATGTCTATACCAAGTCTATTTTGGATGTCCTTTGTGACATTGACTATCTCAGAACTTTTTATAGCAAGATCTTTTCTATTTTTATATAACGATATGATGAATTTACCACTTGGAAGGACTTTGCGTAGCAGGTCCGTAAAGACCCTCGCACTTATGTCCGGCGCAGCAAATGATACCGACCTCAGCCTGCCTTCCAAATTTCCTTCATCCATCTCTCTATCCAGAAATCTCGAAACAAGGTAGCATCCCCGGCTATGCGCTAGTATGTCTGCCCTCTGATCAGCAAATAATGCGACGCGATGGAAGAACTCGACAAAAGCCGGGAGAGACTCTTCATTTAGCGACTTATCATGGTTATAGTCTCTCGGCTTGTTTAAGCCAAATGTTCTAGACGGCCAAATGAAGTCTATCGGAATTATCTCATTGGTGGCGAAGTCGGATATGTATGAAGCCGCGGTGATTGCTGACTCAAAGCTATTGTTTACGCCATGTACAAATATAAAGTTGTGCTGTGATAGTGGATATTTCGACTTGATGTACTTAAACAATATCAATTCGCTCTCCATTATCTCGTAATATGCAGAATTAATAATTATTTTTCTGGATTTTAGATCATATAATTCCTCGACAAATCCGAAATGTAAATTATCATCGATGTCGTCATTAAAGTCAGTTGATATCTTATATAGCTGTTTTTGATGGCTTGCACCTGATCGCTGTCTATTAGTTGCGAAAATCACCACTTTTGTGTTCAGGATTTCTGCCTGTATCTCGTTTGGATTTGTGTCCGCGTGAGAAGTCTCCGGCGCGTTTGGAGTTCCGGTGGAGCAATTGGCTACCATCCGGCACCCGTCCAAATTTGAAAATTCAAAGGCTTGTGAACTGGATGGAAGATGTACAAGCATCAAGGCAAGCAACACTACCCTCATGTTCGTAGCAAGATATGAAACAATTGGGCTGAACTGGCGTTGAAGGCATTGCTGGTAGGAGTCTGGTTTCGAAGCCCGATACGTTGCTAAGCCGACGACGCTGCCGCTAGTGTCAAGTTGAGTGGCAATGTGTTGAGTCATGTTGATGGTCAGTTTGCATTTAGACGCTTTTGAAGCCTATTATAAGATCGCCGATTGTCATGTCCATACTCTAGGTTGCGTCTTTTCATTCAGATTGCGATATTTCGGCCGGTGAACGAGTTTCTAGGTGAAGATGAGTGTTCTCGACTAGATTCAGATCGTAGATGAGGTGCTCGAAGTGACTTCATCGAAGGATCTGCAATGTGTGTCCTCTAGGTTCGTGAACGCCTCGATTGCTGCGTGGTGTGGATAGGGTCGGTTGATGACCATCGGAGGTGAGGTGTTAGCTGGCACAGTGGTCTATTGCGGTTCATAGACCCAACGTTTCCCGCCGCACTGTCGCTCAGGAGCTTCACTGGGTCCGCCTTGTGCTCCGGAGTCTGCGACTCCGCATTTTCACCAGGTAAATAGTGTTTTCCGACGATTATGCTGGCGTATTGATTGTAACTCCGCGCGTGAGGCTCGTCATGATCGGCAACATCGTTACGTCCACCCCGCGATTGTCGCCCACCTCCCATGTCGGACAGGCCTCTGCTTTGCTCGGCGCAAACGAAGCCCCTGGGCGAGGATCACGAGAGACACTCGGCGCATCACCTCTGGCAATTAGCCGCACCAGCGACGCGCTCGGAAAATCATCGCCATCGCTGCCAAAATGAACGATGCCGCGCAGTTCTGGGTCCTTCGGTCGCCTGTTGACGAGGCCATCGCGGCTTAGGCGGAAAACAATACCCACGACGCGAGATGCAAATGCAGCGACTTCCGCCAATCTCGACCAGTTCATGATGCAGGTGCCTAGCTCGCAGCGGTCGCTCGCTCAGGCACTTGAAAGCGGGCAGGTGAAGGTCGAACGGCTTCCCGATGAAAGCGTGCAAACCTAGCGCAAAGTGACGCTGCAATGGGACATGGACAACAGACAGGTCAGCAGTTCTGTCGTTTATGGCGGAGATGACGATGCCGTTCACGCGCTCCAGGCTAGGATGCGGACTGCTGACGGCACGCTGCCGCCTTGGGGGTGGACAAGACGACCGGACGCAACGCCACTTGGATGGCCTTTAGTAACGACTATTGTAATTTGACTTGGTGAGCCTGCCGCATCGGCAACGGTAAGCCGGCGGCCGGCTGACATTTCATTGCATGCCGTCCCACTCGGTTGCGTTGGCATTGCCAAGATGATTGGCCGGCGGTCAAGCCGACGTGGTCGCGCAAAGACGTGAATGAACCGTAGGCCGGCAGAGATTTTTCGCGCTCTGCGTCGCTGCGCTGAAAGTCAGGCGTAGCAAGCAGTTACGGGCGGCGCGCCGTCTGAAACCGAAGAGCATTTGCGTGAAACTGAGGCTCGGTTGATCCACACATTTTCCGCCGGCGCTATTGTGGCCTCGCTTCTCTCATCGGGAACACCGGTCATGACGGTGATTGCGTGGAGAGAAGACGGTGCCGGAGGCGGCCGCTAACGTGGCGGTTTGTTTCCGGCGGCTTTTACCTGTTCCCCCACGAAGGGCGACCACGCCTGTGCAGCGTTGAAAGGGGACGCGCTAGTTCTGCCAAATGCCCGTGCGACCGGCCGGGGTAACGTTGCCCCGCGCAAACCGCTGGCTGAAAGATGCGTAAGCGACCGGTATGAGGAAGGCAGTCCGAGAGAAGCGGAACGGGAAGAGCCGAACAGACACTGAGCGGGCGGCCTGCGGGTCGCATATAATAAAAAAACGAGCGACACGCAGGCCGCCCGTTTTCCCCGCATGATCCCTTGGGTTCATGCAACCCGTATGATCCGGCTTCTCCGAAGCGCGGTGCCGATTTCGCGCGTCCGGCGTCCGGTATGGAACCGCTGCTTACATCTTGCTGCTCTTGATGATGTCGGCGGCCTTCTGCAGGTGTTCCATGCAGCCGTCCATGTCCTTGGCGCCCTTGGCGCTCTCCGCCTGGCCCATCTCCTTGGCAGCCGCGTTCTTCGTGTCCTGCATGGCGGAAGCGGACATCGCGTCCACCTGCATATCCATCATCTCGAACGTGTCGTCGTCGCACGCCATCGGCGCGTTCTGGGCATGGCTGAGCGCCGTGGAAGCCAGGATGACGGAAGCGGCGAGCAGTGAAGACTTGAGCATGGTTTCTCTCCCTGAGACTTGTTGTATGGAATGGATTGCCAAGCACAACCCGTCAGCAGGGAACGTTGTTCCACACTCAGTTGCAGGGCGTAGCGCGAAAGCTCTTCACCAGCGCGCCCACCACGGGGTCGAAAGCAGCTTTGGCCGACGTGTCATATTCCAGACGAAAGGTGCCGATCGCACCGTCGCACAAGGGAATGGCCCGGACATAGAAGATGCGGCTCGCTTGGGAGCCGGACCAGCTTGCGGCCTTGGCGCCGACCGTGCGGTACGAAACGTCCCAACCCCGCTCGCGCTCGCCACCGATCGCGCTGGCGACCTCGGATGCAAAGGAGCCGCTAAGCGGGTAGAATCCATAGGCCAGCAGGACGGAACTGCCCTTGGGCGAGCGCACGGTGACGCCGTCGCCGTTGTCAGCCTCAGCCGGCGGTCCGAAGCCGTCAGGAAGGAGAATGGAGTAGCCGAAACGCGCATTCTCGTAGCGCTCGGCGGAAGCCGCAGGAAAGACCGAACCGGCGACAAGCAGAAGAGAGAAGATGCTGCGAAGCGGCAACACGGCTTTCGTTTCGCCGGCGCCTTCGCCCTACTCGCCGGCGGGGGACATGCCGCCGAGAGACGGCGTGGAGGTCGCGCCGATGGCGTTGAAGCCTATGCCCGTATCCGAAGTGTCCGAGACCGTCTGCACGGAACCGCCGCTCATGCGGACAGCCATCGCGGAAGAGGTTGCCGGCAAGGCGGCAGACTTGCTTCCCGTCGCTGTCGCGAAGCCGGTTTCCCATTGCGATGCGATGTTGTCGATGGGCGCAGCCGGTGGCGTGGCGGCAAGAGCGCCGGCCGAGGCCACCATCGTTTCTGCGGGCATGCGCGTGCGCTTCTTGACCAGCATGCCGTCCATAACGCCCAGCATGCCCTTGCGCTTGGCCTCAAAGTAGTAGCCGCGGGAATAGTTGCGCACGGCTTGGTCGTGGTCGCCGCCGGCAACCATGAAGGCGCCCTTGAGGTATTTCACGGCGTATTTCAGGTTGGTTTCAGCATCGAGCAGCGCGGAGGGTGGACCGTCGAAACCAAGGCCGCGCGCCGTGGCGGGCAGGATCTGCATCAGACCGTAGTACGGGCCGTTGCGGGCGCCGGGCCGGAAGTTGCTTTCGCGCTTCACCACGCGCCGCACCAGCGATTCCGGCACCTCGTAGTTCGCGGCATAGGTGGAGATCAGCTTGTCCACGGCGGCGTTGTTGCTCACTGCCGGCACCTGCATGCTGCCGGAGGAAACATAGCCGACCGTCACGGGCGGGGGCGCGATGCTCGTCTGCGCCGTTGCGTCGTCGCGGCTGGAAGGTGTCGCCGCTACCGAATCAGGCAGCATCGCGAAGGTTTCAGGAGGAGAAGGGGGGACGGCGGTCGTGCCGACGGCGCTTGCCATGTCGTTGTTCGTGGTGCAGGCACCAAGAAAAAGAGCCGGAAGAAGGCAAAAGCCGAAGCGGTTCCGCATGCGCCGAGGCACCCCTGTTTCCGCCCGGCATCCCTCCGGGCGGCATCGCCACTAGCACGCATCGTTAACAATTGCGAGCCGGGAAATTTTGGGGGGAGGTCAGCGGCGGCGGAAGAAGTCGTCATCGTCGTTGTTGCGCCGCTCGCAGCGCAGAACGGGGCACTCGGCCCGGTCGGCGGTTGGGATCGTGATCAGGTCCGTGGTCTCGAAAGAATCACAGAAGCTTTCTCTAGCGACTATCCTTTCGTATCGCGGGAGATTTTGGACGCGTTGCGAGGTCCATCGCATGAGAACGGCCCCTTCGTTGCGCACGATGCTTTTCACCTCGCCGCAGGAGAGGCCTGTGGATCTGTATTGGGAAATGGCGTGTGCGTCGGCCGGCACGAGGATCAGAAGGAGAAGCAGAAGACGTTTCATGCAGCGATGCCCTTTGCGGAAGACGGACCGCGGTTTGCGGTTCTCCGAGCAACGACGCTGGCTGGGCTTTGTGCCATCCGATCTCGCAGAGGTGATCGAGGCGATCCCTCAGGGCAACCACTCGATCGGCACATGGCCAGGATCGGCGCGCACGCGCTCCAGCCAAACCGAGGCGGCCGGATACTTTCCCAAGTCGAACCCGCCGGCATCGGCCTCGTGCGTGTAGGCATAAAGCGCGATGTCGGCGAGCGTCAGTTCGCTGCCGGTCAGGAAAGGCGTGCGCGCAAACTGCGCTTCCATCACCGCTAGAGCCTGCTCGCCGCCTTTCAGCGTGGAAGCCAGCCGCTCCGGGGTGCGGTCCTTTGCCCGTCCGGGGTATTTCAGGATGGCGCGGCGGACCGCGAGGAACGGCTCATGGCTGTATTGCTCGAAGAACAGCCATTGATAGACCAGCGCCCGCCGGAAAGCATCGGCAGGCAGGAAACGGGTGTTCTCGCCGAGGTGAAGCAGAATGGCGTTCGACTCCGCCAGGAACCGGCCGTCCTCCAGTTCAAGCAGCGGAACCCGCCCGTTCGGGTTTTTCGCCAGGAAAGCCGCCTCCCGCGTCGTGCCGTCCAGCGCGCTGGTTTCGACATGCCGGAACGGGCGGCCCAGCTTGGCCAGCAGCAGCCGCGGCTTGTAGCAGTTGCCGCTGTCGTGCATTCCGTAAAGCGTGATCATCGCCGACTTCTCCGTTCCCGAACGCCAAGCTTCGGGGAGGGCCAAGCGCTTATCCAGCGAATTTTTCTCGTGGGATCATCAGCCCCGCTGATGACGCCGTTCAGACGGCGCGGCGGCCGAAGCTTCGCGCTGGTTTCCGTTCGGATCGGGAAGGCGGCGGCGGGAGAACCAGCGAAACAGCTTCGGCACCGCTTTGAACGGCGTGCGGTTGGACAACCGAAAAGCTCGTCGGCACCAATTCAGGCCGCCGGATGGCGAAGCCCTGCACCATCGAGGCGCCGGCGCGCTCGGCCAGTTCGAGCTGCCAGCCTTCCTCGATGCCTTCGAGCACCGTCGCGACGCCCTGGCTGGAAAAACTCTGCATCATCGCGGAAAGCAGAGCAAAGCCGGGACCGGACTCCATCAGGCGGTTGATCCACTTGGCGTCGAACTTGACGATGTCGGGCCGGACGCTGCGCACCCGCTCGATGTCGGAGTCTTCCGCGCCGTAGTCGTCCACGGCGATGCGGAAACCGGCAGCCCTCAGGGAATCCAGAAAGTAAAGGAAGCTGCTGGTCGAGGAGAGACGCTGTTCCGTCACCTCGCAGACGATACGGGCCGGCTTGATTTCCGCTTCGTGCAGCACAAGCCGCATCTCGCGCAGGACGGTATCGACGATTTCCTTGTCGGTCAGCACCGACGGGTCGAAGTTGATGAAGATCGAAGCGTCGCGCGGCAGGAAGGTGCCGGCATTCAGCAGATGCAGCGTGCGCAGAAGCGTCTCCACGTGGAAGCGGTCGGCGGGCGGGATCATGCCGAAGAAGACGCCGGGGCTTAAGGGTTTGCCGTCGCGGAACGGGCGCGCCAGCCCCTCGAAAGCGGACATCGCAAGCCGGCCCTGCCGGAACGCGAAGATCGGCTGGAACGCGCTCCTGATGTTGAACAAGCCCCACACGCCGCTGGCTGAGCCGTCCGTTTCGCGGACGATGTGGGCGATGCCGATGCTGCGTGACACGAAGGGTAACGGAGTTGCGTTGACGGGAGGCAGCCCTGCCGGGATGCCGATACGGACGATAGAAGCTTTTGCTTGGCTTTCCCTTAACGCGACTTTGCGGTTGCAGCCTTGATCTTGCCTTGCGCATGCCGGCCGGATGGGACAGATAGGCGCCGTCAGCGGCGCGGGCGCGCCGGCTGCGCTTGCCGGGAGCTTTGACCGATGGCCTTTCTCGCCGACGCCCTTTCGCGCGTAAAACCCTCAGCGACCATTGCGGTCACGCAGAAGGCGCGCGAGTTGAAGGCGCAGGGACGCGACGTGATCGGCTTAGGCGCAGGCGAACCGGATTTCGATACGCCTGACAACGTCAAACAGGCAGCGGTCGAGGCGATCCGCCGCGGCGAAACCAAGTATCCGCCGGTTTCCGGCATCGCGCCGCTGCGCGAGGCCATCGCCCAAAAATTCAAGCGGGAGAACAACCTCGACTACCGGCCGGAGCAGACGATCGTCGCGACCGGCGGCAAGCAGGTGCTGTTCAACGCCTTCATGGCGACGCTCAACCCCGGCGACGAGGTGGTGATCCCTTCGCCATATTGGGTCAGCTATCCCGAAATGGTGCTGCTCTGCGGCGGCACGCCGGCCTATGCCGAAACGACGCTTGCCGACGGCTTCAAGCTCAAGGCGGAAGCGCTGGACCGCGCGATCGGCCCCCGCACCAAGTGGCTGGTGCTCAATTCGCCGTCCAACCCGTCCGGTGCGGCCTATACGCCTGACGAACTGAAGGCGCTGGCCGACGTGCTGCTCAAGCATCCCCATGTGCACGTGCTCACCGACGACATGTACGAGCACCTGACCTATGGCGACTTCCGCTTTTCCACGATCGCCGAGGTAGAACCGAACCTCTACGAGCGCACGCTGACGATGAACGGCGTTTCCAAAGCCTATGCCATGACCGGCTGGCGCATCGGCTACGCCGCCGGGCCGGTGCCGCTGATCAAGGCGATGGACATGATCCAGGGCCAGCAGACGTCCGGCGCCTGCACGATCGCGCAGTGGGCCTCCGTGGAGGCGCTGAACGGGCCGCAGGACTTCGTAGCGAAGAACAAGGGGGTGTTCGAGCACCGGCGCGACCTCGTCGTCGGCATGCTGAACCAGGCGCGCGGCATCGCCTGCCCGTCGCCCGAAGGCGCGTTCTACGTCTATCCCTCCTGCACCGACCTGATCGGCAAGACGTCGCCTTCGGGCAAGGTCATCGCCGACGATGTAAGCTTCTGCGCCGAACTTCTGGAGCAGGAAGGGGTTGCCGTGGTGCAGGGCTCCGCCTTCGGCCTCGGCCCCAACTTCCGCATCTCCTACGCGACCTCGGAAGCCACGCTGGAAGAGGCCTGCAACCGCATCCAGCGTTTCACCGCCTCCCTCTCGTAGAAGGCAAAAAAATAGCCGGGTCGCGGAGACCCGGCTTAAGGTTTGGATGGAAAACGCCCGATAATCGGGCGTGAACCTCCAGAGGGGAACACTCGCAGGCGCCAATGGGAGGAGAAGCGCCCTGAGATGGCGCGTATATGAGCAATTCCTGCCGAAGGAGCAAGCAACGCTTTTGCACACCCCTCATGCAAAAAGCTTACGGCTTGTGCAGATCAGAACGACCAGTTGCGCGCCTTGGCAATGATGAAGTCGCGAAAAGCGTGCAGCTTCGCCTGGTTTTTCAAGGCGTCGGGGTAGCAGAAATAGGTGTCGAAGGACGGCACGTCCGTTTCAGGCAGCAATTGCACCAGCTCCGATGTCTTATCCACCATGTAGTCGGGGAGTATAGCGATCCCCGCGCCCCGCTCCACCGCGCGCTTGATCGAGGAGATGTCGTTGATCTGAAGCGAGGGCGCGCGGCGCGCGTTGTCCATGTCCTCCAGCGTTTCCAGCCAGTTCAGCTCGCTCAAATGGGCGGGAACCGGCAGGCCGAACGTCACCATGCGGTGATCCCTGAGTTCCGAGATCGCGTTCGGCTTGCCGTAGCGGTTGATGTAGGCGGGCGAGGCGAAGAGGTGGAAGTGCACGGTGAACAGCCGGCGCTGGATCAGGTCCGGCTGCTGCGGCTGCCGCAGGCGGATCGCGCAATCGGCTTGGCGCATGGTGAGGTCCAGTTCCTCGTTGGCGAGCACCAGCTGCAACTGGATATCGGGGAAAAGCTCGATGAACTCAGGCAGGCGCTCGGTAAGCCAGCCGGTGCCCAGGCCCACCGTCGTGGTGACGCGCAGCACGCCGGAAGGCTGATCCTTGGCTTCCGTCAACCGGGATTTGATCGCTTCAAGCTTCACCATCACGTCATGCGTGGTGCGATAGAGCATCTCGCCCTGCTCGGTCAGCACGAGGCCGCGCGCGTGGCGGTTGAACAACGGCACGCCGACATCATGCTCCAGCGCGCTCACCTGCCGGGAAATCGCCGACTGCGAGAGACGCAACGTTTCCGCGGCATGTGTGAAGGAGCCGGCTTCCGCAGCCGCATGGAAGACGCGAAGCTTATCCCAGTCGAGCGCCATCCTTCCCCTCCCGGTGCCGCCCCCTTGCCCGAAACAGCAATATGGATACGGCCGGCGGATCGTCCAACAAAACTATTCCGCGGCTTCGCGATGCAATTCCAGGCCGGCGAGATACTTTTCAGCCTCCAAAGCGGCCATGCAGCCCAGACCGGCGGCGGTGATCGCCTGCCGGAACACGTCGTCCGTCACATCGCCGGCCGCAAACACGCCGGGCAGGCTGGTGGCGGTGGAGTCGGGGGCGGTCCAGAGATAGCCGTTCGGCTTCTGCCGGAGCTTGCCTTCGAACAGCGAAACGGCAGGGGCGTGGCCGATCGCGATGAACACGCCGTCCACCGCGAGTTCCGACACCGAACCGCTGCGCAGGTTCTTCACTCGCACGCCGGTGACGGACGGCGGCATCGGCGGCTTGGGAGCTTGGCCGACGACCTCCTCCACCGCGCTGTCCCAAAGCACGCGCACGTTCTCCTTCGCGGCGAGCCGCTCGCGCAGGATGCGCTCGGCGCGGAACTCGGAACGGCGATGGATCACAGTTACGCTCCTGGCGATGTGCGAGAGGTAGAGCGCCTCCTCCACGGCCGAATTGCCGCCGCCGACGACCACGACGTCACGCCCACGGTAGAAGAAGCCGTCGCAGGTGGCGCAGGCGGAAACGCCGAAACCCTGGAACGCCATCTCCGAGGGCAGGCCGAGCCACTTCGCCTGGGCGCCTGTGGCGATGACCAGCACGTCGCAGGTGTATTCCACGCCGGAGTCGCCGGTAAGCCGGAACGGGCGGCGGTCCAGATCGACTTCGGTGATCAGGTCCGTGACGACTTCGGTGCCGACATGCTCGGCCTGTTTCAGCATCTCGCCCATCAGCCAAGGGCCCTGGATGGGGTCGGCGAAGCCGGGATAGTTCTCGACGTCGGTGGTGATGGTGAGCTGCCCGCCCTGCTGGAGGCCGGTGATCAGCAAAGGCTTGAGCATGGCGCGGGCGGCATAGATCGCGGCGGTGTAGCCCGCCGGGCCGGAGCCCAGGATCAGAACGGATGCATGCCTGCTCATTGTCCCGTCACCCCCTGCCGCTTGCCCCAACGAAAGCGGGACCTAAGCGTATGCGATCATCACCGACAATCATTTAGGGAGAGTGACGGTCGTACGCCAAGCGGCGGCTGCGATCAGGCCGGCTGGAAAGCGGGATCTATCGCCAGCGCTTCATCGCGCCAGAGGTCGCCGTAATCCACGTTCTGCCAGTCCTTGAACCACGGGCCCCCGCGTGTGTAGTGGACCGCCTTCGGCGTGCCCTCCGCCGGCTTTGCGTTCCAGCCTTCCAGCCAGTTCCACTCGATCGGCAGCGCGCCGATCTCCTCATCCTTGGCCCACTGCATGCGGTGGAGATAGCTGCCGCTTTCCCGGTTGATCACCTCCGGCGTCAGCTGCCGGGTGGAGGGGTGCGCGCAGTTGAAGAACATGAAGGACGACCAGTTCTTGCGGGGATAGCTGGTCTGCACCTTGCCGTCCATCTTCAGCCCGTCCTTCGGCTGGTAGTCGTGCTGGGCGCAGAGCACGGCCTTGGACTCATCTTCGTATTGCCTGAGTTCTCCAAGGTCGCCGAAGAACAGGAAGTCGCAGTCGCAAAAGAGCGCCCAGCCCTCGAAGCCGGCGAGATAGGGCGTGAAGAAGCGGGAATAGGTGAACTCGGTGGAAGCCAGCGGGTCGATGGCGCGGGTGTAGAGCCCTTGGGCTACAAGGTCATCCAGCTTGATCGGCTGGATGTCGAGCGGGATCGACGCATTCTTCAAAGCGGTGCTTTTCGCCACCTCGTAGGCGATCGGCTCGCGCGAATCCCAGCCGATGAAAACTCTGAGGGCATCGCTCATGCTTCAATCCTGATTTGCCGGCCCCGTGCTGTAAGCCGAAAATGCGGGCATGCAAGATGTATCAAGCGGCTTCGTCGATCAGCACGATCCTGCCCTCCGCCACGCGGGCCGCAACCCAGGCCCGCTCGTCGCCCCAGGCATGGCGCCGCCAGCCGGACCATGAAAAGCCGCAGACCTCGATCCGCCAAGTATCCGCGGGAAACTCTCTCAAAGCCCGCCAGATGCCGAAGAAGCCGGTGCTGGGGAAGACTTCGCGCATCTTATCCTTGGGCACGCCCAGTTCCCGGCAGCCTGCTTCGTAGAACTGCGGCGGCATGATGCGGATCTCCTTGCCGGCGCCGCCGAATTTTTCGATCGACGGCACGGTCCAGTCGGCTCGCCTTCCGCCCAGACGCGCCAGCAGATTGGGGTTGCGGAAGTAGCGGGCGATGACTTGAGGGTGATAGGCGAGCACCACCTCGCGCGCGTTCTGGAAAATCGGGGAAGAGATCAGCTTCGGGTCGTTCAGCCGGCGCTGCATGGGCTTGCCGGAATTGGCCATGATCAGGCGGTCGGTGCGCGAGCCGCTCATGCCGGTCGAAGCTTTCGGCTCGTTGAAGCGTATGACGAAATCCGCGCCGTCCACTTCCGCCGAGAGGTCGCGCGGCAGCGGCCCGTTGCCGACGATCACGAGGCGCTTCACCGCGGCGGCCTAACAGGGTGGCGCAGCGCGGCCAAGCGCAGGCGAGAGCGGTGAAGCGCCCGCGACGCCGCGCGGGAGATGACCTCACTCCAAGGCTTCGCCTTCTTCTGCACCAGCGTGCCGCCCAGTGCGGCGCCGATCTCCCGGATGCCTGAGGGCTGCATCGCCAGTGTGCGCACGCCTGTCAGCCAGCGCATCTGTATGAAGGAATCGACGGGGCGGTCGAATTTCTCCGTGCGCTCCAAGAGGAGCGCCGCGGCTTCACGGCCGACAAGCTGAACCTGCATGCCGGCGCCCGGAAGTACCGGCTCAAGCAGCCCTACCCCCTCTTTTTTGGCCAGGACTCTGCCGCGGTCGGTGTAGCTCCGGTAGGGAAAGCGAACGTAATCCGCTGGCTGCATTGTTTCCACTGCAAGCGCCAGCGCGCGGCCGAAGCCGGGATTGTCGAAGGCCACATCGTCCTCCACGATCAGGCCCGCTTCCAGGCCGTTTTCGCAGATCGCAGCCCAAGCCTTGCGATGAGAGAGGAAGCAACCGATCTCAGTCCGGCGCAGCGGGAAGGGGTAGCGGGGTCGGTGAAGGCCGCGCAAATAGACGGCATCAACAGCAGCATCGGAAAGGCTGCGGCCATCGACGGCGTAGATTACACGGGCGGGAAGCGGCAACGCTTGGAGCAAGGCATCGACCTGGGGGCGCCGGGCGGCGGCACTTTCCAGGTGAATGACAAAAGCCTCCGCACGCATGATTTCCCTTTCAACCCGAGACCTAGAGCATCGGACGGTTAATCGCACGCAGTCTGCCGGCCGGGGCCGGGGGCCGAGCGTCGTTGTTGGCCTCGGCCGGGCAACAGCCCGACGCTCGCCCACCGCCTAGCC
>CAXTCF010000026.1:0-33228 GCA_964242945.1 uncultured Rhizobiaceae bacterium | reverse complement strand
ACTTTTAATCTGTAGGTCATGGGTTCGAATCCCATCGCGCTCACCATTTGCCTTTGAGAAGCCAACAAGGCGGGAAGCAGGCCCGCGTGGGAAAAGAATGGCGTTGGACGTCAGCTATGCCACCGCGATCGGGGCCGGGGCGCTTTCCTTTCTTTCCCCCTGCGTGCTGCCGCTGGTGCCGCCCTACCTCTGCTACATGGCTGGCGTGTCCGTGGAGGATTTCCGAGCGGAGCGCGCTGCGCCATCCGCGGCGCGGCAAACGCTCCTGATCTGCGCACTGGCCTTCGTGCTCGGCTTCTCCACCGTTTTCGTGGCGCTCGGAGCCGGCGCTTCCACGGTCGGACGGGTGCTGCGCGTCTGGCAGGAACCGCTAGCGTTGATCGCGGGCGTTCTGATCATCGGCATGGGCCTGAACTTCCTCGGCATCCTGCGCATCCCGCTCCTGTCGCGGGAAGCGCGCTTCCAAGCACGAGGGCAGCCGGCGGGCGTTGCTGCCGCCTACCTCATGGGGCTGGCTTTCGCCTTCGGCTGGACGCCTTGCATAGGGCCGGTGCTGGGGCCGATCCTGACGCTTGCCGGCGGCCGCGAAACGGTCGGCGAGGGGGCGGCGCTGCTTGCAGCCTACTCCCTGGGGCTGGGCTTCCCATTCCTGCTGGCGGCCTTTTTCTCCGGCGCGTTCATGCGTTTTCTCGGCCGCTTTCGCGTGCATCTCGGCCGCGTGGAGAAGGTGATCGGCGCGCTTCTGGTGATCGCCGGCGTGTTCTTCCTGTCCGGCGGCATCGCAACCGCGTCCTACTGGCTGCTCGAAGCTTTTCCCGGTCTTGCGCGGCTGGGATAGGGCGTGTGGCGGCTTGCCCATGAGGATGCTACAGCGCCTGAAGGACTAAAAATGAGGTGGGAATGAGCGGAAAGTCCGGGTTGGCGGTGATCCTCGCGGCAGGCGAGGGAACGCGCATGCGCAGCAGCAAGCCGAAGGTCCTGCACGCAATTGCGGGGCTGCCGATGCTGGCGCATGTGGTTGCCGCCGCGGAGCAGGCAGAAGTGGGCAGGCTGGCGCTGGTGGTCGGCCACCGCAGCGAGGCCGTCCGAACGGCCGCGCAAGGCTTCGCGCCGGACATGCAGGTCTTCGTGCAGGACAAGCAGCTGGGAACCGCGCATGCCGTGCTGGCCGCGCGCGAAGCGATCGAGCACGCCTCCGGCCCGCTGCTGGTGCTCTACGGCGATACGCCGCTTTTGACGCGCGAGACGATCCGCAAGATCAGCGCGCCGGTGGAGGGCGGACCGGCCTCGGTCGCGGTTCTCGGCTTCCGCACGGCCAAGCCGTCGGGATACGGCCGGCTGATCGAGCGCGACGGCGGGCTGATCGCAGTCCGCGAGGACAAGGACTGTTCCGAGGCGGAGCGGGCCATCACCTTCTGCAACGGCGGCGTGATGGCCATCAGCAGCGCCCACGCGCTGGACCTTCTGGATGCCGTCGGCAACAGCAACGCCAAGGGCGAGTACTACCTGACCGACGTGGTGGAACTCGCTTTGGCGCGGGGCCTTCACGCGGTCGCCGTGGAAACGCAGTTCGCCGACGTGCTCGGCGTCAACAACCGCGTCGAACTCGCCGAGGCGGAAGCCATCTGGCAGGCGCGCAAGCGCCGCGAGGTGATGCTGGCCGGCGTGACGATGCAGTCGCCGGAAACCGTGTTCTTCGCGCACGATACCGAAATCGCGGCTGACGTGACGATCGAGCCGAACGTTTGGTTCGGACCGGGCGTGAGAGTGGCGGCTGGCGCGGTGATCCATGCCTTCTCGCATCTGGAAGGCGCCGAGGTCGGCGAAAATTGCCAGGTCGGCCCCTTTGCGCGGCTGCGCCCGGAGGCGAAGCTGCGGCGCAAGGCCAAGGTCGGCAATTTCTGCGAGGTCAAGAAAGCGGTGCTGGAGGAGGGCGCCAAGGTCAACCACCTGACCTACATCGGCGATGCCCGGATCGGCGCCGGCGCGAACATCGGCGCCGGCACCATCACCTGCAACTATGACGGCTATGCCAAGTTCGTCACCGACATCGGCGCGAATGCCTTTATCGGCTCGAATTCCGCCCTTGTCGCCCCCGTGAAGATCGGCGATGGGGCCTATGTCGCTTCGGGCAGCGTGATCACCGAGGACGTGGAAAGCGATGCGCTGGCGTTTGGGCGGGCCCGGCAGAAGACTCTGCCCGGCAAAGGGCGCGAACTGCGCGAGCGGCGGGCCGACGCCGCTAAAAAGCAGAAATAGGCGCTAACCGCTTCTCAATGCCGGAATGGGATGAGCGGCAGGCTCATCTCGTCTGACATGACGTGAAACGGAATGTGACTTGGGGATCGATCCGGTGCGCGGCTAGAGACCGGGTGGGGACTGGTCCGGCCTTTCCAACTTTTGCCAAGGGGTTCGAAGCATGTGTGGGATCGTTGGCATCGTCGGCCACTCGCCCGTGGCGCCGCTGATCGTCGATGCATTGAAGCGCCTGGAATATCGCGGCTACGACTCCGCGGGCATCGCCACCCTGGAGCATGGCGAGCTTGCCCGCCGCCGTGCCGAGGGCAAGCTGGTCAACCTGGAACGCCGGCTCAAGGCCGAGCCGCTCGACGGCACGATCGGCATAGGCCACACCCGCTGGGCGACGCACGGCATCCCCAACGAGACGAACGCGCACCCGCACTTCTCCAACGGCGTTGCGATCGTCCACAACGGCATCATCGAGAACTTCGCCGACCTTCGCACCGAGTTGACCGCGGACGGCTTCGACTTCGTTTCGCAGACCGACACGGAAGTTGTGGCGCATCTTGTTGCGCGCGAGCTTGGGCGCGGCGCGCCGCCCATCGAAGCCGCGCACAGCGCGCTGAAGCGGCTGGAAGGGGCGTTCGCGCTGGCCATCATGTTCCGCGGCGACGAGAACCTGATCGTCGGCGCACGCAACGGCCCGCCGCTGGCGGTCGGCCACGGCGAGGGTGAGATGTTCCTCGGCTCCGACGCCATCGCGCTCGCGCCCTTCACCGACTCCATCACCTATCTGGAGGACGGCGACTGGGTCGTGGTGCGCCGCAACGCGGTCACCATCTTCGACATGGCGGGCAACCCGGTCGCTCGTTCGCGCCAGCAGTCGATCGGCACGTCCTATTTCGTGGACAAGGGCAACCACCGGCACTTCATGGAGAAGGAGATCCATGAGCAGCCTGAGGTGATCTCCCACACCCTGGCGCAGTATCTCGACTTCACCACAAGCACGGCCAAGCCGCTGAAGCTGCCCTTCGATTTCGCCAGGGTGGAGCGCCTTTATCTCTCGGCGTGCGGCACGGCATTCCTGGCGGGTTCCGTCGGCAAGTACTGGTTCGAGCGCCTGGCAAGGCTGCCGGTGGACATCGATATCGCATCGGAATTCCGCTACCGCGAGATGCCGCTGTCCCTGCGCAGCGCGGCGCTGTTCGTATCGCAGTCCGGCGAAACGGCGGACACGCTGGCCAGCTTGCGCTACTGCAAGAAGGCCGGCGTGCCGATCGGCACGATCGTCAACGTGCGCGAATCGACCATGGCGCGCGAGGCGAACGTGATCCTGCCGACCCTCGCCGGACCGGAGATCGGCGTCGCCTCCACGAAAGCTTTCACCTGCCAGCTTTCGGTGCTGGCCTCGCTCGCCGTCCGGGCGGCGCGTGAGCGCGACGTGATTTCCGCGGAGGAGGAGCAGACTTTGGTGCGCCAGCTCGGTGAAGCGCCCCGCCTCGTCAGCCAGGTTCTGAAGCTTGGACCCCAGATCGAGAAGGTGGCGCGCGAACTCGCGCACTACCGCCATGTCCTCTACCTCGGCCGCGACACGAACTACCCGCTCGCCATGGAGGGCGCGCTGAAACTCAAGGAAATCTCCTACATCCACGCCGAAGGCTACGCGGCCGGCGAGCTGAAGCACGGGCCGATCGCGCTGATCGACGAGAACATGCCGGTGATCGTCATCGCGCCGCACGACCGCATCTTCGAGAAGACCGTGTCCAACATGCAGGAGGTCGCGGCGCGCGGCGGCAAGATCATCCTGATCACCGACCGCAAGGGCGCGGAGCACTCCACGGTCAAGACGATGGAAACGATCGTGCTGCCGGACACGCCGGAGATCGTGTCGCCGATCGTCTATGCCCTGCCGATCCAGATGCTCGCGTACCACACCGCCGTCTTCATGGGCACGGATGTGGACCAGCCGCGCAACCTCGCAAAGTCGGTGACGGTGGAGTGAAGAGCTTCCTTCTCCCACAAGGGGAGAAGAAGGCTCGGCGCCGCAGGCGTCTTTCACCCCGCCTCCAACAGCCGCACCGCCTCGTCCCGACCGAACAGGTAGAGCAGCACGCGCAGTGCCTGGCCACGCGGCGACGCTAGGTCGGGGTCGGTTGCGAGGATCAGCCGCGCATCGTCGCGGGCGATCTCCAGAAGGTCGCCGTGCGCCTCCAGCCGGGCCACCTGGAAGCCCGGCATGCCGGATTGGCGCGTTCCCAGCAACTCGCCTTCGCCGCGCAGCTTCAGGTCCTCTTCGGCGATGAGGAAGCCGTCCTCGGTTTCGCGCAGGACGGAAAGCCGTTTCTTCGCGGTTTCGCCGAGCGGCGTCTTGTAGAGCAGCACGCAGCTGGAGGGCTTCGCGCCCCGGCCGACGCGCCCGCGAAGCTGGTGCAACTGAGCCAACCCGAACCGCTCGGCGTGTTCGATCACCATGATCGTGGCGTCCGGCACGTCCACCCCCACCTCGACGACGGTTGTCGCCACGAGCACGCGGGTGCGGCCCTCCTTGAAGGCTTCCATCGCGGCGTCCTTGTCGCGCCCGCTCATGCGCCCGTGGATCAGGCCGAGCTGGATGCCGAACACGGGCCGTAGCGAGTCAAAACGCTTTTCCGCCGCCACAAGGTCGAGTTCCTCCGACTCCTCCACGAGCGGGCAGATCCAATAGACCTTCTGCCCGTCCGCAACCGCGTCGCGGATGCGCCCGACAAGCTCGTCCACCCGATCTTCGGCCAGCGTCACCGTGCGGATCGGCTGCCGTCCCGCGGGCTTCTCCAACAGCTTGGATGCCGCCATGTCGCCGAAGGCGGTGAGCACCAGCGTGCGGGGTATCGGCGTCGCGGTCATCACCAGCATGTCCGGGGTCGCGCCTTTGGCGGAAAGCCCCAGGCGCTGGTGAACGCCGAAACGGTGCTGCTCGTCCACGACGACGAGACCGAGGTCGTGAAACGTCACGCCTTCCTGGAACAGCGCATGCGTGCCGACGACGATGCCGATTTCGCCCGATTGAAGACCGGCGAGCGTGGCAGTTCGGTCGCGGCCCTTTTCGCGGCCGGTCAGGATGGCGGTGCGGATGCCGGCTTTCTCTGCCAAAGGTGCAATCGTGGAAAAGTGCTGGCGCGCCAGGATCTCGGTCGGCGCCATCAGCGCCGATTGACGCCTGGCCTCTGCCGCGCGCGCCATCGACAGAAGCGCCACAACCGTCTTGCCCGACCCGACATCGCCTTGCAGCAGGCGCAGCATGCGCTCCGGCTTGCGCAGGTCGGCGTCTATTTCGGCAAGGGCCTGTTCCTGCGAGCGGGTGAGGGAGTAGGGCAGGGTACCGCGTATCTGCTGCGCCAACCGTCCTTGACTCTGCATCGCGCGGCCGCCCGTGTTCCGCGTCTGCTTGCGCATCAGCGCCAGGGCAAGCTGGCCTGCCAAGAGTTCGTCATAGGCGAGCCGCCGCCACGCGGCACCCTCCACGGCTGCATCGAGCGGATCGGCGGGATGGTGCACGCGGTCGAGCGCTTCTGCGAAGGCCGGGAAAGTCTGCCGGCGCATCAGCTCGCCGTCGATCCATTCGGGCAGAAGGGGTAGCCGCTTCAGCGCGCCGTCGATGGCGCGGCGCAGGTATTTTGAAGACAGCCCGGCCGTCAGTGGGTAAACCGGCTCGACCAGCGGCAGCTTGTCCGCGTCTTCGGCTTTGGCGATGTGGTCGGGATGGACCATCGTCGGGCGGCCGTTGAACCACTCCATGCGGCCGCTGACGATCACCTTTTCGCCGATCGGCAGCAGCTTCTCGATCCAGTTGCCGTGCGCCCGGAAGAAGGTCAGCGCGATCTCGCCCGTGTCGTCATGCGCGAACACGCGAAACGGCTGGTTGTTCATCCCACGGGGTGGGGGCTGGTGCCGGTCCACCCGCAGGTCGAGCGTGACGATCGAACCTTCCGGTGACAAAGCGATGCCGGGCCGCTGCCGCCGGTCGATCACGGAATGCGGCAGCACAAAGAGCATGTCTGCCGCCCGCGCGTGCCGGTCGCCGAGATCGGCTGGAACGATCTTCTCGATCAGCGCGCCAAGCTTCGTCCCTACCCCGGCAAGCGAGGTGATCGGCACGAAGATCGGGTCTAGAAGCGAAGGGCGCATGGCCTGCCTGACATAGGTGAAGAGCGCAGGCGCCGCAAAGCGGGTTGCTTGCGCGGGCAGCCTCACTCCGTCGTGCCCCCTCCATGCGCTATCTTCAACATCGCAATAAATCGCGAGGCGTCAAAGCTGCCGATCTCCCTCCTTGTGGGGGAGATGCCCGGCAGGGCAGAGGGGGGTATGAAGCGCACCGAACCCTCAAGCGTTACGTGCGGGAGAAAACGTCGATGACCGAACCAGCAGATCAGGCCGCCTGGGACCCCCGCCGCAAGCGCGCCCGGTTCCGTTCCTGGCATCGGGGAATGCGGGAAATGGACCTGATCCTCGGCCCTTTCGCCGATGCGAAGCTGCCCGTCTTGACCGGCTCCGAATTGGAACAATATGAGCGGCTCCTGGATATTCCCGACACCGATCTGCTTGCCTGGACCACCGGCGCGAAGCCTGTGCCCGAAGACGCGGAGCCGCTGTTTTTCGAAGTTCGCGCTTTTGCGGCGCAAGCCAAACCATAGACCTTTCTCATGACTCTCTTTCATCCAAGCGGACTGGCGAAAGCACGTCCCGGCTTTTCCATCTTGGACGGCGTGCCGGACGGCTTCGTCGCCTTCGCGCTGGCGCAGGCTGCCGGCGAACTGGCGCCGGACGGGCCGATCGTCTTCGTCGCGCGGGAGGGTCAACGGCTGCCGGGCATCACGGAGGCGCTTAGCTTCGCCGCGCCGGAACTGCCCGTGCTCGAACTGCCGGCATGGGACTGCCTGCCCTACGATCGCGTATCCCCCAGCGCCGATGCCGCGGCGCGGCGGTTGGATGCGCTGGGCGGGCTGATCGCCCTGGCCAAGGCGCCGCACCGCGCGATCATCCTAACCACGGCCAACGCCGTTCTTCAGCGCATCCCGCCTGCCAAGCTGGTCGAGGCGCAGACGCTGCGCGCCCGGCCGGGCAACAACATCGCCATGGACGGATTGACCGCGCGGCTGGAAACGGCGGGCTTCGAGCGCACGGGAACCGTGCGGGAAGTCGGCGAATACGCGGTGCGCGGCGGCATACTCGACCTTTGGGCGCCGGGCACGCCGGAGCCGCTGCGCCTCGACTTCTTCGGCGACACGCTGGAAACCGTCCGCGCCTTTGATGCAGCCACCCAGCGCAGCACCGGCAGCCGCGACGGGCTCGTGCTCCAGCCGATGAGCGAGGTCGCGCTGACGCCTGAAACGATCGCGCAATTCCGCCGCTCCTACATCGAGGCCTTTGGAGCGCCCTCCCGCGACGACGCGCTTTACGCCGCGGTGACCGAGGGGCGGCGCTTCGCCGGCATGGAGCACTGGCTGCCGTTCTTCTACGGCAAGCTCGATACGCTGTTCGACTACGTCCCGTCTGCGCCGATCCTGTTCGACCACTTGGCGCGGGAGGCGATCGACGAGCGCCACGCGCAGATCGCCGATCACTACGAATCGCGCAGCAATCAGGGCGGCGTCAAGGACGCGGTTCCCTACAAGCCTGTTCCGCCGGAACGGATGTATCTTGCGCCTGCCGAGGTCGAGAAGGCGGCGAGCGGCCGCGTCGCGGTGGAGCTTTCGCCGTTCGACGCGCCCGATGTCGGCGCCCGCAAGGTATTCCATGCCGGAGCGCGGGACGGCCGCAGCTTCGAGGCCGAGCGCGCGGATCAGAACGCCAACGTGTTCCAGGCTGCGGTCGATCACGTCTCCGACCTGCGCGCCAAGGGCAAGCGCACCGTGCTGGCCGGCTGGACCGCCGGCTCCGCCGACCGGCTCGGCCAGATCATGGCCGAGCACGGATTGGGCAAGCTGAAGCGCGTGGAAACGCTGGACGAGGCTGACAAGCTCAAGCGCAACGAGGCCGCGCTCGCCGTGCTGCCGATCGAGGCCGGTTTCGAGACCGACGGGCTGGCCGTCGTGGCCGAACAGGACATCCTGGGCGATCGCTTGGTGCGCCGCTCGAAGAAGCGCAAGAAGTCCTCGGACTTCATCGCGGAAGTCTCCTCGCTGGCGACAGGCGACATCGTGGTGCATGCCGACCACGGCATCGGCCGCTTCGTAGGCTTGAAAACCATCGAGGCGCTCGGCGCGCCGCACGACTGCGTCGAGATCCGCTATGCCGGCGACGACCGGCTGTTCCTTCCCGTCGAAAACATCGAGCTTCTCTCGCGCTACGGCTCGGAAGGCACGGAAGCCACGCTCGACAAGCTCGGCGGCGGCGCCTGGCAGATGCGCAAAGCGCGGCTGAAGCGCCGCCTGCTCGACATGGCGGGACAGCTGATCCGCCTGGCCGCTGAGCGGCACACGCGCTCCGCGCCGGTGCTGCACCCGCCGCAGGGGCTCTATGGCGAGTTCGCCGCGCGCTTCCCCTATGAGGAAACCGACGACCAGCAGAACGCCATCGACGCGGTGCTGGACGACCTCGGCGCGGGCAAGCCGATGGACCGCCTGATCTGCGGCGATGTCGGCTTCGGCAAGACGGAGGTGGCGCTGCGCGCGGCGTTCCTGGGCGCGATGGAAGGGTTACAGGTCGCCGTAGTCGTGCCGACGACGCTGCTTGCGCGCCAGCACTTCAAGACCTTTTCACAGCGCTTCGCCGGGCTGCCCGTCAAGGTGCGCCAGGCGTCGCGGCTCGTCGGATCGAAGGAGTTGGCCGAGACCAAGAAGGGGCTTGCCGACGGCACCGTGGACATCGTGATCGGCACGCATGCCCTGCTCGGCTCGGCCGTAACCTTCAAGAACCTCGGCCTGCTCATCATAGACGAAGAGCAGCACTTCGGCGTCAAGCACAAGGAGCGGTTGAAGGAGTTGAAGAGCGACGTGCATGTGCTCACGCTCTCGGCCACGCCGATTCCCCGCACGCTGCAACTGGCGCTGACCGGCGTCCGCGAGCTTTCACTGATCGCCACGCCGCCGGTGGACCGGATGGCGGTGCGCACCTTCATCTCGCCCTTCGACCCGCTGGTGATCCGCGAAACGCTGCTGCGCGAGCGCTATCGCGGCGGGCAATCGTTCTACGTGGTGCCGCGCATCTCCGATCTCCCGGAGATCAAGGAGTTCCTGGAAGCCCAAGTGCCCGAACTCAAGGTCGCCGCCGCCAACGGCCAGATGGCAGCCGGCGAGCTGGACGACATCATGAACGCCTTCTACGACGGCAAGTACGACGTGCTGCTTTCCACGACCATCGTGGAATCCGGCCTCGACGTGCCGACCGCCAACACGCTGATCGTCCATCGCGCGGATATGTTCGGGCTGGCGCAACTCTATCAGCTGCGCGGCCGCGTCGGCCGTTCCAAGCTGCGGGCCTATGCGCTGTTCACCCTGCCGGCCAAGCGCACGCTGACCGACAATGCCGAGCGGCGCCTGAAAGTCCTGCAATCGCTGGACACGCTGGGCGCCGGCTTCCAGCTGGCGTCCCACGACCTCGACATCCGCGGCTCAGGCAACCTGCTGGGTCAGGAGCAGTCCGGCCACATCAAGGAGGTCGGCTTCGAGCTTTACCAGCAGATGCTGGAGGAGGCGGTTGCCGAGATGAAGGGCGACGACACGGCCGCGGCCGCCGGCTGGTCGCCGCAGATCGCGGTCGGCACGGCAGTCATGATCCCCGAAACTTACGTGCCCGACCTCCAGCTTCGCCTAAGCCTCTACCGCCGCCTGGGGGAGTTGGAGTCGGCTGAGGAGATCGACGCCTTCGGCGCCGAACTCGTGGACCGCTTCGGGCCGCTGCCGGAGGAGGTCGAGCACTTGCTGAAGATCGTCTTCATCAAGGCGCTGTGCCGGCAAGCCAATGTGGAAAAGCTCGATGCCGGCCCCAAGGGCGTCGTGATCCACTTCCGCGCCCGCGAGTTCCCCGACCCGGCCGGGCTGGTGCGCTTCATCGGCGAGCAGGGCTCGCTGGCGAAGATCCGGCCCGACCAGAGCATCGTGCTCCAGCGCGACTGGCAGACCCCGGAAAAGCGCCTCGCCGGCTCGGCTGTCGTGATGACGCAGCTTGCCCGGCTGGCAACGAGGAAGGCGGCCGCCTAATCCTCCCGCCACCAAGTCGGTAATTGAAAGCCGTAGAGCGGCGTCTTGTCCGGGTGGCGGATGCGGCTCCAGCGCGCCACCCATTGCTCCGGCAGGTAGTAGAGCGGCACGGTGTATGCGCCGCTCATCAGCACGCGGTCGAGCGCGCGCACGGCGTCGGCAAAGGCAGAACGGTCGTTCGCCTGGAGCATTGCGGAAATCATCGCGTCGATGGCCGGGTCGGCGGCGCCGGCATAGTTGAAGGTGCCCGGCTTGTCGCGCGAAGCGGCGCCCCACCGGCTCATCTGCTCGACGCCAGGAGAGAGCGAAGAGGGATAGATGAAGGAGATCACGTCGTAGTCGAAGTTCGTGAGACGCTGCTGGTATTGCGATGCATCCACCTCGCGGATCGCCGCCGCGATGCCAAGCCGCGCCAGGGTGCCCTGCCAACTCCTCGCAAGCTGCTCGGAATCGCTGCCTTTGAGCATGATCTCGAAGGCCAGCGGCCTGCCGTCCGGCCCGATCAGCCGCTCGTTCTCCATGTGGAAGCCGGCAGCCTTGAGCTTGTCGTAGCCCGTGCGGTAGAAGTTGCGGTCGCGGCCTGAGCCGTTGGAAGGCGCGGCCTGCCAGCCCTGATCCAGGATCTCAGGAGACACGGCATCCGGAAACGGCGCCAGGAGCTTGCGCTCGCCATCGCTGGCGGCAACGCCGTGCGATGTCAGGTCGGAATTATCCCAAAAACTCTGCGTGCGCGTGTAGGCGGAAAACAGCAGGTTGCGGTTGACCCATTCGAAGTCGAACAGGCTCGCCAGCGCCTCGCGCACGGCGCGGTTCTTGAACTGCGGCCGACGCGTATTCATGACGAAGCCGAACATCCCCGAAGCCAGCTTCGGCTTGAATGTTTCCGGTATGATCGCCCCGCTGGTCACGGCGGGAAAGTCGTAGCCGCCTTTCCAGCGCCCGCTGCTGGTTTCCAGAAAGACGTCGATCAGCCCGGCCTTGAACGCTTCGAACATCGCGTTGTCGTCGCGGTAATAGGTCATGCGGATCCGGTCATAGTTGTCCAGCCCGCGCTTGGAGGGGATGTCCTTTGCCCAATAGTCCGGGTTGCGCTTCAGCGTGATGCTGTCGCCGGCGACCACCTTGTCCAGCGTGTAAGGGCCGCTGCCGATCAGCGGCTTGAGCGTGGACTTGCCGAAATTCGCCGCGTCGATCGCGTGCTTCGGCAGGATCGGCACCAGCCCCAAAATCAAGGGCAGCTCGCGGTCGGCTTGCCTGAAGGTGAAGCGGACGCCGTGCTCGCCCACCTTTTCGGTCTTCGCGATCTTGTTTGCGGTGACGGCGTAGCGCGGCAGGCCTTTGTCGCGCAGGAGTTCGAGGGTGAAGATCACGTCCTCAGGCGTGACGGGCGTACCGTCGGAAAACTTGGCGCGCTCGTCCAGCGTGAACTCGGCAAAAGTGCGGGCCTCGTCCGTGTCGATCGTCTTCGCCAGCAGCGGGTAGAGCGTGAACGGTTCGTCGGCTGACCGTTGCATCAGCGTGTCGAAGACGTTGTTGCCGAAGATCAGGTCCAGCATGCCCCGCGCGCCGCTGCCCTGCACGATGAACGGGTTGACGCTGTTGAAGGTGCCGGACCATGCGTATTCCACGTTGCCGCCCTTCGGCGCCTGCGGGTTTGCATAGGGAAAGTTCTGGAAGTCCGGCGGCAGGGCAGGTTCGCCGTGCATGGCGATCGCGAAGCGCGGCTCCGCCGACGCTGCTTGGACGAATGCAGCGAAGGACAACAGGCAGAGAAGGGCGAAGCGGCGCATGGAAAGGACCGAATGGTTCGGGAGCGGTGCTGATTCGGCCGTTATGATCGCTGCCGCGCCTGCCTTCAACCTTGCTCCGGCCCGCACCGATTGCGCCTCCCCCGCCCCAGTCATCCTGTTGCCTCAATTCCGGGAGAGGGAGCGGAAATACGCGGCCTGGGGCGTCGCGAGTGAGTTTCAAGAGGATTTTGCTGATGAGGAAGCTTTCGGCGGACGCTCTGCGTCTTGGGCGTGTGGCTGCCGGCGTTCTGGGGATCGTGGGTGCCGTCGCCGTTTCCCCGGCGCTCGCCCAGCAGCAGCAGCCGGAACTGCCCAAGGGCTGGTTTAAGGCCTGCTCCAAGCAGGCCGACCTCAACATCTGCAACGTGCAGAACATTACGACCGCGAACACCGGCCAGCTGCTGACCGGGATCAGCCTTATCGACATCAAGGGCAAGGTGACGCGCAAGGTGTTCCAGGTCACCGTGCCGAGCGGCCGCCTGCTGCCGCCGGGCATCGGCCTTCAGATCGACAACGGCAAGGCCCAGAAGATCGACTACGTCATCTGCTTCCCCGACCGTTGCGTCGCCGAGACCCAGATGAACGACGCGCTGGTCTCATCCTTCAAGAAGGGCTCGGAATTGACGCTCACCTCGGTCAACTTCCAGAATCAGCCGAACCCGATCAAGGTCACGCTGAAGGGCTTCACCGGCGCGTTCGACGGCGAACCCCTCAAGCAGGCCGATCTTCAGGATCGCCAGAAGAAGCTTCAGGACTTCGTGACCAAGAACAACCAGGACTTCGCCAAGAAGCTCAAGGACGAGCAGGAAAAGGCGAAGGAGAGCAACTAGAGCATCGGACGGCTAATCGGATGCAGGCTGGTGGTTGGGGGCGGGATGCAGGCTAGGCGGTGGGCGAGCGTCGGGCTGTTGCCCGGCCGAGGCCAACAACAACGCTTGCACCCACCCCCGGCCGGCAGACTGCGTGCGATTAACCGTCCGATGCTCTAAGCTCCCTCACCGCCCGCGAAGAACGAAAGGCTGCGGAAACGCAGCCTTTTTGCTTTTTTTCGCTTTGGGAGATCAGTGCCGCGCGGCAGAGCGGAGGGCGTAGCGTCCGTCCGGCAGCTTTTCAAAAACTTCCCCGATCTGCGGGTGACGGACGGGATCGCCGGAAGAGTCATCAAGCAGGTTCTGCTCGGACACGTAGGCGATGTACTCGGTCTCCGCGTTTTCGGCGAAAAGGTGGTAGAAGGGCTGGTCCTTGCGCGGCCGCACCTCGGCCGGGATGGCTTGATACCACTCTTCCGTGTTGTTGAACTCCGGATCGACGTCGAAGATCACGCCGCGGAACGGAAAGATTCGATGCCGCACCACTTGGCCTATCCTGAACTTCGCGCTTCTGATGCCTGTCATCGCCAAAACCTTTCCGGCAATGTGGCGTCTGGCGCAAACCAAAGCAATGCTTTCAGAAAGGCAGCCGACGCGCCTTCACGCCACCCGGCAGCGAGGCACGGAAACCGCTTCCGGTTTCCAGCCCCTCCCGCATCAGAAGCGCGCGCAGCGGTGCGATGCGGCTCAAAGCCGCAAGGCCGAGACTGCGTGCAGCTTGGACCGGCAGGAGGGAAGAAAGCAGCGATCCGTTCAGCAGGTTCACGCCGGCGCTGCGCGACATCACTTCGAAGCGCCGCGCCGCATCGTAGCGTTCCAGCACCGCCGGGGCACCGGCATCGCCTCGCTCTCCGGCCAGGATGTCCATCAGCTGCCTGACGTCCCGGATGCCGAGATTAAAACCCTGCGCGCCGATCGGCGGGATCGTGTGTGCGGCCTCGCCGACGAGCGCCACCCGCCTCGCGCCATAGCGGCTGGGCGACATGGTGGAAAGCGGGAAGAGTTGCCGGCCGGGCTCCACGGAAACGTCACCCAGCATGGACTGCATCCGGCTTTCGATCAGTTCTGCGAGTTCGTCATCACTGAGGGCAGAAAGCTGTGCCGCGCGGCGGGGGCGCTCCACCCATACGAGGCTCGATCGCCGGCCGGGCAGGGGAACCTGGGTGAAGGGGCCGCTTTCCCCGTGGAACTCGGTCGAGGTGAAGTTGTGATCGCGGCTGTGCGCGAAGGAAAGCACCATCGCCGTCTGCGGAAGCGCTGCCCCGCGAACGCTGATGCCGGCTGCCTCGCGGGCCGGCGATGTCCTGCCGTCGGCCGCCACGACGAGGGAGGCTTCGGCCGTGGCGCCATCCGCGAATTCCGCGGCGGCTCTGTCTTCCCCAAGGTTCCAACGGCTCACGAGCGCGGCACGGCGCTCGATGCGAGGCTCGGCGGATACCGCATCGTCCAGGACTTGGATCAGGTGCTGGTTGGGTATGTTCCATCCAAAAGCGTCTTCGCCGATCTCGCCGGCGCGGAAGGTCACCGGCGGGCTGCGCAGCAGGCGGCTGGTGCCGTCCAGGATACGCATCGCGCGCAGCGGCGCTCCCGCCGCCTTCAGGGCCTCGTCAACGCGAAGCGTGCCGAGGAAGCGCAGGCCGGGCATCATCACGGCCGTGGTGCGGCGGTCTTCGCGGTTCGGCGCCGGGCCTGCCAGCAGCACGGGAAACCCCTGGTCGGCAAGCGCCAGCGCCGCCAGCAGGCCGACCGGCCCGGTGCCGGCGACAAGGATTCGAT
Organism: uncultured Rhizobiaceae bacterium; assembly: GCA_964242945.1. GTDB lineage: Bacteria > Pseudomonadota > Alphaproteobacteria > Rhizobiales > Rhizobiaceae > Mesorhizobium_B. Next base: position 18,375 of record CAXTCF010000026.1, on the reverse strand, counting down.
TCTGCATCACTGGGCTTCCCGGCTGCAACGCGCAACCCGTTGATCTATAGGGCCGCGCCCCTTGCGTTCAACGCGCTTCACCGTCACGCCTGCCAAGGCGCGGCTTGTAGGTTTCGCCGAAGCGCCTATACAAAAGGCCAGGCTGGGGCCAGCGCATGACCAGTGGTGTTTCAGGCAGCGGGGAGAAGAGCATGGCCGCGCCCGTCTTGGATGAAGCCGGAGACCCTCCGCCCGTTCAGAAGAAGATCGTCTGGCCGCAGGTCAAGCCGCGCAAGAAAGTCACCGCGCCGCAGGCGAAAGCCTTTTCCGTTCATCTTCTCACCGCTTCGGGCTCGTTTCTGGCTTTCCTTTCGCTCGTCGCCGCCAGCGAGAAGCACTGGACCTCGATGTTCTTCTGGCTGGGGCTCGCGCTGTTCGTCGATGGCATCGACGGGCCGATCGCCCGCAGGCTTCAGGTCAAGGAAGTGCTGCCGACATGGTCCGGCGAGTTGCTGGACAACATCATCGACTACGTGACCTACGTGCTGATCCCGGCCTACGCCTTGTATCAGTTTGGCGTGATGGGCCACGGTTTCTCGTTCCTGTCCGCCGCGATCATCATGGTGTCGAGCGCGATCTACTATGCCGACACCGGCATGAAGACGAAGGAGAACTTCTTCAAGGGGTTCCCGGTCGTCTGGAACATGGTGGTGTTCAGCCTGTTCGTGATCTTCGAGCCCAACAAGCCGAACATTTCGGCCTCCGCACAGTGGGTTTCGTTCGCGGTGGTGCTGTTCGCGGGCATCTGCACCTTCCTCCCCATCCACTTCATCCATCCCGTGCGCGTCGAGCGGCTGCGGACGGTCAACCTCGGCATGACGCTGCTCTGGGTGGCCTTCGGCGCGCTGGCCCTGGCGCAGGCGACGCTGGCGTCCTTCTACGATCAGATCGGCGTGGAAACGTCGGATGTCGGCCTGTTCACCAAGATCGGCATCGCTTGCACCGGCATCTACCTCTTCTGCATCGGCGGCATCATGCAGATGTTTCCGCAACTCGGCGCCAAGAAGGTGCGGGCATGAGCAAGGCCGTCGTCCTCCACGCTCACGGCGGGCCGGATGTGCTGTCCTGGGAGGATGTGGAAACGCCGCGCCCCGGCCCCGGCGAGGTGCTGATCCAGCACACGGCCGTCGGGCTCAACTTCATCGACATCTACTATCGCACCGGCCTCTATCCCGCCCCGAACGGGCTTCCTCTGATCCCCGGCAACGAAGCGGCCGGCTTGGTGCTGGAAGCCGGCGAGGGGGTGGATGCACTGAAGCCGGGCGACCGTGTGGCCTATGCCGGTCCGCTTGGCGCCTATGCGGAGCAGCGCACCATCGCCGCGGACAAGCTCGTGCGCCTGCCGGACGAAATTTCGGACGAACAGGCCGCCGCGATGATGCTGAAAGGCATGACGGCCGAATATCTCCTGCGCCGGACCTTTCCGGTGCAGGCGGGCCAGACGATCCTGGTGCATGCCGCGGCCGGCGGCGTCGGGCTGATCCTCGGCCAATGGGCGAAGCACCTCGGCGCGACCGTCATCGGCACGGCAGGCTCGCCGGAGAAGGCCGAGCTTGCCAAGGCGAACGGCTACGATCACGTGATCCTTTACCGCGACGAGGACTTTCCCGCGCGCGTCGCCGAGATCACGGATGGCCGCAAATGCGACGTTGTTTACGATGCCGTAGGCAAGGACACGTTTCCGGGCTCGCTCGACTGCCTGCGGCCGCTTGGGCTCTTCGTGCTGTTCGGCCAGGCTTCCGGCCCCATTCCGCCCTTCGACTTCCAACTCCTCTCCCGCAAGGGTTCGCTGTTCGCGACGCGGCCGACGCTGTTCACCTACAACGCTACCCAAGAAGCGCTCGATGCTTCAGCGTCCGCCCTCTTCGACGTGGTGTCGTCCGGCGCCGTCAAAATCGCCATGAACCAGCGCCGCCCGTTGGCAGAAGCGGGCCGGGCTCAGGCGGACTTGGAAGGCCGGCAGACCACCGGAACGACCGTCCTTCTGCCTTGATGCAGAAGCGGCACATCTCCGTGAATTTCTCGCCGGCCCTTGAGTTTTGCTCCGAGTTGATGCTCTTTCAGGCATTCGCCAGCGCTGCCTGAAAAATCAGCTTGGCACTGGGCCCTTGGAGCAAAAACGTCGCGTGGCAAATTTCGAAGCGCCGGTCCGGGAGAACCTGCTCGACGTGCAGGGCCTCACCAAGATCTTCGGTTCGCTACGTGCCTGCGACGGCGTCGATCTGACGGTCGGCAGAGGTGAGATCCACGCGCTGCTCGGCGAGAACGGCGCAGGCAAGTCCACGCTGGTCAAGATGCTCTTCGGCTCGCTGGAGCCCAATGCGGGAACGATCCGCTGGAAGGGCGCGCCCGTCGCAATTTCCAGCCCGGCGGAAGCGCGACGCTTAGGCATCGGCATGGTCTTCCAGCACTTCTCGCTGTTCGAGGCGCTGTCTGCTGCCGAGAACATCGCGCTGTCGTTGGGCGAGGGCACGCCGATCAGGACGATCGCCGCAAAGGCGAAAGCGCTTTCGCAAAGCTACGGCCTGCCGCTCGACCCAGCCGCACTGGTGGGCGATCTCTCGGTCGGCGAGCGGCAGCGCATCGAGATCATCCGCTGCCTGCTGCAGGAACCGGACCTGATCATCCTGGACGAACCGACTTCCGTGCTGACCCCACAGGAAGCCGACAAGCTGTTCGTCACGCTGGAGCGCCTCCGCGGCGAAGGCAAGTCGATCCTCTACATCTCGCACCGCCTGTCCGAGGTGAAGCGGCTCTGCGATGCCGCCACCGTGCTGCGCCACGGGCGCGTGGTCGGGCATTGCGACCCGCGCGGGGAAACGCCCGCCACGCTCGCCCGCATGATGGTCGGCAGCGAGATCAGCGGCGTGGACCGCCCGCCGCCGCCGGCCAGCGCAGTCGTATCCGCGCCGCTTCTGGAGGTGCGCAATCTCCGGCGCAAGGCCGCGACGCCGTTCTCGATCCCGCTGCGCGGCGTCGAGCTTCGCGTGCGCCCCGGTGAGGTGCTGGGCATCGCCGGCATCGCCGGCAACGGGCAGGGCGAACTGTTCGAGGCGATCTCCGGCGAAGTGCTTCAGGACGACGCGGGATCGGTGCGCATCCGCGGCAGCGATGCCGGGCACCTGTCCATCTCCGCCCGGCGCAAGCTGGGCGCTGCCTTCGTGCCGGAGGAGCGGCTGGGCCACGGCGCAGCACCGCGCTTCAAGCTGTCCGAGAATCTTCTGCTCTCTCGTCACTCCACGGATCGCAAGGCGTTTCTCGCCGCCCTCGGCATCGTCCGCAATCGCACGATCTATGGCGTTGCCCAGCGCATCGTCAGCGAGATGGACGTGCGCAAGAGCGCACCGGACCCGGAGGCTTCCGCACTTTCGGGCGGCAACCTGCAAAAGTTCATCATCGGCCGCGAGCTCGACCGGAAGCCCGCCGTGATGGTCGTCAACCAGCCGACCTGGGGCGTTGATGCCGGTGCCGCCGCGCGCATCCGCCAGTCGCTGATCGAGCTGGCGCGCGCCGGGTCCGCGGTGCTCGTCATCAGCCAGGACCTCGACGAACTCTTCCAGATCGCCGATGGGATCGCCGTGATGCACGATGGCGCGGTCTCCGTGCCTATCCCGATCGGAGAAGCCACGCTTGAGCGGATCGGTTTGCTGATGGGCGGCGCGGACCCGTCCCATCACACCGGCCACAGCCTGGAGACGGCCTGATGCGCCTGGAGCTTGTCCGCCGCCCGCAGCAGTCAACGCTCTTCAGCGTGCTTTCGCCGTTTCTGGCTTTTGCGCTGACGCTGATCGCCGGCGCCATCCTGTTTGCGCTGCTCGGCGTCAACCCCGGCGGGGCCCTCGCCACCTATTTCGTGGCGCCGCTTTCCGGCTTCTGGAATCCCGACGAGGTCTGGCAACTCCATGAATTGCTGATCAAGGCCGTGCCGCTGATCCTGATCGCGGTGGGCTTGTGCGTCTGCTACCAGTCCAACAACTGGAATATCGGTGCCGAAGGGCAGTTCATCATCGGCGGCGTCGCCGGCTCGATCCTGCCCGTGCTTTTCCCGCAGTTCCAGAGCGCGGCTCTGCTGCCGCTCATGCTGCTTCTCGGCATGCTCGGCGGCGCTGCCTATGGCGCCATCCCAGCCTTGCTGAAGACGCGCTTCGGGACCAACGAGATCCTGACCAGCCTGATGCTCGTCTATGTCGCGCAGCTTTTCCTGGATTGGCTAGTGCGCGGCCCCTGGCGCGACCCGAAGGGCTTCAATTTCCCGCAGACGATCCAGTTCAGCGAAGCCGCAACCCTGCCGCAGCTCATGCCGGACTCCGGCCGTGCCAACATCGGCGTGATCGTGACATTGGTCGCCGCGGGTGCCGTCTGGTTCGTGATGAGCCGCACGCTGCGCGGCTTCCGCATCCGGGTGCTCGGCTCCGCGCCGCGGGCAGGGCGGTTTGCCGGCTTCAGCCAGAAGGGCATGGTGTTCTTCGCCTTCCTGCTCTCCGGCGCGCTGGCGGGGCTGGCCGGCATCATGGAAGTGTCCGGCGCGATCGGCCAGCTGCAACCCTCCATCTCGCCCGGCTACGGCTTTACGGCCATCATCGTCGCATTTCTCGGCCGGTTGAACCCGCTCGGCGCGATAGTGGCCGGGCTGCTGCTCGCGCTCACCTATCTCGGCGGCGAAGCGGCGCAGACGGTGCTCGGCCTTTCCGACAAGGTGGTGCGCGTGTTCCAGGGCATGCTGCTCTTCTTCGTGCTCGGCTGCGACACGCTGATCCGCTACCGCATCCGCATGACGGGCCGCGACGCGCCGGCCGCGGCAACCGTGGTGCGCTGATGGATACCGGCATCGTCGTCAACATCCTCATAACGGTTGCCACCGCCGCGACGCCGCTGCTGCTGGCAAGCATCGGCGAACTCGTGGTGGAACGTTCCGGCGTGCTCAACCTCGGCGTGGAAGGCATGATGATCATGGGCGCGGTCGCCGGCTTCGGCACCGCGCACTATTCCGGCTCGCCCTGGCTCGGCGTGCTCGCGGCGATGCTGGCCGGCGCCGTGTTCTCCATGCTCTTCGCCTTCCTGACGCTGGTGGTGGCCACCAACCAGGTCGCCACCGGATTGTCGCTGACGCTGCTGGGGCTGGGGCTTTCCGGCATGCTCGGCACCGGCTTTGTCGGCCAGCCTGGGGAGCGCCTGCCGAACCTTGCCATTCCCGGGTTGACCGACCTGCCGGTGGTCGGACGGCTCGTGTTCGGCCAGGACCCGCTTTTCTACATCTCAATCGCACTGGTGATCGGCGTCTCCTGGTTCCTGTTCCGCACGCGGGCCGGGCTGACGCTGCGCTCGGTGGGCGACAGCCACGCTTCCGCCCATGCGCTGGGCATCAAGGTGATCCGCATCCGTGCGCTCGCCGTGCTGTTCGGCGGCGCCTGCGCCGGTCTGGCGGGCGGACAACTGTCGCTGGTTTACACCCCGCAGTGGGTGGAGAACATGAGCGCCGGGCGCGGCTGGATCGCACTGGCCTTGGTCGTCTTCTCCTCCTGGCGTCCGTGGCGTTTGTTGGCAGGTGCCTATCTTTTCGGCGCGGTGTGGATTGGCCAGCTTCACGCGCAGGGGCTCCTGCAAGGATTCGGCGTCCGGATACCCGCCCAACTGCTGTCGGCGCTGCCTTATCTTGCGACCGTGCTGGTTCTCGTGCTCATCTCCCGCAACAAGCGGCTGACGATGATGAACACGCCGGCCGCGCTCGGCCAAGCTTTCGTGCCGGAACGCTAGGGCGTGCCGGAAATCCTCCCAAACCAAAAAGGAACAGGGCGACGATGAAGAAACTGCTTGTTGGATTGATGGCCGCGGGTGCGGCGATCGTGTTCGCGGGTGCCGCAAACGCACAGGAGAAGCTGAAAGCCTGCTGGGTCTATGTCGGCCCGGTCGGCGACTTCGGCTACTCCTACCAGCACGACCTCGGCCGCAAGGAAGTCGAAAAGGAACTCGGCGACAAGGTGGAGACCGCCTTTCTTGAGAATGTCGCGGAAGGCCCGGACGCGGACCGCGCCTTCGAGCGTCTGGCGCGCCAGAACTGCGAGCTGATCTTCGGCACGTCCTTCGGCTTCATGGACTCCATGGTGAAGGTCGCCGCCAAGTTTCCGAAAGTGAAGTTCGAGCACGCCACCGGCTACAAGTCCGGCGAGAACCTCGGCCTTTACAACGCCCGTTTCTACGAGGGCCGCTACATCCTCGGCCAGATCGCAGCCAAGCAGTCCAAGAAGGGGCTTGCCGGCTATATCGTGTCCTTCCCGATTCCTGAAGTCGTGATGGGCATCAATTCGTTCATGCTGGGCGCGCAGTCCGTGAACCCGGACTTCAAGGTCAAGATCGTCTGGGTGAACTCCTGGTTCGACCCCGGCAAGGAAGCGGATGCCGCCAAGGCGCTGTTCGACCAGGGCGCCGACATCATCGTGCAGCACACCGACTCCACCGCCGCCCTCCAGGTGGCGGAGGAGCGCGGCCTCCAGGGCTTCGGCCAGTCCTCCGACATGAGCAAGTTCGCGCCCAAGGCGCAGCTGACCTCGCTGATGGACAATTGGGGGCCGTACTACGTCTCGCGCGTCAAGGCCGCGATGGACGGCTCCTGGAAGCCCGACAATGTCTGGCTCGGCATCAAGGATGGCGCCGTGGACATGGCGCCCTACACCAACATGCCCGACGACGTGAAGGCGATGGCCGAAGCCACCCAGAAGAAGATCGCCGGCGGCTGGAACCCCTTTGTCGGCCCCGTAATGAAGCAGGACGGCTCGCCTTGGCTGAAGGACGGCGAAGTCGCCGACGACGGCACGCTGCTCGGCATGAACTTCTACATCAAGGGCGTGGACGACCAGCTTCCGCAGTGAGGCAGCGCGGTTTCGCCCAAGCCTGAACGTTGAAATGAAGCGGTGAGCGCGGGCTGCGCTCACCGTTTTTCTTGAGCCGGCTCGGTAAGTCGTTCTCTTGGGCGGTGGATGTCAGCCGGCCTTGGCATCTTCGTCTGCATCGGTGGCCTTTCCCGTTTCTGGGTTCGCGTCGTCCTCCATCAGCTTGGCGCGGACGCGCTCCACTTCGGCAGGGTCAACTTCGACCGGCTGGCCGGAATCGTCCGGCAACCCGTCGCCGGTCTGCGCAATCGTGTGGTTGAGCGGGCGATCGTTCAGCCCTGTCGTGATCTTCTCTCTGTCTTCCACGGCATCCTCCTTCAAAGGAATCCTGAACGCGCGAGAGAGCCTGTAGTGCGGGCCGGCAATCGCGAAATCTGCGCGTCGCTGGCAAGCACCCTCCCTCGTTGTCATGCCGGCCACGGCAGGCGGCAGGAAGCTTTGCAGTTTCCGCTTCCACACCATCCTCTTCGAGGTGTGCCGCGAACACGAAGTCCTGTATCTTCGCCAAAGCCGTGCCGACGCGGCTACGGCGGTAAGCGGCACCGGAACGCCGGGAAACGGAGAGTGCAGCTTGGACGACATTCTTGGCAAAACGGGGCAGGGCGCCGTTGAACAACTCCTGGCGCGGTTGCGCGAGGCATCGGCAGATCCCTACGCAGTCCCCAAAGACGAGCTTTCCGCGCTGCTTGCCGATGCAGCGGCCGAGATCGAACGGCTGGTTGACCTCGCCAAGAACCTGACGGTGATGTCCGGCGTAGGCCTGACGACCTCCGGCGGGCCGCTTCTATAGTCTCCTGCCACCGAACGGAGTGGAACGAACTCCGCAACGCTTCGCTGATCACCGCAAAATAGCGGATTAAACACTTGGCATGGCTTCCGTCATGCCTTGACGCAGAGACATGGATCGCAGCTATTCGGCTTTGATCTGTGGAGCCTGAGGGCGCTGGTGGAAGACGAACGACAATCTGTGCTCCCGCAGGGTCCGGCCGCGGCCTTGCTTGGCTTCCCCGCTTTTGCCGGCAGGTCCGCCGCGGTCGGCGAGGTGCATGCCCGGCCGGCGCCGCTGCTGGAAACGCCGCGCCTCCTCCTTCAACTCGCATTCATGACTTCGGGCAACGCCGCAGCCGACGGCGCGGTGTTGGCTTCGCTGTCGCGGCATCTCGGCATCGCGCCGCCCGATGCCCTGGCGCGCCATCACACGATGCGCTGGGGCCGCGGCTCGCTGCGCTGGGAGCGGCACACCGAATTCTCCACCTATCTCTGGGAAGGCCCCCTGCCGGACGACCGCGACGGGCTGGAAGAGTCGCCCTTCGGCTCCGCCTTCGGTACGCCGGGGGCCGCGGTCTCCGGCGTGCGCCTGGAACTCAGGCCCTGGACGCCGGAAGCCGAGCGGCTGGCGGAAGCGTACGATCCGGCCAGCCTTTGCTTTTCGGAGGTGGAAAAGGGCGCGGCCGCGGTGATCACCGATTTCCGCCAGGACCGGCACGGCCTCACCCGCATCCTTGTGCTCGACCGCAGCCTTTCGCCGTCGCAGGCCGGCGCGCTTTGCCAGAGGCTGATCGAGATCGAGACCTACCGAACCCTGGCGCTGCTCGGCCTGCCTTTGGCGCAGCAGCTTTCCCCGCGGGTGAAGCGGATCGAGGAAGGACTGGTCCATGTCACGGGCGCCATGCGCACGGCGGCACAGAACAGTGAGAAACTGCTCGGCGAACTGACGGACCTTGCCGCCGAGCTCGAAGCGGATGCCGTGGCCAGCCTCTACAGGTTCGGCGCCAGCCGCGCCTACGGCGAGATCGTGGAGGAGCGGCTTTCCGTTCTGGCCGAAGAGGCGGTAGCCGGGCGGCAGACCTGGGAAGGCTTTCTTCAGCGCCGCATGGCGCCCGCGATCCGCACCTGCCGCTCGGTCGAGGAGCGCCAGGCGAACCTGTCGCGCAAGCTGGCCCGCGCGGCCACCCTCCTTCGCACGCGCGTGGATGTGGAGCTTGAGCGCCAGAACCAGGATCTGCTCACCTCGATGAACCGCCGCGCCCAGCTCCAGCTGCGCCTTCAGCACACCGTCGAGGGCCTGTCGGTCGCAGCCGTGTCCTATTACGTCGTCGGCTTGGTCGGCTATCTCGCCAAGGGCAGCGCGGCGCTGGGCATGAAGGACATATCCGGCCTCGCCATGGCCGCAGCCACCCCCATTGTCGTGCTGCTCGTCTGGCTGATGGTGCGCAGGATCCGCCGCCGCAACGACGCGGCAGAGGATGGTGACGCCCACGGGTGATGCCCGGCACACCTTTTCAGGCGATGCACCAAGCCTCAACGCCGGCGAGCACTTCGGACCAATTGGATGGGGAACCGGAGCAACTGGGAGAGCAGCCTGGCCAAGTCCACTTGGCGGCGGCAGCCGGTCTTGTGCGGGAGGCTTTTCAGCTGGTTGCGCAAGTATGGGCGCTCTTGTTGTCGGCCGCAGCGATTGTATCCGGCGGCTGGCCGGCCGCGATACGGTCGGACCGGATATCGTATTCGGTCCGATGCCGTAATCCCTGCGGGCGGACTATGCGCATCGGCGCGAGTTACCGGCTTACCGGGTTTCGCCCGTGTCGTTGCAGGCTGCGGTGGTGGTCGCCTCGAATCTGTTGACGGCCCGCTGCTTCAACTCGTCGGTATCGGCAACCGGCTCACGGAAAGCTGCTGTGATCAAGGTCTCGCCTAACTCCTGAAAGGCAGGGCTTGGCGCTTTGGACGCCAGCATTGCTTCCATGGTGGCGCCTGCTTGCCTGCCTTTCATCACGGTTCGCGCGAAGTTTCCGATTGCAGCGCAGTATTGTTGCACGTCGCGGCTTTGCGCCTGGACAGGGCTGCCTGCGGCTAAGAACAGGAGGATAATGAGCTTCGTTCGCATGCCGCGACCTACACCGTGCTCATGACCGCGCGCAAGCGGGGCTCCCTTGGCAGGCGACCTGCAATGCGACAGCCGCACAAGCTGACTAGCACCGACGCACGGTGAAAATGTGCCACATCGAGAGTCGAGGAAGAGCGCAAATCGCAAAAAGGGGATTTTAGTTTCGTGGCGATGGCTCCCCGGGCCGGATTCGAACCAGCGACCAACCGGTTAACAGCCGGTTGCTCTACCGCTGAGCTACCGGGGAATGGGGCTCGCGAAAGCGACGTGCCTATAGCAATCCATCCCGCCTTTGCAAAGAACAAAAACTGGGTTTTTCGGCTCGGCCTGATCATGGCGTTGCAAAGGTGGATGCCGGCCGCCCTCGAAACGGGGCGCCGCAACGCTCATATGGCGGTGAACGACGAAAGCAGGGGTGACCGCCTTGACCCAGGAAAGTCCAGCGGAGGATGCCGGCGCGGCGCGGCCGCAGCCGAGGCGCATCAAGGTTTTCGGGCGGCAGGTCACGATGCCGCAATCCCGGCCCCTGCGCATCCTCATCGGGATCCTCCTGGTCTTGTTCGGCTGCCTCGGCTTTCTCCCGATCCTGGGCTTCTGGATGATCCCGCTTGGGCTGCTGGTGCTTTCCTACGAGTTCGCCAGCGTCCGCCGGTGGCGTCGCCGCACCGCGGTCTGGTGGCACCGCAGGCGCGAAAAGCGTGCGGGCCCGAAGCCCGCCCGCCGATCCGCTTGACGAAGCCGCTTCCCGCCACATAAGACGTTTCCGCGACGCGCCGACGCGGCGGGCCTCGTGGCGGAGTGGTCACGCAGAGGACTGCAAATCCTTGCACCCCGGTTCGATTCCGGGCGAGGCCTCCAGCGGCGGGGCGCTTGAACAATCCGGCTGCCGGCCCATTTGCCGGTTTGTGCGGCAGGGGCGGGACGCGCCGACCGCCTTAGTTGCGACCGAACCGGGCGAAGGGCGCGCGCCCAAGCGAGCTTGGCGCAGCATGGTTTCCGATTTCTCCGTACAACGCACCAAGATGGTGGACGGCCAAGTGCGCACCACCGACGTGACGGATGCCGCCGTGCTCGACGCGATGGGCTCCGTACCGCGCGAGCTCTTCGTGCCCGATGCGCGACGCCCGCTTGCCTATATCGACGAGGACCTCGAAATCGCGCCTGCCCGCAACGGCCAGCCGCCGCGCTACCTCATGGAGCCTTCGCCGTTCGCCAAGCTCGTCCAGCTTGCCAAGCCAGCGCAGAGCGAGGCGGTCCTCGAAGTCGGCAGCGGCACCGGCTACGGCGCCGCCGTGCTGTCGCAGCTTGCCGCCCGCGTCACGGCATTGGAAAGCGATGGGGAACTCGCCGCTGAAGCCGAAGCCAATGTTGCCGCGCTTGGGCTCGCCAACGTGACGGTCGCCACCGGCGCGCTGCCGGAGGGCTGGAAAAGCGGCGGACCGTTCGACGTGATCCTGGTGAGCGGCGCGGTCGAGGTGGTTCCGCCGGCGCTTCTGGCCCAGCTTGCCGAGGGCGGCAGGCTCGTCGTGGTCGAAGGGCGCGGCAATGCCGGCGTGGCCAAGCTCTACCTCAATTCCGGCGGCGTCGTCGCCGGCCGGCGCGCCTTCAATGCGGCAGTTCGGCCACTCCCCGGCTTTGATCGCGTTCCGGAGTTTGAATTTTAACTTATGTTTCTTGCGCCTGTTGCACCCGGCGTGGTGTTCCTGCTCCGGAATGGTCGTTGCTGATTCTCGCGTTATGAGCAATCGGTCGGGGCATGTAGGCAGGCCAGCGGCTTGAAGTCGTTTGCCACGCCGCCTCAGAACAAACGAATGAGGGATGCGCCTTGTCGCTGGTTCGCGCTTGTTTCGCCGCGCTTTTGGTATCGTCCGCCTTGGCGGGCTCGCTTGGGCCGGCAGGCGCGGAAACGATCACCGGGGCTTTGACGAAAGCCTACAAGAACAACTCTTCGCTCAATTCCGCACGGGCCGGCGTGCGCGTCACCGACGAAAACGTGGCCATCGCCAAGTCGGGATATCGGCCTACGGTCAACGGCATCGGCCAGATCAACTACACCTCCCAGGGCGGAACCCGGATCACCACGGGGCTGTTCGGCGTGCAGATCAACCAAGTGCTGTATGACGGTCTTCAGGTCCGCAACAACACCCGCGCCGCCGAGTCCAGCGTTCACGCCTCCGCCGAAAACCTGCGCAATACCGAGCAGAACATCCTCTTCAACGCCGCGTCCGCCTATATGGACGTCATCCGCGACCGCAAGATCGCGCAACTCACCGAGCAGAACCTGGCATTTCTCACCGAGCAGGTGAGGGCGGCTCGTTCGCGCTTCGACGTGGGCGAAGGCACGCGCACCGACGTGGCGCAGGCCGAGGCCAGCCAAGCCGCGGCGCGCGCGCAGGTCAGCGTCGCGCGGGCGCAGACTGCCGCCAGCGAAGCGACATACCGGCAGGTGATCGGCGATGCTCCAGGCCGTCTCGAACTAGCAGGCCCGGTTTCCAAGCTCCTGCCGGGAAAGCTCGATTCCGCGCTTGCTATGGGCCAGAACGACCATCCCGCCATTCTAGCCAACAAGTACCTCGTCGATGTGGCGGGTTATCAGGTGAAGTCCGCAGAAGGCGCGCTGCTGCCGCAGGTGACGGCGACCGCCGACCTGACGCGGCAGGTCCAGCGTACGATCGGCACGTCTTCGTTCGGTGGGGGCGGCACCACGGTGATCGACCCCACAACCGGGTTGCCGATCAGCACCGGCGGTGGTGCTTCGGCAATCGACACCACCGAATACGAGAACTCCGCCAGCATCGGGGCCAACCTGACGATACCGCTGTACCAGGGCGGCCGGACCTCCGCCATCATTCGCCAGAACAAGGAGAGCCTGGGTCAGGCCCGCATCGAGGTGGACGTGGCCCGCGATCAGGTGCGTGCCGCCGTCGAGTCGGCCTGGGCCCAGTATCGCGCCTCTCAGGAAAGCGTCGTTGCGAACCGTCAGCTTGTCTCGGCGGCGCAGCTTGCGCTTAACGGCGTCATCGAAGAGCGCAATGTCGGCCAGCGCACCACGCTGGACGTGCTGAACTCGCAGGCCGACGTCATCAACGCGCAGATCACGCTGGTCGGCACCGAGCGCGACGTCGTGGTGGCGAGCTACGCGATTCTCTCGTCGGTCGGCTCGCTGTCGGCCGAGCGCCTGAGCCTCAACGTCGTGGCCTACGATCCCTACGAGCACTACGATGCGGTCAAGGACAAGTGGGGCGGCCTGCGCACGCCGGACGGCCGCTGACGCGGCGCTTTCCTATGCCGCCATTCTGTTGAAATCGCGGCACGGTTCCCGGAAGGGATACCAAAGCCGCGCCATTCCGCTAAGATTTGCTTAAAGATTCGACGTGACCGCGGAAGGCATGCGAGTCGCGGTGCCGGTGAGTTGGATGGAGGCGGGTTGATCATGGGACAGGCCAGCAGCGTGCAGCGTGAACCCTCGATGGAAGAAATCCTGGCCTCGATCCGGCGGATCATCGAGGACAGCGACGTATCCCGCAAAGGCCAGAACGAGCCGAGCGCCTTCGCGCCCGCAGGCGATCGCACGGCCGAGCCGGCCGACATCGCGGCATTCCGGACGGGGCTGCACGAGCAGAGCAGGCTGGAAACGGCCGTAAGCGAAGATCCGGAGCAGTTCGGGGCGGCCTCCGGCTATCATCCGGCCGCCGATCGCTCCGCCTCTGCCGCGCTGACTGCCGAGCCAAGCCCGGCCGCCGGCTTCAGCTTCTCGACGCCCGCTTCTCTCCGTTCGGAGCAGGCCGTCCCGCAGCCTGCGGACGAGATCGAGATGGAACTCGACATCGAGAGCTTCGAAGAGGCTGCCGCGCAGGATGATGCAAATAGCGGGGACGATGAGCCGCTGGCTGATCTGCGGCAGTCGATCCTGTCGGAGACCACCGGCCGTCAGGTGGCGGCATCCTTCGGCGAACTGTCCGACGCGCTGGCAGCGCGCAGCCGCAAGAGCTACGATCAGATCGCCGAAGAGATGCTGCGCCCGATGCTCCAGGACTGGCTGGACAACAACCTGCCGCACCTCGTGGAAAAGCTCGTGCGCGAGGAGATCGAGCGGATCGCGCGCGGACCGGCCCCGCGCTGAGGCTTCTCCGCAGAGCAGAATTGCGGCCCTAGCGCGCGGTTGACTCCGCTTCGCCGTTGCGGCTTTAACGCGCCTGCCGTTTCCCCGTGCAGCGCGGACCGATCCCCATGCTCGAAAAGACTTATGACGCGAAGGCGATCGAGCCTCGCATCGCCGAGAGGTGGGAGGCTGCCGATGCGTTTCGCGCCGGCGCGGGCGCAGCGCCTGATGCCGAGCCGTTTTCGGTCGTCATCCCGCCGCCCAACGTCACCGGCTCGCTGCACATCGGCCACGCGCTGAACAACACGTTGCAGGACGTGCTGGTCCGTTTCGAGCGCATGCGCGGCAAGAACGTTCTATGGCAGCCGGGAATGGACCATGCCGGCATCGCCACGCAGATGGTGGTCGAGCGCCGGCTGATGCAGCGGCAGATCCACCGCCGCGACCTTTCCCGCGAGGCTTTCGTGGAAAAGGTCTGGGAGTGGAAGGCGGAGTCCGGCGGCACGATCCTCAACCAGCTGAAGCGGCTCGGCGCCTCCTGCGACCGGAGCCGCGAGCGCTTCACCATGGACGAGGGCCTTTCGCGCGCCGTGATCGAGGTCTTCGTCGGCCTGTTCAAGGAAGGCCTGATCTACCGGGACAAGCGGCTGGTCAACTGGGACCCGAAGCTGCTTACCGCCATCTCCGACCTTGAGGTCGAAAACCAGGAGGTTGACGGCCACCTCTGGTATTTCCGCTATCGCGTAGAGGGCAGGGCGTTCGACCCGGCGGATGCCTCCACATTCCTGACCGTCGCCACGACGCGGCCGGAAACGATGCTGGGCGACACCGGCGTCGCCGTGCACCCCGACGACGAGCGGTTCACCAGCCTCGTCGGCCGGAACCTGATCCTGCCGCTGGTCGGCCGGCGCATCCCGGTCGTGGCCGACGGCTATTCCGACCCGGAGAAAGGGACGGGCGCGGTGAAGATCACGCCGGCGCACGACTTCAACGATTTTGAGGTCGGCAAGCGCCACGATCTTCCCGCGATCAACGTGCTGACGCCCGACGCGGCGATGGCGCTCGCCGACAACGAGGACTTTTTGCGCGACCTCCCGGCCGGCCCGGAACTGGATGCAACGATTGCAGCCTTGCAGGGGCTCGACCGCTTCGCCGCCAGGGCCAAGGTCGTGGAGTTGATGGAAGCCGGCGGCTTCCTGGCGAAAGTCGAGCCGCACCGCCACGCCGTGCCGCACGGCGACCGCGGCGGCGTGCCGATCGAGCCGTTTCTCACCGACCAGTGGTATGTCAACGCTGCTGAGCTTGCGCGTCCCGCCATCGCCTCGGTCCGCGAAGGCCGCACGAACTTCGTCCCGAAAAGCTGGGAAAAAACCTATTTTGACTGGATGGAGAACATCCAGCCCTGGTGCATCTCGCGCCAGCTCTGGTGGGGCCACCGCATCCCCGCCTGGTACGGGCCGGACGGCACCGTCTTCGTCGAGCGCACCGAAGAGGAAGCGCTTCAGGCCGCCGTCCAGTACTACCTCGCGCACGAAGGGCCGATGAAGGGCATCGTCGAGGATCTGCTCGAAAACTTCCGTCCCGGCGAAATCCTCACGCGCGACGACGACGTTCTGGACACCTGGTTCTCCTCCGCGCTCTGGCCGTTCTCGACGCTCGGCTGGCCGGAGGAAACGGCGGAGCTCGACACCTACTATCCCACCAGCGTGCTGGTGACCGGCTTCGACATCATCTTCTTCTGGGTCGCCCGGATGATGATGATGGGCCTGCACTTCACGGAAGAAGAGCCGTTCCACACGGTCTATGTGCACGCCCTGGTGCGCGACAAGTCCGGCGCCAAGATGTCGAAGTCCAAGGGCAACGTCATCGACCCGCTGCAACTGATCGACGAGTACGGCGCCGACGCCCTGCGCTTCACGCTGGCGATCCTGGCGGCACAGGGGCGCGACGTGAAGCTCGATCCCGCCCGCGTGGCGGGCTACCGCAACTTCGGGACCAAGCTCTGGAACGCCGCGCGCTTCGCCGAGATGAACGGCGTCCGCGCGGACCCCGGCTTCCGCCCGGAAGCGGCAAAGCTGCCGCTGAACCGCTGGGTCCTCACCGAGCTTTCGCGGACCGTCGCCGAGGTCAGCGCGAGCCTGGAAGCCTTCCGCTTCAACGACGCCGCGGGCGGCGCCTATCGTTTCGTCTGGAACCTGTTCTGCGACTGGTATCTGGAACTGCTGAAGCCGGTTTTTGCGGGAGCCGACGCGGCCGCCAAGCGGGAAAGCCAAGCCTGCGCGGCTTTCGTGCTGGACGAGATCCTGAAGCTGCTCCACCCCTTCATGCCCTTCATGACGGAGGAGCTTTGGGGCCTTACCGCCGGCGAGGGGACACGCGCGACCCTGCTCTGCCATGCGCCTTGGCCTGAGGCGGACTTCAGCGACGACGCGGCCGCCGCCGACATCAACTGGCTGATCGAGCTTGTGTCGGGCATCCGCTCGGTGCGGTCCGAGATGAACGTGCCGCCGGCTGCCATCGCGCCCCTGGTGATGGTCGGCGCCGACGAGACGACGCGCCGCCGCCTGGTCGAGCACGGCGCGGCCTTGCGCCGCCTCGCCCGTGTGGGTGAGATCACGCAGGCCTCCTTTCCGCCGCCGGCTTCGGCCCAGATCGTCGTCGGCGAGGTGACGGCCTGCCTGCCGCTCGGCGCGCTGATCGACCTCGATGCGGAAGCTGCGCGGCTGCAAAAGGAGATCGCCAAGGTCACCGAGGAGGTTGCCCGCCTCCACACCAAGCTCGCCAACGAGCGCTTCGTGGCCAACGCCAAGCCGGAACTGGTCGAGGCCGAACGCCAGAAGCTGGCGGACTTGCGGGAAAGGCAGATCAAGCTGGGCACCGCCCTGTCGCGCATCCGCTCTGCGGCGGAGGCCTGATTCGCGCAGTTCGGCTTTCAAGCCGCCTCGGCACCCGTTGCGCCACCACGCGGTCCCCGGCGCCGCGGCATTTGCGCCGCAATGTTGCCACATTGCAACAAAACGCATGCTGCACTTAGACATTGAGATATTTCAGCGTTTTAGTTTATTCCTCGCGTGCACAGGATCAAGTCGGCAGGCATTTAAAGCAACCTTCCGTTGCTCCTCCGCATTGTAAAGCCTAGTTGACGCTGCATCGAAGCTGCCTCGGACCTGTCGCTGCGCGCGCGCGCTCATTGCGAACGTTTGGCATGTGGGGTCTATCCTTCCCGGATATGGACTTTTCTGGGGGAACGATGCGCCGAAACCCGGTTCGGGCCGCTCTGCTTGCCGCATCTTCGCTGGCGATGCTTTCGTCCGCGCATGCAGGCGGCTTTGATCGCGTAGGCGGCGTGGTCGGCCTCGATCTTCTGTTCTCTCCCGACAGCGTGGCGACGGAAGCCGGCATCACTTATGTTTCGCCGCAGCGGACGCTGAAGAACGTTCAGCGCGGTTTCTCTGCGACCAATCCTCCAACGGGGCCTGGGCTCCCGCCCCCCTTGCGATCACCGCCGCTGCGATCGGACGGCGTTGAGGTGGGCAGCGACTATGCCGTGCCGCGCTTCGCGGCCAAGGTCAATCTTTGGGAGCCGATGGATTGCTTGGCCTCCTATTCGAAGCCTTACGGGGCGGATGCCGACTACGGCGAGAACAACGCCTACTCCATCACGGCCACTCGGTTCGAGGTTGATTCCGACGAGTACGCCTTGACCTGCGCATACAAATTTGCGGCTGGAAAAGGCTTCTTCCGAGCGATCGGCGGCATCGTGTATCAGGAGATCGATGCATTCCTCGCCCGCCAAACGCTGCTTGACTTCGGCAACGAGGGGGTGGGCGAGTTCAACCTGTCCGACAGCGCGTGGAGCTACAGGGCCGGCGCGGCTTATGACATGCCCGACATCGCCCTCCGGGCAAGCCTCATCTATACCGGCCGCTTCGACTACGACCTGGAAGGGCAGGTGGACACGACCGGCTTCGGCGCCACCGGCACGCCGATCAGGCCGCCGATCCCTGCGGCCGCGCTCCAACTGTTCACCGGCGTCTTCGATGTGGATGCGCAAACAGAAATCCCGCAGTCGTTCGAGTTCCGCTTGCAGAGCGGCATCGCTCCGGACACGATCGCTTTCGGCTCGATCCGCTGGCAGGATTGGAGCAAGCTGCAATCCATCGCGATCAACGGCGTGATCAGCCCGCGCTCCGCCCCCGGCCCCATCCCGGCCGCGGCGCCGAACAACAATGTCAGCTTCGACGCCTTTTATGAGGACGGCTGGACCGTTTCGGTTGGCGTCGGCCGCAAGTTCAGCGAAACGCTCTCCGGCCTTGCATCCTTCACTTGGGACAAGGGGACATCGACCACGCTGGGCTTCCAGTCCGACAGCTACGCCGTTGCGCTCGGTGGCGCCTACACGCCAACTAAGAGACGGTTTCAAAACCCTCATTGGAGTGCGTTGAAGCAGATGAGAGCTG
>CAXTCF010000025.1:0-33391 GCA_964242945.1 uncultured Rhizobiaceae bacterium | reverse complement strand
TGCCGGTGACACTGCTGTCGGCCTATGTGGTCGAACTGCAGTCGGGCGCCAGCGTGCCAGGACGGCCAGAGGCGGAAGCCCGGCTCAACAGCATCCTGCAGAAGCACGGCCAGAGCCTGGCCGCAGTGATCGGCAGCATCGAGGCGGAGGACAGCGCGCCGCCTGCCTTTCCGGGTCGCACCGGCGTCAGCGACACACTCCTTTACATCGCCCACTTCCTGCCGATCGCGGCCATCGCCGCCGTGGTGGAACTGATCTTCCCGCTGGTGCTGTGGATCTACACGGCCCTGTCCATGAGCTGGGAGAAATACAAGCTCCTGCCGCCCGAGCACGCGTTCGAGCCGCGCCTCGAACCGGCTCTACCTTTCGCCGCTGCTTCACACCCCGCCGCACCGACCGTGGTGGCGCTTCCAGAGAAGCGGCGCGCCACCCGCCGAAACGGCCGCGCCGAGCGCGATGACCTCAACAGCTGACTCAAGATCGATCAACTCATCGACCGGATCGTAGACGCCGACAGTCGATCGGTGGTCACCGCCTACGAGCGTCGCGTCCGTGATCTCGAAGCGCAGAAGGCAGTGGCGCACGAGAAGATCGCATCCTGCGGCAGGCCGCTCGCCTCGTTTGCCGAAACTTATCGAACCGCGCTCGATTTTCTCGCAAACCCTTGGAAACTCTGGCGTTCGGAGCGCCTGGAGGACCGTCGCGCGGTGCTTCGGCTCGTGTTTGCCGAGCAACTTCAGTATGCCCGTGTCGGCGGTTATCAAACCGCCAAAATATCTATTCCATTCAAGCTGTTAGGAGACTTCAAAATGCACAAAAACGAATTGGTGGTGGAGGCAGTCTGAGGCGAACCAGTCTCGGCTGCCGAATACCCTGATAGCGGTCGGAAGACAGGGAAAACATGTAAAATGCGGCTTCCCGCTGTCTCCTTCTGTGATGAATAGCTGAGTAGAAGCGGCGCGTTGCGCCTAAAATTCCCTACTCCGCGGAAGAGGGAAAAATTACGAGCAAACTGGGAAACATCGGTGTGCGTGCAGGCAAGTGAGCGGAGAGGCCAGGAACGGCAGTCGAGCGGGAGAGAAACAGCTCCGCATACATCAGCAGGCACAACCTAGCGCCTGACCGCCACGGCCTCAGTGCTGAGCTTTCACGTTTTTCGCGCAACTGCACCTCGATGAACTCGATGACGCTGCGCAGCAGATTAACTCCAGAGAAGGCGAGTGCCTGCGAAACGCTTAGGCCTCTATACGCGGGCGAGCGCGGCGCTGATGCCTTGACCCACGCCTACGCACATGGTGGCTAGCGCAAGTTTTTTGCCCTGCAGCTGCAGTTCCAGCGCTGCCGTGCCGACCAGACGAGCGCCGGACATGCCAAGCGGATGGCCAAGCGCAATCGCTCCGCCATTTGGATTTATGTGCTCGACATCCTCCGATAGACCGAGCGCCCGCAGCACGGCTATCCCTTGCGCGGCAAACGCCTCGTTCAGCTCAATGAGTTCGAAGTCGGCGGGCTGGATGTCAAGGCGGGCACACAGCTTTTCGGTGGAAGGAACCGGTCCGATGCCCATGATGCGCGGCGCGACGCCTGCTGTCGCACCGCCAAGGATCCGGGCCATGGGTTCCAGGTTGTGGCGCTTGGCTGCCGCTTCCGAGGCGATCACGAGCGCGGCGGCTCCGTCGTTGACGCCGGAAGCGTTGCCCGCCGTGACTGTGCCATCCTGCCGAAAAGGTGTGGGCAGCTTCGCCAGCGCTTCAAGCGTCGTCACGCGCGGGTGCTCGTCCCGGTCGACAACGATCGGCTCGCCCTTGCGCTGAAGAATGGTCACGGGCGTGATCTCGCGCGCAAGGCGTCCGTTCGCCTGCGCGGTCGCGGCCCTGACTTGCGAGCGGAAGGCGAAGGCGTCCTGATCGCCGCGGCTGATGCCGAACTTCTCTGCCACGTTCTCACCCGTCTCGGGCATGGAGTCCACGCCGTACTGCGCCTTCATCAACGGGTTGACGAAGCGCCAGCCAATGGTCGTGTCGTGAATCTCGCCATGACGCGAGAATGCCGTCTCAGCCTTTGGCATGACAAAAGGCGCGCGAGACATCGACTCGACGCCGCCTGCGATGATCAGCTGCGCCTCGCCCGACTTGATGGCGCGGGCAGCCTGGATAACCGCGTCCATGCCGGAGCCGCAAAGCCGATTGACCGTGGTGCCCGACACGGTCTGCGGCAGTCCGGCCAGCAGCAGCGACATGCGCGCCACGTTGCGGTTGTCCTCGCCCGCCTGGTTGGCACAGCCATAGATCACCTCGTCCACCGCCTCGCAGTCGATGGACGCGTGGCAATCCATCAGGGCCTTGATCGGAATGGCGCCAAGGTCGTCGGCGCGCACCGAGGAGAGTGCGCCGCCGAAGCGGCCGATCGGCGTGCGGACGTAGCCGCAGATGAAAGCTTCCATCGAAAAGCCTCTTAACTCCTAGACTTGGCGGCCGTCCTGCAGGGACGCGCCGGTCAACTTCGCCAAATCGATGAGCGAAAGTCCCGGCACCATCTCCGTCACCGTGAACTTGCCCTTCGCGACCTCGATGACCGCGAGGTCAGTGTAGACGCGGGAAACGCTTCCCTTCCCCGTAAGCGGATAGGTACAGGCCTCGACCAGCTTGTGCTGGCCGTCTTTGGTGACGTGATCCATCATCACCCACACCTGTTTGGCACCGATGGCGAGATCCATCGCCCCACCCACAGCGGGAATCGCATCCGGCGCGCCGGTATGCCAGTTGGCGAGGTCGCCGTTGGCGGCGACCTGAAAGGCGCCCAGCACACAGATGTCGATGTGGCCGCCACGCATCATCGCGAACGAGTCGGCATGGTGGAAGAAGCTGGCTCCGGGCAGGGCTGTCACAGCCTGCTTCCCGGCATTGATGAGATCCCAGTCCTCCGCGCCCTTTGCCGGCGCTGGGCCCATGCCGAGCAGGCCGTTCTCGGTGTGGAGGATGATCTCGATGCCTCCCGGAAGGCAGTTCGCAACAAGCGTCGGCAGGCCAATGCCGAGATTGACATAGGATCCGTCAGTGATGTCACGCGCCACGCGGGCGGCCATCTGTTCGCGCGAAAGCTTCTGCACGGCGGGCCTCATGCTGCCTGGGCGCGGAGCGTCTGAACCGGAACGATCCGCTGAACGAAGATGCCCGGCGCTGCCACGGCTTCTGGGTCGAGCGCACCGAGTTCAACCACCTTGTCCACTTCGGCGACCGTCACTTTGGCGGCCGTCGCCATGACCGGCCCAAAATTGCGTGCGGTCTTGCGGAAGACCAGGTTGCCCCAGCGGTCGCCCTTGAGTGCCTTGATCAGCGCGAAGTCTCCGCGGATGGGGTATTCCAGCACGTAGTTGCGGCTATCGATCACGCGTGTTTCGCGGTCACCCGCCAGAAGCGTGCCGAAGCCGGTCGGGCAGAAGAAGGCGCCGATGCCGGCGCCGGCTGCCCGCATCCGCTCGGCCAAGTTGCCCTGCGGTACCACTTCGAGCTCGATCTCGCCGGCGCGGAACAGCCCGTCGAAGACCCAAGAGTCAGTCTGGCGCGGGAACGAACAGATGATCTTGCGCACTCGGCCCGCCTTGAGCAGGGCGGCGAGGCCGGTATCGCCGTTGCCCGCATTGTTGGAAACGATCGTCAGGTCCCGTGCTCCCTGCTCGATCAAGGCGTCAACCAGGTGGAAGGGCATGCCCGCCGTGCCGAAGCCGCCAATCAGAACAGTGGCGCCGTCGGGGATGCCCGCAACCGCCTCGGCCAAGGAAGATACGACCTTGTTGATCATCGCACGGGACCTCCTGACATGGTGAATGGGGCGGCCGACTTGCTTCCGCAACCGCCTTGTGCGTAGTTTGATGCTTGTTCAACAGTCGCACGAGGCGTTGTGGGAGCGATCAAGGAGACAGACTATCTCGGTGGTTTGGCCAAGGGGCTAAGCGTAATCGAAGCGTTCAGCGCCGATGCCGAGCGCATGTCCATCAGCGAGGTGTCGCGCATCACCGGGCTCGACCGCGCGACGGCGCGCCGCTGCCTGCTCACCCTCCATGTGCTCGGCTACGCCAGCTATGACGGCAAGTATTTCAGCCTGACGCCGCGCGTGCTGCGGTTGGGAACCGGCTGCCTTGCAACGATGCCCTTGCCGCGCATCGTCCAGCCCTGGCTCGACACGCTGTCGGGCGAGATCGCCCAGAGCGTTTCGGTTTCCATCCTCGACGGCTGGGAGATCGTTTATGTCGCCCGCTCTGCACAGCAGCGGGTAATGTCGATCAGCCTGATGCCCGGCAGCCGCCTGCCGGCTCACTGTACCTCGATGGGGCGGGTGATCCTCGCCTCGCGGCCAGCCGAGGAGGCACGCGCGATCCTGGAGCTTCGGCCGCTCGACGCACGCACGCCCCATACCCGCACCAGCGTCGAGGAGATCCTCGCGGAGTTGAAGGCCGTGAAGGCGCAGGGCTATGCGATCATCGACCAGGAGGTGGAGGTCGGGCTGCGCTCCATCGCCGTGCCCATCCTCAACGCCCGCGGCCAGACGGTGGCGGCGCTCAACACCGGCGTGGCGGCCGTCCAGGCCGACTCCAACGAACTGCGCCGCCTTTACCTCGATCCGCTCCTCAAACTGCAAAGGGACGTGAGGCCTCTGCTGAAATAAGGGGGGCGGTGCCCGCCTCACCGCCCGAGAACGTGGAGCAGGACGCGCCGAAGCTCCGCTTCCGGTTCATCTGCGAGCGAGGCGGCGCGCCATGCCACATGATGGTCGGGCCGTACGAGCACGCAGCCGTTGTCTGCAATCTCGCGGAGGCATGCCCATTCGCCCCCGTGGTCCTCGTAGGCGCAGCGCGGTCCGATCACTTGGGTGCGGATCGTCAGGCCGAGTTCCACTCCCACAGCCTCGGCCGCAGCGACCCAAGCTTCTCCGCCGAGCCCGGTCAGAAGCGTGAACCTGCCTTTGCCCGTTAGGTCGAGCGTCGAATGCCGCGCGCCGCGGCGGTCGAACACCCAGGCGTGCGGCAGGCGGGCACCCGGCCAGGTGGTCGGCGCATAATGCAGGTCCGGGTCCTGCCGGAAGGCGGGTTCGGGCTGTCCGTCCGTAACGACCGCGCCTGAGTTGTAGCGCTGGTTCATCTCGACGCCGTGGGCATCGAACTCGTACTTCTTGAACGCGATGGCTTGGCGCAACGCCTCGCGCTGCCGCTCGGCCTGCGGCGTGGCATCGCAGCGGGCATCCATGTTGCGCTGGATCTTCTCGTGGTCAACGCCGCCGTCCATGCCGAGCGCGGCGAAGATCGGCCCAAACTCGGCGATCGACTGGTTGGCGCGGGTGACGATCTGGCGGGCGATCGGGGCGCGCTCCTCGTCATAGCTTTCGAGCAGCTTCGGCAACGCCTCGCCCCTGACCGCCATGGCCAGCTTCCAGGCGAGGTTGAAGGCGTCCTGAATGGAGGTGTTGGAGCCGAGACCGTTGGACGGGGGATGCCGGTGCGCCGCGTCGCCCATGATGAACGCTCGGCCGTTTTGCATCCGCGTGGCGAACATGTTGTTGACCGTCCAGGTGTTGGCGGACAGGAGCTCGATCTCGAGCTCCGGATCGCCGACGAGCTGGCGCGCCACGTTGGTCGCCAGCGCCGCGTCCACTTTCGGCGCGGGCTGGCTGATGTCGTAGCCCCACACGATCAGCCACTCGTTCCAGGGACGGACCATGCGCACCAGCCCCATGCCGATGCCGCCCACATCCGCACCCGGCTGCATGACCCAGTAGAGCACGGAAGGGCGGTGCGCGACGTAGCGGGAAAGGTCGGCGCGGAAAAGGATGTTCATGGAGCCGCCGACACCCATCCTTCCCTCAAAGGGCAAGCCGGCCTGCTCCGCCACGAGCGAGTTGGCGCCGTCCGCGCCGACAAGATACTTGCCGCGCACGGTGAAATCGCTGCCGGTCAGGCGGTCGCGACAGGTGGCGGTCACGCCGTCCTCGTCCTGGATGAAGGAGCGGAACTCCGTGCTCATACGTGCCTGCGTTCCGCGCGCGCAGGCGGTCTTGAACAGCAGCGGCTCCATGAAGGTCTGCGGCAGGTCGTTCATGTGGCAGGGTGAGGCGAGCTGGTGCTCGGCGCGCGAGACGGGGTGCGTGCCCCAGCTCTTCATCCGTCCGAGCTCCTCGCCGGCCAAGCTGACGCAGAACACGTTCTCGCCCATCAGGTCTTGGTCCGTGGCGAACAGGTAGGCCTCGTCCTCGACGTCCCGGCCGAGATCGCGCAGGACCTCCATGCAGCGCTGGTTGGTGATGTGCGCACGGGGCGTGTTCGACAACCAGCTGTAGCGGTTCACAAGCAGGTTCTCGACGCCGTAGGTCGAAAGCAGCGCCGCGGTCGCCGAGCCGGCCGGTCCCGTCCCTACGATCAGCACGTCGGTGACGATATCAGCCATCTGTTCCTCCCTTCCGATTTGCCGGTGGAGGCAGGTGCCCGCGCAGCTGCCTCGATCCCTTCCTACACCTGCTGGGGTGCGCGTCCATGGAACGCGTTGTCGAGCAGCCTGCGAATGGCGTTTCGCTCCAACGGACGCGGATTGTAATAGGGGCTCGCGACCGCGACCTCCGCGACCCGATCCAAACCGATTTCCGGCATGCCGATCTCCTTCAACGCCGTCGGGGCGCCGATAGCGCGGGCTAGAGAATGGAGGCCGGAAGCGGCTTCTTCGGCACCAAGGGCGCCTGCGATCTTCTTCATGGCGTCAGGAGCCGCGGCGGCATTGTAGGCCGTCGCATGGGGCAGGACGATCGCGTGCGTCTCAGCATGGGGGAGGTTGAACGTGCCTCCCAGGACGTGACAGAGCTTGTGGTGGAGCGCCATGGCGGAGCTGCCGAGCACAGCGCCGCAAAGCCATGCGCCGTAGAGAGCCTCTTCGTGACCGTCCCGGCCTTGGGGCAGGCCGGCGGCCAGGGCGCGGATGCCTTCCTGCGCCATCAGGGACACTATGGGGTTGCCGTCGGAGGCGTAGAGCGCCTCGACAGCATGCGCGATGGCGTTCAGGCCGCTTGTGGCGGCAAAGGCGTCCGGGAGCGTTGCCAGGAGATCGGGATCGTAGATGACCGTTTCCGGTCGGATGCGCGGGTCACGCCGGGTAGTCTTCGCCCCACCGTCGGTTTCGCCGAGAATGTCCGTCATCTCCGAACCGGCGAAACTAGTGGGGATGGCGAGCTGGTTGAGGTCGGTGCGCAACGCGATGGCCTTGCCGAGGCCGGTAGAGGAGCCGCCGCCGAGCGAGACGATGCCGTCGACGCCTTGCGCCTCCACGAA
This sequence comes from uncultured Rhizobiaceae bacterium, assembly GCA_964242945.1. Classification (GTDB taxonomy): domain Bacteria; phylum Pseudomonadota; class Alphaproteobacteria; order Rhizobiales; family Rhizobiaceae; genus Mesorhizobium_B. The sequence continues at coordinate 26,082 of CAXTCF010000025.1, read as the reverse complement.
GGCGACCGCCGCCTGCGTGACATCGGCCGGCGTGTGCATGACTGCATGCGGATAGATAAGACCGCCGACCTCCTCCGCGAGATCCTCGCACGAGGAAGACTGGTGCTGCGTGGCAACCACGACCGGCCGCCTCATGCCAAGGCGAGCGGCTTCCGCGGCTGCCTCCCGGATGCAGCCGCGTCCGAAGATCACGCGGGCAGGCAGGGGATTGAAGACGAAGGGGTTCATGGCTCGCCGTCCTTGCGCTCTACGCGGTAGCCCACCGGGAATAGGGCTAGGCCGGTGCGTTTGGAAACCAGGCCCCAGATGCCCTTCGGCGAGATCATCATGATGACGATGGCGAGCGCGCCAAGGATCATCAGATAGACGGAGCCCAGATCTGCGAGGAATTCGCGCAGCACGAAGAACAGGATCGTGCCGATGATCGGTCCCTCGACCGTGCCGATGCCGCCAATAACCACCATGAAGATGACCAGAACGGTCCAGTCGCCGACGCTGAAGGCCGCGTCCGGCGTGATGCGCAGCTTCTGAAGAAAGATCAGCGCGCCCACCATGGCGGTGACGGCGGCGACGCAGACATAGACCGCGAGCTTGATGCGGGGGATCGCTATGCCGAGGCTGGAGGAAGCCGTCTCGTTGTCCCGGATGGCGGTCAGCGCCAGGCCGACCCGCGAGCGCAGCAGCAGATACACCACGCCGACGGCGCCGACGCCGAGGACAAGCGCCGCCCAGTAGATGGCTGCCTCGCGCATGAACTTAGTGGAAGCGAGCTCTCGCATGGTGGCGATCGGCAGGCTCGAACCCGAGCCGCCGCCGAGCGACGACATCTGCGCGAAGCTCAGCCGGAAGACTTCCGCGACGACCCAAGTTCCGATGGCGAAATAGGCCCCGTTCAGCCGGAACACGAGCTTCGCCACGGGCACAGCGATGAGGGCGGCCGTGATGCCAGCCAGCGGAATCGCGAAGAGCGGGTTCCAGCCGAGATGAAGGGCGATGGTGAACAGGAGGTAACCGCCGAAGCCAACATAGGCCTGCTGGCCGATCGACACCAGCCCGGTATATCCGGCAAGCAGGTTCCAAAGGCTCGCCAGCGCCAGGTAGATCATCATCTCGCCGATCAGGCGCAGGCTCGCCGTCGAGGCCCACCAGGGCGCAGCGGAGAGGACCACGACGAGGACGACGGCGACCGTAAGCGCCCAGCGGCTGAGCGACGTGGAGCGCTTGACCTGCAGCGAGCTCATGACACGGCCTTGGGAAACAGGCCTTGCGGCTTGACGGCGAGAATGACCAGAAAGACGAAGTGGCCGGCCAGCACCTGCCAGCCTGGGTCGACTTGGGCGCCGACGGCCTGCGCCACGCCGAGGATGACCCCGCCCGCCAGCGTGCCCCAGAGGTTGCCGAGCCCGCCGATGATCACCGCCTCGAACCCGAAGATCAGGCGGCTCGGGCCCATAAAAGGATCGAAGTTGGCGCGGATCGCCAGGAAGACGCCGGCAACCGCCACCACCGCCATGGCCAGCGCCATGGCCGAGGCGTAAACCGTGCGGTTGTTGAGCCCCATCAGCTGCGACACTTCGGGATCGTCGGAAACGGCGCGGAACGCTCGGCCGACTGGGGTGCGGTAGAAGAGGTACTGCAGGCCTGCGACAACCGTCACGGCACTAGCGAAGGTGAGCAGCGGGAGATAGCCGATGTCGACACCCGGCATAAGGTTGAAGCTGCCGATCTCCAGCCAACCGGCGTTGAGCTTGCGGCTGTTGGCGCTGTAGCCTTCGAGAAGAAGGTTCTGGATGATGATGGACAGGCCGAAGGTCACCAGCAGCGGCGGGAGGATGCCGCGGCCAAGCGTTCGGTTGAGGATGCCAAGCTGCAGGAAATAGCCGAACATGGCCGCCAACGGCACAACGATCAACAGGCTGGCGAGCGGGTAAAGCCCGGTCAGCTGGATCACCGAGAAGGCGAGATAGGCGGCGGCGATGATGAGGTCGCCATGCGCGATGTTGACGAGCCGCATGACGCCGAAGATGAGCGACAGGCCGATGGCGAAGAGAGCGTAGAGCCCGCCCACCAGGATGCCCTGAGCCACGATGTTGACCCATACCATCGCGTCAGGTTCCGAAGTAAGCCGATGTGATCTGCTCCCGGGTGTAGGCGTCTGGCCTGCCTTCCAGAGAGACCTTGCCTTCGAGCATGCACATGAAGCGGCCGGCGACACTCAGGGCACGTCCGACATCCTGCTCGACGAGGACGACAGAGAGGCCGCTGCCAGTGATCTTCGGCAGGAGCTCGTAGATATCCTTGATGACAACCGGCGCCAGGCCCAGGCTTAGCTCGTCCAGTAGAAGGATCTCAGGGTTGGACATCAGCCCTCGCCCGATGGCGACCATCTGCTGCTGGCCCCCCGACAGCGACGTGGCCGGCGCACCGCGCTTTTCCTTGAGGATGGGAAAAAGGTCGTAAACCGCCTTCAGCGTCCACTCGCCCCGCCGCCGCACCTTGCCGCCGAGCTGCAGGTTCTCCTCCACACTGAGCGAGGGAAACAGGCGGCGGCCTTCCGGCACCAGCGCTATTCCCTCCGCGACGATGTCGAAGGCCCGCGCGCCCAGAATGTCGTTACCCTTGAAGCGGATCGCCCCGCGGCGTCCTCTTACGAGGCCGGCGACGCATTTCAGCAGCGTGCTCTTGCCGGCGCCGTTGGCGCCGATCAGCGCCAGCATCTCACCGGCCGATAGCGTCAGATCCAAGCCGAACAGGGCCTGGGCATCGCCATAGAAGGCGTCAAGATTTTCGACCGAAAGCAGGGCTTCAGGCATGAGCCTCTTCGCCGAGATAGACGGACCGCACTTCCCGGCTGTTCATGACCTCGCCCGGCGCGCCGTCGGCAATCTTTCTGCCGAAGTTGACGACCACCAGGCGCTGGGCCACCGACATCAGCGCGTGAACCACGTGCTCGATCCACACCATCGTCACGCCCGCAGCGTGGACCTCGCGCAGGACGTCCAGCAGCTCGTGGCACTCACTGTCGGTCAGGCCGCCGGCGATCTCGTCCAGAAGCAGGAGGCGCGGCCCGGTGGCGAGCGCGCGCGCCAGTTCAAGCCTTTTGCGATCCAAGAGCGGCAGGGAACCGGCGAGCACGTTGGCCTTGCCGGCCAGTCCGCTCAGCGCAAGCGCGTGCATGGCGTGCTCCGCCGCACCGGGCTCCACCCTGCCGAACGTGGCGCCGACCAGCACGTTCTCGAACACCGTCATGCCGGTGAAGGGCTGGGGCACCTGGAACGACCTCGATATGCCCGATCTGCAGCGAACGGCGGCGCCGTCGGCCGTGATGTCGCGGCCGTCGAACAGGATGGTGCCGGCGTTCGGCTTGACCGTCCCGGCGATCAGATTGAACAGCGTGGTCTTCCCGGCCCCGTTGGGACCGAGAATGCCGACCAGCTCGCCGGCTGCGACTTCAAGCTGGATGTTGTCGCTCACGACGAGCGCGCCGTAGCGCTTGCTGATCGATTCGAGAACCAGAATGGGCATCAGGCTTCGGGCAGGCCGGGCCTACCCATCTTCCCGTCAGGACAGGAGCTTCAGCTTGCCGCCGACCGGGATCGACGGGTACTGGCTGTTCTCGGTGATGACGAGCTCGAATTTGTCGCCCTTCTTCTGCCACTGGCCAGCGACCAGCGGCGTGCGGACGACGTTCTTGACCGGGTTCAGAGCGCCGCCCTTCCACGAGATCGGGCCGACAAGCGTTTGCAGGTCGGTAGAGGCGATCGCATCGAGCACCGCCTTCGGGTCGGAAAGGTCGGCTGCTCGCTTGATGGCATCCGCCGCGAGCTCGAACAGGGCATGGTTGAAGCCAATCGGCTGCGTCCATTGCTTGCCGGTGGCGGCGGTGTAGCTGTCGGTGATGGCCTTGGACGTTTCGCCAGTGAGGCTCGACTTGAAGGGGTGGCTTGGCGACCACCAGATCTCGGAGGTGAGTCCGTCGCCGCGTTCGCTTAGCGACTCGATGACCGACGGGAAAAGCAGCGCCTTGCCGATGGTCACCACCTTGGGCTTGAAGCCCTGCTGGCTTGCTTGCGACCAGAAGGTCGCAAAGTCAGGCGGAATCATGTTTCCGGTGACGATCTCGCAGCCCGCTTCCTTGAACGCTGCGATCTGCGAGGAGAAGTCCGAGTTCATGACCTGGTAGCGGCCTGGATCGACCAGCGAGAAGCCGGCCTTGGCCAGCGGGCCGGGGAAGCCCAACTTCGGATCGCCCCAGGCGTTGCCGTCGGCATCGTTCGGGAACAGGCCGCCTACCTTCTTGGCAACGCCCGCGTCGTTCCAAAGCGCCAGGAAGTTCGTGATGACGTCCTCCAAGCCCCAGAAGAAGTGGTAGGTCCAGTCGAAGCCGGTGGCCGGATCGCCGTTGCGGCCGAAGAACCAAGGCTGCCACGGCGCGATCGACGTGATGCAGGGGATCTCGTTCAGTTCAGCCTGGTCAGCGACCGGATTGGCCGTGTCGGGCGCGGCGGATGCCAGCAGCATGTTCACGCCGTCCTTCTCGATCAACTCCGTCGCAACCTCAGCCGCGCGGTTCGAGCTGGATTGCGAATCCTTGGTGATGATCTCGACCGAAACCGGCTTGCCGTTGTTCGTGATGCCGGCGAGCGCCTTGCGCACGCCGTCGAGGATAAAGGCGTCGGCCTCGGCGAACCCGGCGATCGGGCCGGTGTTCGGCGACACATAGCCGATCTTGAACACGGCATCCTGCGCCGAAGCCCGGGTGACCCGGAGCAAAGCCGGCGCGGCAAGAAGCGCGCCGGTGCGCGACAGCATCTGCCTGCGGTTGAGCGTGGTGAACCTGGACACGAAGAACCTCCCGACCTGTTAGCCCCTGATGGCAAGTGCGCCCTTGGCTCCCGCGCGCCGCCGTTTCGATCTAGACCATGCGCCGTCCCAGTCCGCCCTTCCTACCGCTGGGCGGAACCAGTGAACCGGGATGTGCAGTCACGCCAGGCGGCACGGCGCCCGGCAGGCCTGCCTAAGCATGCTCGCTTCCCGCTGGACAGTGACGAGCAGCGAGGGCTGAGGTCAAGTCACCCTGTTCGGATATTGAATCAAGTTCAATTATCGTACACGGGTCTGGAGCAAAGAGAGCACGGTCGGCGGCGCAATCTCCGCCGGCCGCTACTTGAGCGCCAGGTACGTCGCGGGATCGAGCTGCGTCGAGCGGGTCACCGCTGCCCGTCCGGACGCTTCGGCGAGCATCTCGCGCAGGCGCTGGCAGGCGTGAAGGATGAGCTCGCGCGTCCGCTCCGTTTTGGGCAGAGTCTGAATCTCGGCTGCCACAGGCGCCTGGTCTTCCACGCCGAAGACCGGGATGATTGCCATCTGGCACAACGAGGCATCGACCTGGAAGGTGTCGCAGAGCATGGCGCGGATCGGCTTGAGCGCGCCTTGGAGGTCGCCTCGCCGCTCCTGCCACACGGCATCCTCGACGTAGATCTTCACGAGCGGCATGGACGGTTTCCCTTCAAGCGGCAGTCGGCGTCAGAACGAAGTCGAAAGGCGACCGCCAGAGCGTGTCGCCATGCTCCACACGCTCGAACGGTGCCACGAGGGATTCCTTGACGCCGAACACGGCGTCCGACTCCAGGTACTTGTCGTCGCCGACGAAGGTGTGGGTCACGAGCTTCTGGTACCCGTCGGCGGATACGATGTAGTGCATGTGCGCGGGACGGTAGGGATGCCGCCCGAGGCTGGCGAGCATCCTGCCAACCGTGCCATCGTCCGGAATGGGGTAGGACACAGGCTTGATGCCCTTGAACGAATACCTGCCGTCTTCCGCGGTCACGAAAACCCCGCGATTGTTCCACTTGGGTTGGATGTCCGGCTGCTGAACGTCATAGAAGCCGTCCACATTGTCGGACCACACGTCGACCCGCGCGCCTGCTATCGGATTGCCCTGGAGGTCGACGATCCTGCCTTCGAACAGGCAGCTTTCGCCTTTGCCGTCCAGGCTGATGTTCTCGCCCATAGACCGCGCGGGAGCGTTGTCGACGTGGAAGGGACCGAGAACGGTGTTTTCGGTCGCACCCGGCGGCCGCCGGTTGTTGACCGCGTCCACCAGCATGGAAAGGCCCAGCACGTCTGAAAGCAGGATGAACTCCTGCCGCTCTCCACTGCAGATCTGGCCGGTCCGGGTGAGGAAGCCGATGCCGAACTCCCACTCCGCCTGGGTGAGGTGGGTCTCCTTGGCGAAGGCGTGCAGATGCATGACTAGGGAAGTCATAAGCTCGGTCAGGCGCTGCGGCGTTTCGGCCGCCATCCGGGCGTTGACCGTGGCTTCCGACGCCCCCTCGCTGAAATAACTTGTCATGGCCTCCTCCCGGCGGCGCCCGGCATGCGTGGCAGACGCCTTCCTTCAACGACCTGTCTGCGCCGTACCGTCAGCGCTCACAGATACTCGTCTCCCTCGCCGCTGAAGCCGGCGAAGATCTTCCTCAGCTGCCGGAAGCGGCGCGCGCCGTAGAGAAGCGTGTCCTCTCCCTTGCGGTGGCTCGTCGCAACCACGTCCCCGAAGAAGATCGTGTGCGTGGACTGGCTGGACATCTCGCCGACCAAGCAGTCGAACACCGCCGCGGCGTCGGCGAGAGCCGGCGCGCCGGTCTTCAGCACCGTCCATTCGCCCGTGGCGAAGCGGTCTTCCTTGCTTCCGCCGATGCCCGCGAACACCATGGCCACCTTGTCATGGCTTTCGGTCAGGACATTGACGCAGAAGCGTCCGGCTTGGGCGATCTTCTCATGCGTGACACCGTTCTTGTTCACGCAGACCAGCAGGCGCGGGGGCTCGGCGGACACGGAGGAAACGGCGGTGGCCGTGAGGCCGAAGCGCTCGCCATCGCATTCCGTGGTGATGACGCAGACCGATGACACGTGCTGGGCGACGGCCGCAACATATTCCGCCGGTGGAACGGGAACCGGCTGCTCCGATTCGGCCTGCACCGGCCGGGCTCAGACGACGCCCGTGCCGGGGTCGACGCCGAGGAGCACGCGGCCAAAGATTTCCGCGCCTGCGTCTGAAAGCAGGAAGCCGTGCATGGAAGTGGCCTGGAGATTGCGGAAGTTGAGCTGGATCGGGCTCTTCAGCGACAAGCCGGCCGCCCCCCCGATCGTCAGCAGCTTCTGGACCGCGTCGCGGCACAGGCGCGGCACGACAGTGATGTCCATGCGGATGCGACCGCGCAGTTCCATCGGCATCTTTGTGCCGCGCCGCGCATACTCGTCCACATCGTCGGCTGCGCGATAGAACACCAGCTCGGCCTGATGGATCATGGAAGCGGCTTCGCCGAGCGCGATCTGCAGAGCGCTCCACTCATGGGAGATGTGGGAGGTATACATGACCCGCTTGCCCGGCACCACCTTGAGGAATTCATCGAGCGACCGACGCGCGGCGCCGAGAGCCGAGGTGGCGATGAACATTCCCAGCGCGGGGCCGCCCTGGCACTTGTAGATCGCAGGGGCATCACTGGATGCGAAGATCGGCGTCTGGTTCTCCAGGATCGCGGGAAGCGATACGAAGCGGTGAGCCGGCACGACGACATCCGTGCACTTCACCGAGTTGGAGCCGGTACCCTGCAGCCCCGCCACATGCCAGTCGTCGAGCCTTTCCACGTGCTCTGCCGGAACAGCGAAGTCGCCCTCGTCGAACTTGTGCCCGTTCTCGTCGAACACTTCGGCGCCGAGCAGGAGCCAGTGCGAGGCCGCGTTGCCGGATGCAAACGGCCAGAAGCCGTTGAGAACATAGGATCCATCCGCCTGGCGCACAGCTCTGCCACGCGGGCCGATCACAGCGGAAACGGCCTGGATGTCGCCGGTCGTGTAAATCTCTTCCTGAACCTTCGGGCTCATGTGGCCGATGATGTAGTCGTGCGCGTGGTAGACGCCGAGAACCCACGCAGTGGCAGCGCAGCCCTTGGCGATCGTCGCGACCGCATCCACATGGGCGCGCATCGACAGCTGCGAGCCACCCCACTGCTTGGAGCGGAAGATGCCGAGCAGACCGCTGTCATGAAGCAACCGGATGTTCTCGGCCGGCACCTTGCGGTCTTTTTCCGTTTGGAAGGCACGCGACGACAATTCAGGGATCAGGCCTTCCGCGATGGCCTTAACGTTTGATGCGTTGATGCCCGCAGAAACGTGCATGTTCATGAATGCCTCCCAAGAGCGCAGCCTCCAGCGCCGAAAGTGAACGTCATTCAATTTCGAGCGTGTGTCAATATCATTTTTGCCGAAAATTGCTTGGGGGGCGATCGAGCCCGGTTCAATCTTGACTCGTCGTCGGATGCGGCCGCATGCAGAATGCAGCGGCACACGCGGAATATCGCAGGAGCGGGACACATTGCTGAAGGGACGGGTGGCACTGAGACAAGAGCGCAACCGGGAAGCCCTGGTCGAGGCCGGCTACCGCGTGATCTCGGAAAAGGGCATCGATTCCGCGACCATGCAGGAGATCGCGCGCCTGGCCGACGTTGGCGCCGGCACGGTCTATAGCTACTTCAAGTCCAAGGATGACTTGGCGGTGTCCGTGATGGAGCGGGTGATGCACGATCTCGCGCTGCGCATCGAAGAAGTCACAAACACATTTGCCGATCCCGCGCAGGTTTACGCCTTCGGCATCCGCACCGTCATAGACCATGCAACGGGCGATCTCCGTTGGAAACAGCTGTTGAACCGGCCGGAGGTGATCGCCGATGCCATGTTCCGCTGCCTCGGTCCCTTCGCCATCCGCGATTTGGAAAATGCCAGGGGAGCGAGCCGGTTCAAGATGGCGGACGCAACTCTCGTCTGGAAGATGGCAACCTATGCCATCGTCGGCGCGAGCCTTGCAATAACGCAGAACCATCTGCCGCAATCGCTCATTCAGGAAACCGTCGTCCGTTTGCTTTGCATGGCCGGCATCGGCGAGCCCGAGGCGATCGAATTAGCGTCCCGTCCCCGTCCGAATATCCCGCCGGAGAAGAAGAGGGGATAAGGACTGCCGTTTAATTGGCACCGGCCGAGGCTTCCAAGCACTTCCGACATCTCAGCAGCGCTTACCTAAGCGACCGTAGCCGCTAAGGAAATCGACTGGCGAACATCGGAAAAAGCAACGGCTGAATAGCCCTGTCCTAAGGTCTCGATAGAGGCACGATCGCGCTCAACCCACTCCCGTGATCCTCTTGATCAGAGGAGAGATATCCCTCGTGCGCGGTACCGGGGAGTGCGGCCAGGCCGGAAATTATTGGCTCTTCAAACACTAAGGTGGCGTTGACAGAGCATCTGACGCAGAGGCGGATAGCCTCGGCGAGCTCGGCGCCTTGCGCGGCCGTCTCGGCCTGCCGGTCGAACGCGACCGGCATTTCCGGGCGACGATGACGCTCTCGGCCTATGCCGACGAAGCACACCGGAGCGGTTCGATCGGCAGCGGAAGCGACGGCTGATGCCCACCTTTGGAGCGATCGCTGAGAAGCGTCTAGGTGACTGGCGGTCGGCGCAACCTCGAAATGATTGGGGACACGCTCGCCAGAAGCAGGCGACCATCGGTGTCGGTCAGCATGTGGCGCTTGCGCCCGACCACACGGCGATTGGGGTCAAAGCCCCGCTTTCCCGCCACGCTGACCGCGCCGGAGCGGGCTGCCTGGGCGTCCACAACGGCCGCCGTCGGGCTGGCCTCGCGCCCGGCGCGCTCGCGGTCAGCCATAGCAAGCCGGTGGCACAGGCGCTCAAACGTGCCAGCTTGCGCCAGGCGTACCGTCAACCGTCCAAGTCCGTTCTGGCAAGCCGATCGAGGCTGGCGATCAAACGATGCAGGAGGTCCGCGAGCAGCTGCCTTTCCTCATCCGTGAAGTCGCGCAGAACATCCTCGTTACCCTGCAACAGAACCGCCATCGCCTCAGGGAGACGCGCTTCAGCGCTCGGAGTCAGTCTGACTCGCCTGCTGCGCCGGTCGGCGAGGTCGGGTGAGCGTTCGATCAACCCGGCCCGCTCCATGCGTGCCAGCATCTGCGCCATCGGTGGCTGCTCGACCCTGGCGAATTGGGCAAGGTCGCGCTGAGTGCTCGCCCGGCCCTCTTGAAGCGCGACAAGGACCGGCACCTGGCCGACCCCGAACCCGAGCGGCTTTAGGCGGGCCTCGCTCAGACGCGCGAAACCCCGCGCCGCCAGACCGATGAGGTGTCCCGGTGTCGAAAGCACATTTATCAACCTCGCCGTCCTCCTTGCCAATCGGCCGAATCAAGTGCATACGTGCCTATGTATCTTAGCTGATCAAGCCAAGCGGGGAAGCGATGGTGGACGACATCGAACGCATCAAGAGCATGTACGACAGCTTTAACCGACGCGACATCGACGGCGTCCTGGCCCTCCTGACCGATGACGTCGCCTGGGCGAACGGAATGAGCGGCGGTCACGTGCATGGGCGTGAGGCCGTCCGCGACTACTGGACAGCCCAGTGGGCCGTCGTCGCTCCTCAAGTCGAGCCAGTCAGCTTCGATCGAACGCCAGACGGCACCATCGTGGTCAGCGTGCGACAGACGGTGCGAGACCTCGAGGGCAAACCGCTCGAAGGCCAGTCCCATGGTCTTCACGACAGGATGGTGGAACACGTCTTCCACCTTCGGGACTATCGCGTCGATCGGTTCGACATCGCGGATGCGGTTTGAGAACCCCACCACTCACATCGTCCTGGCCAAAGCTTCGATGAAAACCCGGACCTTGGCCGACAGGCTGCGATGCGCAGGATAGACGGCATGAACCTCGACTGTCTCCGTCTGAAACGCGGGAAGGAGACGCACCAGACGCCCCCCCGCGACGTGTGGCGCTGCCAAGAAGTCAGGCAGCCGAGCGATACCCAAGCCAGCCGCGACGAGCATGAGCGTCACCGCCGGTTCGGGCGCGACTGTGCCAGCCTTCAACGCCACGTCATGAGCGGTCCCGTTCTCGTCAACGAAACGCCAGTCTCCCGGCCGTTCCGTCCAATTGAGGAGTTCGTGCTCCGCCAAAGCGCGCGGCGTCTCCGGGACGCCGCGGTCGGACAGGTACGCAGGGCTGGCACACGGCCAGAGCTCGACCAAGCGGATCTTGCGCGCGATCAGGTCGGAGTCGGGAAGTCTGCCGACCCGGATCGCCACGTCCACGTCCTCGCGCGCGAGATCAACGATGCGGTTCTCGGTTTCCAGTATGACCCGCACCTCGGGGTATCGTCGGATAAAGTCCGGCAGCATCGGCGCAATCAAGCCCAGGGCGAACGTCACCGCCGCGTTGATCTTGAGCGTTCCGCACGGCTTGCCGATCAGGCCGTCAAGCGCCGTACCCGCCTCGTCGACGTCGGTCAGCACACGGCGCGCATGCGGCAAGAACAAGCGCCCCGCGTCGGTCAGGCGAAGCTCCCGGGTGCCTCGCTCGAAAAGCACCGCCCCCAACGTTTCTTCCAGCCGCGACAACGACCGGCTGACGGAAGACTTCGGGGCACCCAGCGACCGGGCGGCACTCGAGATGCTGCCCTCATCGGTGATGCGAACGAAAGCTCGAAGGTCGACGAAGTCCATGCCGCACCGTTCCACAACGGGAACGACGCGTCCATAGTTACCTAGCTAGTGGCCCCGTCGGGAACAGCTAATATTCACCGACGAACAAAGGAGACCACATATGACTGCTCCCATCCTCTTCATCACCGGCGCCACCGGCAATCAGGGCCGCGCCACCATCGCCGAGCTGCTGCGCCGCCCGGCGCGTTGGCATCTCCGCGCGCTGGTCCGCAATCCGGACGCGCCCAAGGCGGTCGCGCTCAAGGAGCAGGGCGTCGAGCTGGTGCATGGCGACCTCGACAACGAGGCGGCGCTGCGGGCGGCGCTGGCGGGCGTCCACGGCGTCCTTTCGGTGCAGACCCCGATGGGACATGGCCCGAAGGGCGAGGAACGGCAGGGCAAGCTGCTGGCGACGCTTGCAGCCGAAGCAGGGGTCCGTCACTTCGTCCAGTGCTCGGCCGCGGGCGTCGACCGCAACAGCGGCGTGCCGCACTTCGAGAGCAAGCTGGCGATCGAGCGGCATATTCGGGCACTCGGACTGCCCGCGACCATCCTGCGGCCGGCGGCGTTCACCGAGAACTTCGACACGTTCATGTTTCGGACGGTGATGCTGTCGATGATGAAGACCTACCTGCGCGACGATCAGCGGATGCAGCTCGCCTCCGCTCGCGACGTGGGCTGGTTCGCGGCAGAGGCGTTCGAGCAGCCGGACCGCTACGTCGGCCAGGCAATCGAGATCGCGGGCGACGCGGTGACACGGCACGAGGCCGCGGCGGCGCTTCGGAAGGCGGGACGCACACCGGTGGTGATGTTCACCCTGCCGCGCTTCATGCTCGCCAAGCTCCCCAAGGACTTCCGGCTGATCTTCGAGTGGATCGCGCGCGAGGGCTTCCGCGCCGACCTTCCGGCGCTCCGGAGCGTCCACCCCGGCCTGCTGACGCTGCCCGCCTGGGCCGCTGCCACCGCATCCTGATGGGAGACAAGACCATGACGACCAAAACGCTGCCCGAACTGTCGAAGGCGATGGGGAAGATCGACTTCGCGATGCTGACGACCCGCACCGAGGGCGGCCAGCTCGCCACGCGGCCCATGAGCAACAACGGCGAGGTCGAGTGGAAGGGCGACAGCTTCTACTTCACCTACGACGACGCGCGCACGGTGGGCGACATCGAGCGCGACCGCCACGTCGCTCTTTCGTTTCAGGGAAGCGCCGGCCTGCTCGGCAAGCCGCCGCTGTTCGTGGCCGTCGAGGGCGAGGCCAGCATTATCCGTGACAAGGCGGACTTTGCCGAGCACTGGACGCCGGACCTCGAGCGCTGGTTCCCGCAGGGCATCGACACGCCGAGCATCGCGCTGATCCAGGTGCACGCGGTCCGCGTCCACTATTGGGACGGCGAGGATGAGGGCGAGGTGATGGTGTGACCGCGCCCGCCCGGCTGGTCATCCTTGCCGGCGGGACCGGCGACCTGGGCCGTCGCATCGCCGACGCGCTGGCGGTCCAGGGCGTGCCGACGCGTGCGCTGGTCCGGTCGGGTGCGAAACGCGAGTTGCTGCCGTCCGGCACCGAGACGGCGGAGGTGGACTTCACCGACGCGCGCGCGCTGGGAGCAGCTTGCCAGGGCGGGACCTGCGTCGTCTCGGCCGTCAACGGGCTGCACCGGGTCGTTGTCTATCTGCAATCCAGACTGCTGGACGCCGCGGTCGCGGCCGGCGTGCCGCGCTTCATTCCATCCGACTTCTCGCTGGACTTCACCCGCACCCAGCCGGGCAGAAACCGCAATCTTGACCTCCGGCGAGAATTCAAGGCGCGGGTCGATGCGGCGCCGATCGCAGCCACGTCCATCCTCAACGGCGCGTTTGCCGACCTGTTGGCCGGTCAGGCGCCGATCGTCCTTAAACCCATTCGCCGGGTGCTGTATTGGGGCGATCCGGACCAGCCGTTCGACTTCACCACCAAGGACGATATTGCCACCTTCACCGCGGCCGTGGCGGTCGATCCCAACACGCCGCGTATCCTGCGGATCGCCGGCGATACGGTCAGTCCGCGCAACCTTGCCACGATCATGACCGAGCTGACCGGCACCCGGTTCCGCCTGCTGCGCGCGGGCGGCCTCGGCCGGCTCGGCACCCTGATCCGGGTGGCGAGGTTGGTGGCGCCGCAGCCGAAGGCCGTGTTCCCCGCTTGGCAGGGGATGCAGTACCTGCGCGACATGGCGAGCGGCGAAGGCCGTCTCTCCCCACTCGACAACGACCGCTACCCTGGACTTGCCTGGACCGGCGCCCGCGCTGTCTTGCAGGCCGCGTTCGTCCGGGATCGAGGCACCGACCAGGAGAAACCAGCATGAACAGGGAACACGGACGGCTCGCCGCCCGAAGATGCTGGTTTCGGTGTCAATCGTATGCTATTGTCATACACATGACCCAGCCGTCCGTCACTTCCGTTCTCAGCGTGCGCGTCAGCTCAGACGAGCGCGCCCTGCTCGAGGACGCCGCCGAGCAGGCGCATACCAATTTGTCCGACTTCGTCCGCCGCAAGGCACTTGAGGCGGCAGAGATCGACGTGCTGAGCCGCAGCATCGTGACGATCCCGGCGCAGGACTGGGAGCGGTTCGAGGCCTGGATCGAGCGGCCGGCGGGCACGATCGAGGCGCTCGAGCAACTCGCCGCGCGGACGCCCAGCTGGGAGCGGTGAGGTGACGGCGGTCGACCCGCCGCGTCCCCTCGCCGAGGACGACGATCGCGACAGCTTCGATTGCGGCCGCGACGCCCTCAATGTCTGGTTTCGCCGCCATGCCTGGAGCAACCACGCCGCCGGCATGTCACGGGTCAGCGTGCTCGCCGCGCGCGAAACCGGCGCGATCGTCGGCTATGTTACCCTGAGCGTTGCGCATATCGAGCGGGCCTTCCTGCCGAAGCCGCAGCAACGCAACCGTCCCGACCCGATCCCGGTGACATTGCTCGGGCAGCTGGCGATCGATCGTGAGCACCAGGGCCAAGGGTATGCCGGCTCCCTCCTCCTGTTCGCGCTGCGCACGGCGCTTCGGGCATCGGAGAGCATCGCCAGCGCCGGCGTCCTGACCCATCCCCTCGATGACAAGGTGCGCGGCTTTTATGCCCGTTGGGGCTTTGCCGATCTACCCTACGATCCGCGCCGGGCAATGCTAGTCCGAATGGCTGACCTGCGCCTCAGCCTCGGAGCGGGCTGATCTCGACCACCCGGTTCTGTCATCAAATCTTCACGGACCAGAAGCCGCCCTTCGTGCGATGATGGCCACGGGACATTCCAACCGAAGCGGCTTCATGGCACGACGCGCAACCGACGCTGACCACTCCGATGCCACGCCGCGCGACGGTGACGTGACCCCCTGAATTTCGGCCAAGGATGACTAGCGTCCGCCCAACGAAGGGACGGATGGATGAAGCAATCAAGGTTCACGGAAGAGCAGATCATCGCGATCCTGCGCGAGCAGGAGGCGGGTGTCGCGACGAAGGAGGTGTGCCGCCGGCACGGGGTCAGCGAGGCGACGTTCTACAAGTGGAAGGCCAAGTTCGGCGGCATGGACGTGTCGGACGCCAAACGGCTGAAGGGGCTGGAAGAGGAGAACGCCAAGCTCAAGCGGTTGCTGGCCGATGCCATGCTCGACAACGCCGCTTTGAAGGACCTGCTTGGAAAAAAATGGTAGCGCCCGTCGCCAAGCGGGAAGCCGTGGCGCATCTCGTGGCCACTCACGGGATGAGCCAGCGGCGGGCGTGCCGAGTGATCAGCGCGGACAGGGCCGGCGTGCGCTATCAGGCCACGCGGCCGGACGATGCGGTTCTTCGGGAGCGTCTGAAGGCGCTGGCGCAGGAGCGACGCCGCTTCGGCTATCGTCGGCTGCACGTTCTGCTGCGGCGCGAGGGTCACGTGGTCAACAAGAAGCGGGTTCAGCGCCTTTACCGGGAGGAGAAGCTGACGGTGCGCCGGCGCGGCGGGCGCAAACGAGCCAGCGGCACGAGGCAGCCTATCGTCGTGCCGCAGGCGGCAAACCAGCGCTGGAGCCTGGACTTCGTGTCCGACCAGATGACCGACGGGCGGCGCTTCCGCATCCTGGCGGTCGTGGACGACTGCACGCGCGAGTGCCTGGGCTTGGTGGCTGATACCTCGCTGTCGGGCAAACGCGTTGCTCGCGAACTGGACGCCATCATCGCTTGGCGGGGCAAGCCCGCCACAATCATCAGCGACAATGGCACCGAACTGACCAGCAACGCCATCCTGGGCTGGGCCGACAGCGCAAAAGTCGGCTGGCATTACATCGCGCCCGGCAAGCCGCAACAAAACGCCTTCATCGAAAGCTTCAACGGCAGGCTGCGCGACGAACTGCTCAACGAGACGTTGTTCCGCTCGCTGCCGCATGCTCGCGCCGTGCTGGCTGCCTGGAAGCGCGACTACAATGAGGAACGCCCACACGGAAAGCTCGGCTGGATGACGCCTCGGGCCTACGCCCGCGCCATCTCCGCCACCGCCGGCCGGCACGCTGCGCTGATTGAAGGCTCCGCGCACCGGCCTCTTGCCACCCACGCCGACAACGGCTCAGATCAGCAAAGGACTCTCGCCACCGCTGGATGAAAAACGGGGGTCACGTCAACCGCCATGCTGTTTCGGTATCTTCCTCCGGCTCTGGAGAGATCCCGGCCGGCGCCGACGCGACACGCATCGACATGCTGCATGCCATCGACGGCCAGCTTACCGAACTGAACCACCTGATCGGCGCCCATCATGCCGGCGGCGCCGAAACCTCGCAGACGGTGCTGCTGACGGAAGCCGCGAACAACCTCTCCATTCTGCGCGGGCAGGTCGAGACCGCCCGGAGTTCCGTCCAGCTGGCCGCGTTGCGCGTGACGATGACCGGAGCGGTACAGGGCGCCAGCACGGCCATGACTGCCGCGACCGTCGGCACCTCACCGCAGCAACAGATGGCGGCCAAGCTCTACGACACGCGGATGACCGTGGCCGAGCACGGCATGGCGGAGATCTCCCGCCGCAGCGACGGCCTGTTCGCCGCGGCCGACGCCCGTGCCGAGCAGCTTGGCCTGGACATCGGCTTCTTCCGCCAGCAGCGCACCCTTCTTGAAGCCGAGGCCGAAGCCGCCCGCAAACGCGGCGACCGCTTCGGCGCCCTCGTGCCGCAAGGCTTGCTGGCCCACAACACCGCCAACATGCTCGACGAGATCGCCGACAGCACCGGGCTGCCGGAAGACAGGAACAAGGCCAAGGAAGGCCGTAAGCTCGCCGAGGAAGCCGACCGGCGCGTCCGCGAAGCCGCGCAGGCCGAGGCGGAACGGGCAGCCGCCAACTGTCCTTTCGCCGACGACGCGGCACGCCAGCAATGGATCAAGCAAGACGCCGGCCAGCGGTTTCAGCGGTATCAGGACCCCGTCGCCGCGCTTCCCCATGCCGCCTCGCAGCAACAGGAACCGCAAGCAACCCTGGCGCTGGGGAAGGATGCGTTTTCGCGCGAGCTGAACGACACGGAGCCGTCTGTTCATCTTCAACCCGTCGCGGCCGAGCTGACCGCTTCGCTTCCTGCCACGGTGCGCGACGCGGCGAAGCAGGCCGCGCAGACGATCGCGCCGCATACCGCGTCGGCCGAGGCCGACCACGCACCTAGAGCATCGGACACAAAGCAGGAATCGGCTCTGGCTCTGGGTCTGAGTGTCTGATTCACTTCCGCTTGGAGGTGGCTCATGGGACGGCCGTTGTCGCTGGATTTGCGCGAGCGCGTTGCGGGGTTTGTGTTGTCTGGTGCCTCGCGCCGCGCTGCGGCCCGGCGCTTTGGGGTGAGTGCAAGCTTTGCGGTGAAGCTGATGCAGCGTCAGACGCAAGGTGGCTCGCCAGTCCCCAAGCGCCCGGGCCGGCCGCAGGGTGGCAGGCTGACCCCCTTTGAAGGCTTTCTGATCGCGCAGGTGGAGAAGAAGCCCGACATCACCATGCCTGAACTGGCCGATCTGCTTCTGGCGCAGCACGGTGTTGTGGCGGCCCCTGCGGTTCTGTGGCGGCTGTTGTGCCGCTTGGGCTTCACATACAAAAAAAGCCCTGCTGGCGTCGGAGTGCGCACGCGCTGACGTTGCCGCTGATAGGCATCACTGGCGAGGCAAGCGCCAGCCTCGCATGCGCAAACAGCCGCATCGGCTGGTGTTCCTCGACGAAACGGCTGTGACAACCAAGATGACCCGCCTGCGGGGCCGCAGCCGCAAGGGTAAGCGGCTCAAGGCAACGGCGCCGTTTGGCCGGTGGGGAACACAGACCTTCATCGCCGCGCTTCGTTGCGACGGGCTCCTGCGGCGGAAACGAGAACCTATGCCATGAAGATCAGTTTCCACTCGGCTCCCTGCGGTGCGGGCAAGACCCGCGCCATCACCTGCCGTGCCATAGATGCTACTCGCAAGGGCCACCGCATCATTGTGGCTCAACCCACCAAGGAACTGATCGATCGTACCGTGAAGGAAGAACTCGCCGTTCATCCCGATCTACCCCCTTTTCATGTCTTTCACGGCGGCACTGCTGGCGCCGCCAACGTGGTCAAAACGCTGATGCGACATCTGCGCGAACCGCCTGAGGTCGGTCAGATCCTGTTTGTCACGCATGCGACCCTGGCGATCTTGCCGGAATGGCAGGATCAGGACCGGTGGGATCTCATGGTCGATGAGGAACTCCAGGTGCTGCGCTACAAGGCGCATCAGCTGCCGCAGAACCACGGCTTCTTCACCAATCACCTCTCGATCGTTCAGGCCGGCAGCATCTTTGGCCGGGTGGAGGCCTTGGACGAAGAGGAGTTGGTCGAGATAAGCAAGAACCGCGATGGTGACGAGGTGCACGCCCTCTTCAGCGAGACTTACCGCATCCTCGCCAATCCGCACTACGATACCGTCGTCAACTTGGCACAATATGAAGCTGTGCGGCGTGGCCAAGGTCGTAAGCTGGCGTTCCACTCGATCCTGCAGCCCGGCGTTCTCGAGGGGTTCGGCAGGGTCTTCATGGCTTCTGCGAACATCGAGGACACACCCGTCTTCAAGCTCTGGGGCGACAAGGGTGTGGAATTCGGGAGTGATGAAGCGTTCGGTCAGGAGCTACGCTTCCAGGAACACCAGAACGGGCACCTCCTGAAGATCATCTCCATCACCGCGAGGCAGTGGTCGAAGAAGAACGCCAGAACCAAGGCCGGTGACGGTAATGAGACCACTTTCGATGTAATGGCAGAAGCGACCAGGACATCGTTTAAGGGGCAGACTTTCCTCTGGCAAGCCAACAATAGTGAATCTGACGACCTGTTCGGCGAAGACGGTATCCGGTTGCCCAACAAGCCGCATGGACTGAACATCTGAACCGACATCGACAATATCGCCTTCGTAGCGCAGCCGCGCTATGCTGACTGGGCTTGCTGTTGTTTGAGGCGGTTAGAGGGTGAGGAGTATGCGCTTCGATGCCGCTCTGGGCTGATGCTCGAGACTTTGCCGATTGGTGGCTGGACGAGTTGCGCGCGCTGAAGCCGCGAGCTTTGTGCCGCCTTGAGCGGAGCCCCGACCTTATTCTTGGCGTTGCGCGGGAGGGGCTGCGCCTGAGACAAATAGACGGCTTAGGCTTGGGTGAGCAATCCTCTCTATTCGGCATGGACGAGCTTCAGGGCCGGCTCGCGACGTCGGGTAGGTCTCGACCATGTATTGACATCCGCTTCATGCCAGACCGCTTTCTCTCGCGTCGCCTCGCGCCCTTCCGGCTTCCCAAGCGCCGCGCACTGGCGGCGGCTGCCCTCGACCTTTCCTCGTCGACACCTCTCGACATCGCCGCAGTTGTACTCCTTCTCTCGCGGGGCCGAAGCGCGACCGAGGAAACACGCTACTTTGTCGTGAAGCGCAACGTGCTGCAGCCTCTCATTCAGGCTGTTGAGAGCGCTGGCGGCGTGGTTTCTTCCGTGAGCCTAGAAACCGAGCAGGTTGTTGTCACTGCCGAACCCGACGGTCTCCTTCCCTACTTAAAGCATGCCAAGCGCGAGAAGTTGGCAACCAGCTTGAGACTGGCTGGCGTGTCCGCCTGCTTTCTTGGCGCTGTTCTCACATTCGCCAACGTGCAGTGGCGGTTGCGGGTTGGCGCGAGCCAGCTAGACGCCAGGATCGCTGAGCTTGAGAGCGAGGCCAAAGTGGTGCGCTCCCTTTCCGATCAAGCGAAGATGCAGATGGGCCGGGTCGAGAGTGTGCATGGGGAGAAGGCTAGAGCCGTGCCGATCGTCCGCATTTGGGAGGAAATGACCCGGATCATCCCCGATGACTCCTGGGCGACCGACCTCGCCATCAAGGACCGCAAAGTGACCTTCAGCGGGTTTTCTCCGTCTGCTTCCAACTTGATCCCCTTGCTGGAAGCTTCGCCGCTTTTTGCCAATCCAACCTTTGCCGGCCCGGTGTCGCGCTCGCCTGGTACGCCCGGCGAGCGCTTCACCATCGAGATGGCGCTGGAAGGCTGATGACCAGTCTGTTGTTCCAGCTAGTCAATGCCCCCCCAGCCGTCCAGCGGCTGGCTGCGCTCGGCTTGGCCGCCGCACTTTGTCTGGGCGTTGCTTCAACTGGTTACATCGCGCTTTCTGTCATCGGGCAGCTTGAGCGCGACGTCCAAGATAAGCGCGAACTAGCTGGTCGCCTTCAGGCCGTAGCAGCGCTGAAGCCGGCCCTTCTCGCGCAAGCGCAGGCTAAGCTCTTGCCTTCTGATAGCGCCGAGTTCCTGGCTGGCGAGAGCGTGGCGGTGGTGCGCGGCTCCATGCAAGCGCAAGCCAGCGCCATTGCCAGCGCACAAGGCGCAAACCTCCTTTCGGTCAGCAATGGCCCCGAGATGGAGAGCCACGGCGTGCGATATCTCGGCATAGACATCGACTTTTCCGGCACGGTGGAAGCCGTTCACAATACGGTCCTTGCGCTGGAAGCGTCGCAGCCGCTGATCGTGCGGTCCGCCTCGTTCTGGTTGAGCGGGCCTCCTCAGACGCCTGGAGCGGCACAGCCCTCCGAACTCACAGCGCAGATCCACGTCTTCGGTGCACTCCGGCCCGATGCGGCGCCCGCAACCGACAAGGCTGCACCATGAGCCTTCGTCGAGTCGTGCCCATTGCGGTAGTGTCTGCTTTGACCGGGCTTGCTTGGCTGAATATGAAGTGGATCGAGACCCCACTTGATCTGACGCCCATTGTGCCTTCTGCCACCCCCGTCCACCAGCCGAACAGCCGTGCTCCAAATGTGGCTGCACCCTGGCAGTTCACCGACTTAGCCGATGGCTTGAGCGAGAGCTTGGCCCGTCCTCTATTTCATGCCACCCGGAGGCCTTTCGTGCCGCCGGTTTCCGATCAGACGGCGCCCATGCCAGTGGAGCCGTCTGTAGTAGAGGTGGTGGAGCAGCCTGAGCCTCCACCTGCCTTGCCCGAATTGTGGCTTGCGGGCGTGAGTGCCTCAGGCGAAATCAAGAGAGCACTGATCGGCCGAGCGGGCGCAGCGGATGTACAGTGGGTCAAGGCCGGAGATACCGTCGCCGGTTGGCGAGTGGAGGCGATCACGTCGACGGCAATCGTGCTGACCAGCGGTGATCAGCGTTTCACCATACCCCTCTACCCAGCCCGCAGAACTGAAGACACCTCACAGTGAGAAGGTGCCGGCCAAGACTGGACAGGAAGGATCGAGAAGGCGGGTTCGCTCTGGTTGCGGTGCTCTGGTTCATGCTGGTCGTGGCAGCCGTCGTCACTCCCTTTGTCGTGGCAGCCCAGACGAACCGTTGGGTCGCAGCAAACCGACAAAGCCAAGCTAGGCTGGACCTGCTGGCAGATGGCTTGGCTACACTTTTGTCATTGCGGCTTGCTGACCCGCAGGCGGGCAGCGATCTGGAAGGAAGCCCGCCAACCAACTCCAGCCTCATGTCATGTTCCCATGGCGTCTATGAGGTCAGGATTCGTCTGCAGGATCAGCATGGGCTCGTCGACCTCAACACCGCAAGTGAGGCGATGCTTGGCGCCGGGTTGCGCGCGCTAGGCGCGAACGGCGAGGAGGTTGGACAGATCACGCAAGCTATAGCCAGCTTCCGCTCCTACGAGCCCGAGCCGCCCGGTCAAGGAGCGTCCATCGCCATCACAGGGGGACGAAAGGGCGCGCCCTTCGAGAGCGTGGTGGAACTAACCGACTTCGCGCCTTTGCGCGATTTCGAGCTGGCACACTTACGTCAAGTCTTCACGGTTCATTCGCGCCAAGGAACGGTGATGCTCAGGCAGGCGCCGGTTGCGCTTGCCTCCCTTTTGGCCCAGGTGCAGGATGGCAGCGTGGTCCGAAGTGAGGCCGACGCAAGCTCTTCTTCTTTCGCCGTGGAGGTGACGGTGCGGATTCGCGCGGACGGGATCAGGGGCTATTCGGGCTTCATCGTCCAGTTTTCCGGCCCGCCTGAGTTTCGGTTCCGCAAAGTCGAAGCGCTGGCAGAGCCGGGCTTCGGCAGCAGCAGCGAAGAGGCAGACCCTCAGGGCCCCCCCTGTCCTGCCTCGATCCAGCGGGATGTCGCCCTCGTCTTGGCTGAGCCTGAGGTATGACCATCCAGCGCGCCGCTTGTTCGGCGGAAGACTTCCTGCGCTTCCTCGCAGCGAACGGGTCTTTGTCGCCCGAAGGCTCGGCTCGCGCCGCCTTTGCGCTTTCCTCGGCACTGCATCCGCTCGACACCGTGCTGACGGAGCTTGGCCTGCTTCGCGAGGACGAGTTGGTGGCGCAGCTGTGCGCTTACCTCGGTCATGCCCCCCTGCCGATAATCCCTGAGCCTGAGCCTCAAGCTCTCGAAGCCGTCGGGCTTCCGTTCCTCACGGACCACGCGCTGCTCCCATTGACCGACGACGGCGAGACGCTGTCACTCGCTGTGTGCGACCCCTTTGCGCGACCGGCAGTCGACGCGCTTGCCTTTCACCTGGACCGAACGCCGGCGCTGAAGGTGTTCACGCGCAGCGCCATCCTGGCCCGGCTCAAAGACTTGGGCGAGCCCGTCGCCCTTGAGAACGAGGAGAGCAGGGAATCCGCGATTGCCGGCACCCAGGACGTGGAGCGCCTGCGTGACATCGCGCGCGAGGCGCCTGTCGTGAGGCTGGTTTCCCGCATCATCGCGGAAGCCGTTGAGAGAAAAGCCACCGACATCCATGTGGAGCCTGGCGAGGACGGCGTGCGCATCCGCCTGCGGCTCGACGGCATGCTGGCCACCTTCGACACGGCTCCCCACGCGATGCATGCTGGCATCGTCACCCGCGTCAAGATTTTGGCCCAGCTCAATATTGCCGAACGGCGCATGCCCCAGGACGGTCGCATGCGGGTGAGCGTCAAAGGCCAGAACGTGGACATGCGCGTTTCCGTGGTGCCGAGCGCGCATGGCGAAGCGGTCGTGCTGCGCATCCTCGACACCTCCACTGTTCAGCTGGAACTCGGAGCGCTCGGCTTCGATCAGGATGGGCGAAAAACTCTGTCGGCGCTGTCGCAGGCGCAGAACGGCATCCTGCTGATCACGGGGCCAACGGGGAGCGGGAAGACCACCACGCTCTATTCGCTGCTGAAGGAACGCAACGCGGCGGATACTAAGATCTTCACCGTCGAAGACCCGATCGAATACCGTCTAGCCGGCGTCACGCAGTTGCAGGTCGATCCCGCCATAGACCTGACCTTTGCCGCAGCGCTCCGCTCCGTGCTGCGCCAGGACCCGGACGTGATCCTGGTCGGCGAGATCCGCGACCGCGAAACCGCGGAGATCGCGATCCGCGCTGCGCTCACCGGCCATCTCGTGCTTTCTACGCTGCACACCAACTCGGCCGCCAGCGCCTTCACACGCCTCCACGACATCGGCATCGACCGTTATCTGCTCGGCGCCACGGTCCGCGGCGTCGTAGGTCAGCGCCTGCTGAGGCGCGCTTGTCAGGACTGCGGGGGCGACAAAAGCAGCATCGAGGCACCGGGCGGGCACACGTGTTTGACCTGCCGCGGCACCGGCTACTCCGGCCGCGTGGTTGCCTACGAGACCTTAAAGGTGACCGAGGCCATCGCAGGGCTGATCGGCGCAGGTGGAAGGGAGGACGCCATCGAAACGGCGGCATGCGGCGAGGGCATGATACGGCTTCGCGACAACGCAGCTGAACTCGTCCGCCTTGGAATCACCACGCAGGCGGAAATGCGGCGCGTGATCCAGTTGGGCGAGGACTGACGCTGTGGCCGCTTTCAGCTACCGCGCTTATCTCAGGGATGGCACCAGCGAAAGCGGGGTGGTGGAAGCCCTCGACCACCGCGAAGCATCGCGCAAGCTGGCACAGGCTAACAAGAAGCCCTTCCTGCTCAAGCCCGTATCAGGCGGCACAACTAGGCTAGGGATTGCGAGCGCGGGGCAGCCCTGGTGGAAGCTCCAGCGCCGTCAAGACCTGACCAAGCTCCTGACTGACTTGGCCGTTCTCCTTCAGGCCGGCTTCAACGCCGCTGCGGCGCTGCGGGTGCTAGCCTCTGCAGAAGCTTCCGCGCCCGATCGTGCCCAGTTGGAAAAAATCTCGGACGAGATCGCCACAGGCCGCTCGCTCGCCCAAGCCTTCGCCGCGCTGCCCGGCATGACGGGCGAGGTCAGCGCCACGGTCGCCGCCGGCGAGGCGAGCGGCAGGATCGCGGAGGTGGTTGCGCGCATGGCCGAAATCCACAAGGAACGAACGCTACGCCACGCGGCGGTGCGCGATGCGTTGATCTATCCCGGCTTTCTGCTCCTGATGGTCGTCGCGGCGTTCCTGTTCCTGTCGCTGTTCCTGATGCCGGCGATCGAGCCGATCTTCGAGTCGGGTACCCTGAACAAGCCGCTGGTGGTCAGCCTGCTTTCCGCCTTCGGTGCGATCGTCCGGGAACACGGGTTTACCATCGCCGGCCTGAGCTTGGCGGGTACGGCCCTTCTTGCCCTGCTCGGCAACCGTCCAGGGGGCAGAGCGTTCCTGTCCCGCATCCTGCTTAAGCTGCCCGTGGTCGGACCGCTGCGGCGGCAGGCGGCGCTGCTGCGCTTCCTCGATACGCTGTCGCTGCTTGCCGGCAACGGCGTGCCGCTGATCGAGGCGCTCCGCCTTGCCGCCGACACCTGTCCGCTTCCAACGGTGCAAGCCCGGCTTCACGCGATCCGCGATCACGTCGCCAACGGCGAACGCTTGCAGCCGGCCTTTGCCGCCTCGCATCTGTTCGACGCGGCGACCTTGACTCTGGTCGGCATCGGCGAGGAGTCCAACAGCCTGAGCCCCTTGCTCAAGCGTGCGACGGGTTTGATCGAGGCGCGGCTCAAAACGACGCTTGACCGCATCGTCACCTTCCTCACGCCCGCCATCACGATCGGCCTCGGCCTGCTCATCGGCACGCTGGTGGTTTCCGTGATGACGGCGCTGCTCAGCATGAACCAGATCGCCATCCAGTGACGGAAGGCGCGGCTGCGACCGGGCGATCGAACGAAGCCGGCTTCTCGCTGGTCGAAATGCTGGTGGTGCTGAGCATCCTGGCTCTGGTCGCCGCCTTATTCTTCCCCTCGCTTCAGGGCAGGCGCGAGCCGACTGCGCTGGCCACGGCGCAGCAAATCCAGGTCCTGCTTCAACGGGCGCGTACCGACGCCATCGCCCGCGGCAGGCGCGAGGCGATCGTGGTTGACCTCGATGCCGGCACTGTTCGGTACGGGCCGGATCATGCCCTCACGATCCCGCAAAACCTTGATCGTCATCTATTGGTCGGGCGAGAACTAGTGGCGGCGAACGGAACGGCGACGCTTCTGTTCCTGCCCGACGGCGGATCAAGCGGGGCTGAACTCACGCTTCGCGGGCATGGAGGCAAGGCCGCGGTTGTCACCGTGCCGTGGCTGATTGGTGTTCCAACGATAGCGCCTTGACCGGTCTCTTCCAGCCGATGCCCGACCCTCTCGGCCCATCCGGCATGCCGAGGGGGTCGGGCTGCATGTAGCGGGCCGTGCTCGGGTCGTAGTGCCGGTGCCAGTTGTCGTGCAGACCCGTCTCAAGCTGAAACCACTGACCGGGAAAGCGGCGATCGTTGGAGGCTGAGCCGGTGATCGCCTGAACGCCCCCGAACGCCTGCCAGCTCGCCTGCCACACGATCTGTGCATTGCTGTCCGCCATCATCACGGGCCGCCCAAGATGGTCGGTGTACACCCACCACGTCTTAGGGGAGGCCGTGCCCGCATCCGCGATCACCGCAACCGGCAAGCCCTCCAGCCACACATACTCGCGCAACAGCGTGCCAGCCGCCGAGTATTCCGCGATCACGTTGCCGTCGAGATCGTGGACCGTGTGCAAAGTCGTCAGCGACTGCGGCAACTCGCGCGAAACGAGCCGCGACAGGTAGTCGTACCTGTAGTTGCCCACCACCGTGCCGTTCACGCTGGCCGACCTGATCTGGCCGCGGTTGTCATAGGCAAACACCCTGTTGGAGCTGGCAGCGGTGTTGTTGTCTGGGATTGCCCCGGTTTTGTGGACACCGAGATTGCTCTTGCATGAGGTGT
>CAXTCF010000024.1:33612-33994 GCA_964242945.1 uncultured Rhizobiaceae bacterium | reverse complement strand
ACGCCGACCTCCTCGCAGCGCCGGATCTGGTCGATCGTCGCGCGCGTGTCGTCGGTCGGGGTGTTGGTCATCGTCTGCACGGTGATCGGCGCACCGCCGCCGACCGGCACCTTGCCGACCATGATCCGGCGGGACTGGCGGCGCGTGATGTCGCGCCACGGGCGGATGGACATGGGCGCCCTATACGCCAGCCGCGTGACGGATCAAAGCCGCGCGGCGCGTATGCGCCCGCCCGAACCGTTTCGGTGGGGCGCGGTCCCCATCTCCGTTCGTGCCGAGCCTGTCGAAGCACCGCCTTTCTTCCTCGACCTTCGTTGCCGCGATCGCCAGGTGCAACGCGGCGTCGGTGCTCCGCGGGTGAGCGCCCGCGCCAGCCATATAT
>CAXTCF010000024.1:0-33602 GCA_964242945.1 uncultured Rhizobiaceae bacterium | reverse complement strand
GATCGGAGCCGCTATGGCACCAAGGTCGCGATCGATGGCGACGAGGAGCGGGCACCTTGACTTTTCGCGCATTTTGTGCTTGTTATGTTCTTATGTTCGAACGCTTTGCCCCTCGCACTCCGGATCGGACCGAAGGCCATAAAAGCCACGAAAGCCACGAAAGCCAGAGCCGGTCCGAAGGCCACGAAGGCCATGGCTTTCGATCCGGCCCGGCCGCGAAAATCCGTGGCCTGCGCCGTCGCGCGGCGGCGCGGCGGGCGGCGCTGGTCGCGCGGGGCCTAGGCCCCGGTCTTCCGACCGGGCCATCGACGTGCTTGCGCGCATCCGCTCTCTGGTTCACGTTGCGGAATGATCGCCCGAACGCTTACGTCGGATGCGCAACGCCGAAGACCGCGCCCTTCTGTTCCTCCATCAAGAAGCCGCGAAAGGATCTGTCATGAAAAAAGTAGTCGCCGCTGTTGCTCTCGTCAGCGCAGTTCTCTTGTCCTCTCCGTTGTTCGCCCAAACCGGCGATCCGCCGCCCGCGCCGTCGGGAGACTTGGTGATGCGGCCCCTGAGCGGGTTGGCGCCGATGCCGCCCGGATCAGGCCCGATGGGTCATGGAGCGCGCATGCTGGGGCTCGCCGAGCCTCGCGACGTTCCTCCTCCGCCGCCGCCATCGAACAGCGCAGAGTTCTCGTTCCGGCGCGGTCCGACCGAGATCCGGGTGCGTTGCGGTGAGAACGAGCCCGTCAAGGTTTGCGCCGATGCGGCCCTGACCCTGATGGACAAATTCGGCACGATGACCGCCGGAGCGCCGGAAGCCTCTTCACCACCCGGCGAAGCGGCGCCAGCGCAGTAGCGCTGCGGCTGGTCGAAGGTCGGGGCGAGCGCGCCTGCGATGCGTCTCAGCGAAACAGCTGCTCGCCCTGTTCTTCGATGATCTGCCGGCCTTTGGCCAGCGACACTTCCACCGCTTCGTCCAAGCTCGGAAAGCGGTCCGCCCGCACGAAGCGGTGCTCCTTCAAGGCGCCGTCCACTTCCTTTGAGACGATCCCGCAGGTCTGAAACTGGCCGTTTTCCTTGTAGGGCGTGGCCTGAATCTGGAAGCCTTTGTGCTCGATCGTCTTCGCAGCCTTTGCTGCACCCGAGCCGGATGCCTCTTCCGCGCCGCTGCCGCCGAACAGCTTCTTCCAGAACGACATTCGAAGGGTCCTCCCACAAACCAGCCGGTCGAGATAGCGCTGCGGTTCACTCCCGCCACGCTTGAGCGTCCGTAGGTCAGCCGCTCAGGTGCATGACGATCTCACGCCGGTGCGGCCGCGAGCGGTGCTCCCAGAGATAGATGCCCTGCCACGTGCCCAACGCCAGCCGCTTGCCCGTGACCGGGATCGACAGCGATACAGCCGTCAGCGCCGCCTTGATGTGGGCGGGCATGTCGTCCGCCCCTTCCAGCCGGTGCTGGATAAAATCCATCGACGGCTCGTCGGCGAAAGGCACCAAGCGCCGGAAGAAGGCTTCAAGGTCGCGGCGCACGTCCGGATCGGCATTCTCCTGGATGAGCAGGGAGCAGGACGTGTGGCGCACGAACAACGTCATCAAACCCGTTTCCCGCGCGGCATCCCAGACGAACGCCTTCACCCGGTCCGAGAACTCGTAGAGCCCCGGCCCGGTGGTGGAGATGGTTATCGTTTCCTGCGGCATGGAATCGCTTATAGCGGCCGCAGGCCCAGCCCGGTCAAGTTCATCGACTCCACCTTGTTCTCCAGCGTCAAGTTGACTTTTCGGGCCAAGCCTAAAGCGGCGCTCTCCCCGCTGCAACACGAGTCGGGGATTGGCACAGAAGAACGTTGAGCCGGAGGCCTAGAGCATCGGACGGTTAATCGCACGCAGTCTGCCGGCCGGGGCCGGGCGCAGGCTTTGTTGTTGGCCTCGGCCGGGCAACAGCCCGACGCTCGCCCACCGCCTAGCCTGCATCCCACCCCCAACCACCAGCCTGCATCCGATTAACCGTCCGATGCTCCAGCCGATCAAGCGTTGTTAGATGACCCGCCTATCCGGATCAGCGCCTTGATCAGCCCACTCTTCTGCTTCGCCCAGCGGGGCAAGTCTTCGGCGGCGTTCGCCAGGGTGCTTTCGTGGGTGAGGAGGGCGTCAAGCGGCACTGCGCCGCCGCGGATCGAGCGGGCAACCAAGTCGAAGTCTTCGCGAGTCGCATTGCGCGAGCCGATCAGGCTCATCTCCCGCTTGTGGAACTCCGGATCGGAAAAGCTGACCAAGTCCCGCACGACGCTGACCAGCACCAGCGCGCCGCCATGCGCCACATGCGCGAAGGCAGCCTGCATGGAGGCCGTGTTGCCTGTGGCGTCGAACACCGTATCGAAGCCTTCGCCGTCCGTGGCGGCTAACACAGCATCGCCAACATCACCCTCCGAGCCGCCGATCGTGGCGAAACCGAGCTTCCCGCCGGCAAAGCTCAAGCGTTCGGTGCTCGTATCCAGCACCGTCACGTCGCAGCCGGCGATCCTCGCAAAAATCGCGGTGCCGATCCCGATGGGGCCGGCGCCGATCACAAGCGCGCGGTAGCGCTGCCTGACCTGCGCCCGGCCTACCGCATGCGCGCCGATGGCCAGGAACTCGACGGTCGCAGCCTCGCGCAGCGACAGTCCGTCTGCCGGGTAGAGGTTGCTTTCCGGAACGAGGATCTGCTCGCACATCGCGCCGTCGCGGTGAACGCCCAAAACCTCGATCGACACGCAGGCGTTCGGTTTGCCGTGCCGGCAGGCGATGCAGTGGCCGCAGGACAGATAGGGGTTGACGATCACCGGCGCGCCGACCTCCAGCGTCACGCCGTCGCCGATGGCGGAAACGGTGCCGGAGACCTCGTGGCCCATCACGCGGGGATAGGCCAGGAACGGGTGCTTGCCCTCGAAGATGTGGTAGTCGGTGCCGCAGATGCCGACAAACGCGACATCGACCAGCACCCAGCCGGGCCTCAGCGGGGCCGGCACCGGCAGTTCTTCGAGCGAGAGACTGCCGGGCGCGGCGCAGACGAGTGCCTTCATCGGTTGCCGCGGCGGCGGAGCTGGTCGAAGTAAACGATCACGATGATCAGCACGCCGGTGATGATGCGCTGCCAGAAGGCGTTGACGTTGAGCAGATTGGCGCCGTTGTTGATGGTGGCCAGGATGAAGGCGCCGAGCAGCGGGCCGTGCACCGAGCCCACGGCGCCGAACAGCGAGGTGCCGCCGATCACCGAGGAGGCGATGGCCTGAAGCTCCCAGCCTTCCGCCTGCGTGGCGTTGCCGACGCCGATGCGGGACGCCAGGAGGACGCCGACGAACGAGGCGCAGAGCGAGCAGACGATATAGGCGAGATAGATCGTGACCTTGGTGTTCACGCCGGACAGCCGCGCGGCTTCCTGGTTGGAACCCACCGCGAAGAGATAACGGCCCTGCCGGTTGTGCATGAGCAGGATATAGGACGGCACGGCGACCAGGATCACCATCCAGAACAGGCTGGGGATTCCCAGGAAGGAGAGGCGGGAGAAGGACGTGAACGTGTCGTTGTTGATGGAGATCGTGGCACCATCCGTCAGCAGGAGGCCCAGGCCGCGCAACGAGGTCAACGTCGCGAGCGTGATGATGAAGGGCGGCAGCCCCATCTGCACGATGCCGAAACCGTGAAACGCCCCGATTGCCGCGCCGAGCAGCAAAGTCAGCAGAACGGCCGCCCAGATCGGCATGTCGATGGACAGCAGGTAGGCTATCATCACGCTGGCGAACGCGGCGACCGCACCCACCGACAGGTCGATACCGCCGGTGATGATGACAAAGGTCTGGCCGATGGCCAGGATCGCGATCATCGCGCCCTGGCGCAGCAGGTTCTGGATGTTGATGGTGGACCAGAACGTGTCGGTCGCGAACGCCAGCCCCATCCAGAGTGCGGCGAGCAGCGCAAACAGCGTCAGCCCGAACAGCAGCGAGATGCCCCGCTTCGGCGTCTTGGTCTCGGTGGCGGCCTGCTCGCCCGTCGTCTGCGGCGGCAATGTCTGTTGGCTCACGGTTTCCCCTCCCAAAAGCCCGTGTTGGCGGCGGTCTAGACGCCGATGGCGCGCGTCAGCACTTCGTCGTCGGATGCCGTGCGGTAACCGTGCGTCGAAACCAGCCGGCCCTGGCGGAAGACGTGCAGCGTGTCGGCGAGTTCATAGACTTCGGGCAGATAGGACGAGATCATGATAATGCCGGCCCCGCGGCCGAGCAGCGCGGACATCAGGCGGTAGATCTCGGCCTTGGTGCCGACATCGACGCCGACGGTCGGCTCGTCGAAGATGAACAGCTTGGCGCCGTGGTTCAGCCACTTGCCGATGACGATCTTCTGCTGGTTGCCGCCCGAAAGGCTGGAGGCCAGCGCGCGGCGCGTCGGCGTCTTGATCCGCAGGGATGCGATCTGCTCGTCCGCGGCCTTGCGCTCTTCGGAGCCGGACACCAGGCCGGAGCGGCTCAAGCGATCGAAGACGGGAAGGTTGACGTTGAAGCCGACTCCCATGTTGAGGCAGAGGCCCTGGTCGCGCCGGCTTTCCGGAGCCAGCGCCATGCCGAGATTGATGGCCGTGCGCTCGGACGTGATCCTGACCGGCTTGCCCTCCCACAGGATTTCGCCGGACGTGGCGGGATGCCGGCCATAGAGCGAAGTCACGAACTCCGAACGCCCCGCGCCGACCAGCCCGTAGAGCCCGATCATCTCGCCTTCCCGCACGGTGATCGACACATCGTTGAAGCCTGGGCCGGACAAGCGCCGCGTTTCCACGATGGGCTTGCCGAACGGGTGCTTGTCCTTGTGATAGACCTGCTCGATGGAGCGGTTGATCATAAGCGAGACGAGTTCGGTCTCGTTGGTGGATTTCGTGTCGCGCGTGCCGACGAGGTTGCCGTCGCGCAAAACGGTGATGCGATCCGAAAGCTCGAATACCTCCTCAAGGCGGTGGCTGATATAGACGATGGTGATACCTTCGGCCTTCAGCCGGCGGATCAGCGCGAAAAGCTGCGCCGCCTCCGAGCGCGTGAGATAGGCGGTGGGCTCGTCGAAGATCAGGAACTTGGTGCCGCGGGATGCGGCGCGGGCGGCGGCGACAAGCTGCTGCTGGCCGATGGTAAGGTCGCCAAGCTGCGCCCGGGCGGGCAGGCGGAAGCCGAGATCGTCCAGCGTCGCCTGCGCGCGGCGCGCCATCTCGCGATGCTTGAGGATGCCGAAGTTCTCCTGCTCCTCGCCGAGATACATGTTGGCGGCGACGGAGAGGTGGCGGCAGAGCACCATCTCCTGGTGAACGGCGTTGATGCCGATGTCGATCGCAGCTTGCGGGTTGGCGAGCGCGACGGGTTCGCCGTTCCAGCGGATCTCGCCGGACGTGCGCTGGATCGCGCCGGTCAGAAGCTTGATGAGCGTGGACTTGCCCGCGCCGTTCTCGCCGACGATGGCGTGCACCTCGCCGCGGCGGAAGGCGAGCGACGCCGGCTTCAGCGCATGCGTGCCGGGGTAGCGCTTCTCCAGCCCGACGAGTTCGAGGATGGGAGCAGCCGACGATCCCGACGGGACCGCCTGGGTGCGGACAGCAGACGTCTGCGTTGCCATGCGTTCCGCGCCCTCCCTGCGCCTCAGCTTGGTGGAATGTGACGGAAAATTTTAGGCGGTGAAAGCCCCTCCGGCCCCAGCCGGAGAGGCCTTGTCCGGCGAAGTCGCTTACATCTTGGGATGCAGCAGGGCGTCGATCTTGGGGTCCTTCATGTTGTCCTTGGTGACGAGGTTCGCGCCGGTATCGACGTTCTTCTCGACCTTTTCGCCCTTGGACACGGCCAGCGCCGTCTTCACGCCGTCATAGCCCATGCGGTAGGGGTCCTGGACGATCAGCGCGTCGATGTTGCCGTCTTCCAGCAGCTTGATGAGCTTGTCGTCCGAGTCGAAACCGACCAGCGCGAACTTGTCCTTGAGGCCGTTCTCCGCAACCACCTGGCCTGCGCCCTGCGCCGTGTAGAGGTTGGTTGCGAACATCCCGACCATGTTCGGGTTGGAGGTCAGAAGGTCGGTGGTGATGTTGAGCGCGGTGGTGGTGGTGCCGTCGCCGTACTTGTCGGCCACGAGCTTCAGGCCGGGATACTTCGCGGCGATCTGCTCCTTGAAGCCCGCGACGCGCTGGTTCAGCGAGCCGGCGCCCGGCAGGTAGGTGAGGAGGGCGACGTCGCCCTCGATCTTGCCGGTTTTCTTCTGGATCGCAGCCGCCAAGCCGTCAGCCGCAACGCGCCCGCCCTGAGTGTTGTCGGTGGTCAGGAACGAGGAGAAGGACTGGGATTCGGCCGACGAGTCGATGCCGACGATCGGTACGGACTTCGCGGCTTCGGTGATCGGCGACCCCAGCGCTTTGGCCTCGGTCGGGGCGATCACGACGGCGGCCGGCTTGCCGGCCACGGCGTTTTCGAGGATCGAGATCTGCCCGTTGATGTCGGCTTCGGACTGGGCGCCGAGTTCCGGCACGCTGATGCCGAGTTCCTTGCCGGCCGCACGGGCGCCCGCCAGCACCACCTGCCAATAGGACGACGTCGTGTCCTTCACGATGACCGGGATGGTGACGCCCTGCGCGAATGCGGAAACGCTGGCGCCGGCCAGCATCGAAGCAGCCGCGAGCGCCAGCGCGGCGCGGCGGGTAATGGATTTCAGTGGATTGCTCATGAGGTTTCCTCCCTTGATCCCCGGCTGCTCAGTCCTCCCAGCTTCGAACGGCCGGGCGGCGAACGAAGCTTTATCGATAAAAAACAATCGCCGGGATTTCGTAGAGGAGAAGCCCCTGCGGTGCAAGGCGATGTCCACGCTATTCGCGCACCGCGCGGTCGGGCAACACCTGCTTTGATGTGAACTGATCAAAGTTCGGCCACGCCGCGTCCGGGATCGGCTCTTGCGCCAGCTTCCTGTTGCGTTCCAGGCTGGAGCGCCTGGCCGTGCCGAGAAGCACGGCAGCGACTTCGGCGCGGCGGAGCGGGAACTGCATGGCCGCTGCCGCCAGGCCGTACCCGCCGGCATCGGCGACCGCTTCCATTCCCCGAACGGCCTCCATGATCTCAGGCGGCGCTTCCGCGTAATCGAAATGCGCGCCCGGCACCGCGCCGGTGGCAAGGATGCCGGAGTTGAACACGCCGCCGATGACAAGCGAGGTGCCTTGCCGGCTGCACTCGTCAAGGAGCCGGCCCTCCGCCGTGCGGTCGAGCAACGTGTAGCGGCCGGCCAGCAGGATGCAGTCGAGCGGAGCCTCGGCCATGATGTCGAGGCAGATCTGCACCTCGTTGACGCCCAGGCCATAGGCCTTGATCGTGCCCGACGATTTCAGTTCCTCCAGCGCCTTCAGGCCGCCGCCGAGGAACTGGCGCTTGTGGAGCACCGTCTTTTCCGGACCGTGCGTATAGCTCCCGATGTCGTGGACGAAGAGGATGTCGAGCCGGTTCAGGCCCGTGCGGGCATAGCTGAACTCGACCGAGCGCATGACGGCATCGTAGCCGTAGTCATAGTCCACGCGGAACGGCAGGGGATCGACATAGCCGTGGCTTGGAACCTGGTCCCAAGGCACTGGCGAGAGCAGGCGCCCGACCTTGGTGGAGATCACATAATCGCCAGCAGGCTTGTCCCGCAAGAAATCGCCCAGCCGGCGCTCCGCCAAGCCGAAGCCGTAGAAGGGAGCGGCATCGAAGTAGCGGATGCCTGACTCCCAGGCGGCGTCCAGCACATCCATGGCGTTCTCGCGCGAGCAGGCGCGGTAAAGCCCGCCGAGCGCGGCGCAGCCGAAACCATACTCCGTCACTGCAAGGTCCGTGCGGCCGATGCGTCTGCAGTCCATCCGGGGTTCCTCCTGTTCCTGGTTCACAGACCGCTTCGGTACTTGGCCGCGATGGCCTCAAGACGCGGCATCGGCGGCGCGCCGGCTTCCGCGCTCCAGCGGACAAATTCACTGACGCGCTTCAGCACCTTTGCCGCGTGATTCGTGTAGATGTCGCTGAGTCGGTGATCGAGGAATGGATTGCGGAAACGCTCCAGCGTCGTCGTCAGGTATGCCCGCCCCTCTGCCCGCATTTGCCTGGCGGCAAAGCCCGGCAGGACTTCGTCCTCGTAGATGCCATCCAGCAAGGCGGCGATCGCTTGATCGGCCAGCAGTTCCCGCACGAAGGCACCGGGCGGCAGGGCGGCTTCCGCCCAGTGCTCCGCCAGCACCGTATGGCCGAGGTTGAGGATGTGGATCTTCAGCCGCTCGAAAGGTTCGAGGTTTTCCACCACCTTGATGCAGGGATGCGCGCAGGGCGGCGTCAATCCAGGCTGCGCCTCGATCGCCCAAAGGGCATAGGGCTCGGCAACCGCACCGGCCGGATCGAGTGGGGCAGACACGATCCGGTCCACCAGGCTGTTGGCGAACACGCACTCGCTTTCGATCCAGTGCAGGAATGCGCCGCTTGCGCCATTGTCGCGGGCGAGGGCCAAGACGATCCCCTTCAGCGTATCGCCGTTGCGGCCGACGAGTTCGGTCGGCAGGATCGTGAGGCCCGGCGCATCGCTCAGGAAGCGCGCAGCGAGCAGCGCGAGCAGACGGGCGGGGAAGCCCGGCGGCGTTGCGTCCGAAGGGCGGGTGAGATCAAGCCGCAGGCCATGCGGGACGGCGAACCCCGCTTCTGTTGTGTTGGAGATCACAAACGCCGCTTCCTGCACGAAGATGCGGGTGAGATCGGCCCAATCCGCTTCCGCGTCGATGCCGCGTACGATGCTGCGCACCTGGATGCGGCGCTCCATCGGCTCTCCGGCTTCGAGACCGCGGATAATCACGGGATAGCCTTCGCGATCGTTGAAAGCCTGGAGCCTCGACCGCCCCGACAGCGAACCGCTGCCGGCAACGATCGTGACCGGCCCCGCTTCCTGGCCCGCCTGGGCTGCTTCGTGGATGAAAAGGTCGGCATGCGCCTGGAGGAAACGGCTGGTGCCGAATTGGACTACAGGCGTGGCGATCGGCATGCGCTGCTTGATTTCCTCTCCACCAAGTGTCTTTCTTCGATAAAAAACAGGGAGGCGTCAACAATCCGCTGAGATGAAAATGGGAGGTGCAGCACCACGGGCTGAGCATCCGGCATTGGCCTTTGCAGGGCAGGGGCCAGCGTGAGCCGGCAGAAAAACGTGTTTAAACAGGCCTATAACGCCAGCCTTGCGCTGCTGCATCCGGGCCGGGAACTGCCGTCCGAGCCGGAACTCGGCGCCCGCCTGGGCGTCAGCCGCACCACCGTTCGGTCCATACTCTCCCACATGGCCGAGCGCGGCCTGATCCGCTGGGAAAAGCGCGGCAAGGCCGTTCTCCGCACGCCGCGCGAGGATGACTACTTCCCCAAGGGCGAGACCAACGCGCCCACGGACATCGTCGAGCATGCCTTCATGCGGCGCCTGCAGGAGGGCAAGCGCGAGGCCGGCATGCAGATCAACGAACTGGAGCTTGCGCGGGCAAGCGGCGTCGGCACCACCAGCGTCCGCGAATTCCTGATCCGCTTCAGCCGCTTCGGCTTGATCGAGAAGCGCCCCAACAGGCATTGGCTGCTGAAGGGTTTTACGCGGTCGTTTGCGTTGGAACTGGCGGAGATCCGCGAGATGTTCGAACTGCGCTCGGCAGCGGCTTTCACGCTGCTCGACAAAGCCAATCCAGCCTGGGCCGAACTCGACGGGCTGGAAGCCGAGCACCGCACGTTGCGGGCTGACATCGCCGAGCGTTTCGGGAAGTTCTCGGAACTGGACGAGCGCTTCCACCGCCTGATCCACAGCGCTTCGCACAATCGCTTTATCGTGGACTTTTATGACGTTATCGCCATGATCTTCCACTATCACTACCAGTGGAACAAGGCCGACGAGCGGAAGCGCAACGAAGCGGCGCTGGACGAGCACCTCGCCTACATCGCCGCGCTGCGCACCGGGGATCTGGCGGAAGTCGAGGCGGCTTGCCGCAGGCATTTGCGCTCGGCGCGGGAAACGCTCCTCCGGTCCATGCCCGCCATCGACTGATCATCGGAGCATCCGGCACGCCGGCAACCTTCTTCTCCGCATCGAGGCGATCAAAGGCGCGGTGCCGGATAGCTGAAGCCGGTCGCAACCGGGATCGCCGCCAACCTGTCGAGGATGGCCGCCACGACCTCTTCCGTCGGGGCGCCTACATCGACGGCAAAGGCGTTCTCGTCCGGTCCTGGCGGCTCCAGTGCGGAAAGCTGGCTTTCGAGCAGGCTGGCCGGCATGAAGTGGCCTTCGCGGTGCCGCATGCGCTCTTCCAGCATGGCGCGGCTGGCGGTGAGGAGGAGGAAGAGCAGGGGTTCGTTTGCGGCTTCGCGCAGGGTTTCACGATAGGCTCGCTTGAGGGCAGAGCAGCCGGCGATTACGACGCCGGACCGGGCTGCCATTTCCCGACCCACGCGACGGAGCCAGGGAGCGCGGTCAATGCCGGTGAGCGGCTGGCCCCGACTCATCTTGGCGACATTTTCCGCCGGGTGGAACGTGTCGCCGTCGAGAAAGATGCCGTTGAGGCGCGGCGCGAGGGCTTCGCCGATCGTGGACTTGCCGGAACCGGAAACGCCCATCAGTACGATCAGGCGGGTGGCTTGGAGAGTGGTCATCATAGCGACGCGGTGATGCCGCCATCGACGTAAAGGATGTGGCCGTTGACAAAGGAGGAGGCGGGCGAGCACAGGAACACGCAGGCGCCGACAAGCTCTTCCACGCGGCCCCAGCGCCCGGCGGGCGTGCGCTTTTCCAGCCAGGCGGTGAAGGAGGGGTCGGCGACGAGCGCAGCGTTCAGCGGCGTCTCGAAATAGCCCGGCGCCAGCGCGTTGACCTGGATGTCGTACTTCGCCCAGTCCGTCGCCATGCCTTTGGTCAGGTTGCCGACTGCGCCCTTGGTGGCGGTGTAGGGCGCGATGCCGGGCCGGGCCAGCGCGGTCTGCACGGAAGCGATGTTGACGATCTTGCCCGCGCGTCGCCGGATCATGTGCCTTGCCACGGCCTGGCCGACATGGAAGACGCTGGCGATGTTGGCTTGCAGCAGGCGCTCAAACGCTTCCGCCGGAAAGTCCTCCAACGGCGCGCGGTGCTGCATGCCGGCGTTGTTGACGAGGATGTCGATCGGGCCGCTTTCCGCCTCGAAACGGTCGATCGCCGCATGCACGGCCTGCCCGTCGGCAGCGTCGAAAGGCAGGGTGGATACGGTTGCACCCTGCCGCCGCAAGCCCTCCGCCGCGGCTTCGAGCTTGCCCGCATCGCGCCCGTTAAGGATCACCGCCGCGCCTGCGTCGGCCAAGCCTTCCGCCAGAGCCAAGCCGATGCCTTGGGACGAGCCGGTGACGAGCGCGGTCTTTTCCGTAAGATCAAAGAGCCGGTTGGTTCGGGTCAACGCGCGACCTTGGATGGGGAAAGCCGAGGCTGTCGGCTATCACGCTTCTCCGGCCTTGTCGCGTGTCCGGGGCTCAGGCGGGCGTGGTTCGGCTTCCGCCGGCAGGTTCGCCGCCAGTTCGTCCAGCCAGGCCCCCGCATGCGAATCAGAAGGGGCGCGCCAGTCGCCGCGCGGGCTGAGGGAGCCGCCGGAGGAGATTTTCGGGCCGTTGGGGCTGGCCGAGCGCTTGAACTGCGAGATGGTGAAGAAGCGGAACAGGAAGAGTTTTAGCCACTTCGCAATTTCCGGCATGGCGAAGTGCAAGGCCTCGCTTTCAGCGGGCGCGCCGAGTTCCGCTTGGTTCTTCTGCCCTTCCATGCTCCAGGCATTCCACGAGAGGTACGCGACCTTGGATGGCCGGAAGCCGAAGCGGGAAATGTAGAACAGGTTGAAGTCCTGCAGCGCATAGGGGCCGATCGCGGCTTCGGTGGACTGGATCGGCTTGCCCGCTTCCGCCGGCACAAGCTCCGGCGAGATGGTCGCGGCGAGGATGTCGTGCAGCACGGCCGAGGTTGCCGCGTCCACGTCCCCCGATGCGGCGACAAAGCGGATGAGGTGCTGGATCAGCGTCTTCGGCACGGAAGCGTTGACGTTGTAGTGGCTCATCTGGTCGCCGACGCCGTAGGTGGACCAGCCCAGCCCGATCTCGGACAGGTCGCCGGTGCCGACCACGATGCCCTTGTGGTGGTTGGCGAGGCGGAACAGGTAGTCGGTGCGCAAGCCCGCCTGGACGTTCTCGAAGGTGACGTCGTGCACCGGCTCTCCCGCCGCAAACGGGTGCTTCATGTCGGCAAGCATCTGGCGCGCGGCCGGCCGGATGTCGATCTCCTCCCCAGACGCACCGACGCCCCGCATCAGCGCCCAGGCGAAACCCTTGCTCGCTTCCCCTGTGGCAAAGCCCGGCATGGTGTAGGCCAGGATGTTTTCGCGGGGCAGCTTGAGCCGGTCGAAGGCGCGGGTGCAGACGAGCAGGGCCTGCGTGGAGTCGAGCCCGCCGGAAACGCCGATCACGACCTTTTTCGTGTTCGTGGCTTCCAGCCGCTTGGCCAGCCCTTGCACCTGGATGTTGTAGGCCTCGTAGCAATTCTCCGCGAGCTTCTGCGCGTCGGACGGCACGTAGGGAAACTTTTCGACGCGCCGCTTGAGCGGCAGCGCTTCTTCGGGCGCATCGAGGACGAATTCGACGGTGCGCCAGTCTTCGCCTGAAGTGCCGGTATAGCGGGCGCAATCCCAGAAGGAGCCGAAGCGCATGCGCTCCTGGCGCAGCCGGCCGAGGTCGATGTCGGCGACGGCCTGCGTCGAGCCCAGCGCAAAACGCTCGGTCTCGGCGAGCAGGGCGCCGTTCTCGAAGACGGCAGCCTGTCCGTCCCAGGCGAGGTCGGTCGTGGACTCGCCCGGTCCCGCCGCCGAATAGGCATAGGCTGCGATACCGCGCATGGACTGCGAGCCGCAGAGCAGCCGGCGCGCTTCCGCCTTGCCGATGGTGATGTTGCTGGCGGAAAGGTTGAGCAGCACTTCCGCGCCGGCCATCGCGGCCTTCGTGCTGGGCGGCAGGGGCACCCAAACGTCCTCGCAGATTTCGACGTGGAAGGTGAAGGCGCAGGTGCCCGCGGAGCGGAACAGGAGATCGATGCCGAACGGCGCCGTCTGCCCGCACAGCGAAACGGATTGGCCGCGCACGTCGATGCCCGGCGTGAAATGCCGCTTTTCGTAGAACTCCCGGTAGTTCGGCAGGTAGGCTTTCGGCACGACGCCCAGGATGCGGCCAGCGTGGATCGCGACGGCGCAGTTGTAGAGGTGGCCCGTGATCCGCAGCGGGGCTCCGACGACGAAGACTGGAAAGAGTTCTTCGCTTTCGGGCAGCAGGCTGCCGATGCCTGCTTCCACGGCGTCCAGGAGCGCGTCCTGCTGGAGCAGGTCGTCGATGGCGTAAGAGGAGATGCCGAGTTCGGGAAAGACCATCAGCGCGATGCGGTCGCGATCCGCGGCGCGGACCATTGCCAGCGTCTGTTCCGTGTTGAAGGCGGGATTGGCCACATCGACCGATGGCACGCAGGACGCGATGCGGACGAACTCGTGCCGGTAGGGCGAGAAAAAGGAAATCACACGTTCATCCATCAAATTGCCGGCCATCCTCAGTCCACAAGCCTTCTTAGGTATGCACAAGGATTGCGCTTCTGAAATGCGCGAGCAGTCGAAGGTGTCCGCCGTCTTACCGGAAACCGATTTCCGGAACCATCGCCGCGAATGAACGTAGGGCGGTTTCCCTGAGGGCGGCCGCGGGATCGGCGGGCGCTCTCATCTCCGAGCAGCACGCAATCAGAGCCGGCCCATGTCCCGAAATCCGAGAACGTCCCTCCTTCATGCTGCCCTTGCCGGCGTGACGCTGGCCTTTGCCTTGCCGGCAACCTTGTGGGCGCAACAGGAAGACGGCGCGGCGCTGACCGAGGTCGCCAAGTTCCCGCATCAGGTGACCGGCGTCTCCGTGTCGGAAGACGGCCGCATCTTCGTGAACTTCCCGCGCTGGACCGAGGACTCGCCGATCTCCGTGGCCGAAGTCGTCAACGGCGAACTCAGGCTCTATCCCGACGCCAGGTGGAACGAGTGGCGCAATGCGCGCAAGAACGAGCTGACGCCAGGCGACCACTGGATCTGCGTGCAGAGCGTGGTGGCGGACGGGCGCGGCAGCCTGTGGGTGCTCGACCCGGCGGCACCCGCCACCGCCTTCACTGTGCCGGACGGACCGAAGCTGGTGCAGATCGACCTCAAGACGAACAAGCCCGTGCGCACCATCGCCTTCGATGAGGCGGTCGCGCCGCGATACTCCTACCTCAACGACATTCGCTTCAGCCCGGATGGTAAAAGCGCCTATATCGCCGACTCAGGTGCCAACGGCGCCCTGGTCGTCGTCGATCTCGCCAGCGGGAAAGCGCGCCGCCTGCTTTCCGGCCACCCGACGATGCAGCCGGAAAAAGACGTGATCGTGAAATACGAGGGCAAGCCGATCCGCCGGCCGGACGGGCGCGGCGTCGAGTTCGCGGCCGACAGCATCGAGCTCTCGGAAGACGGTTCAACCCTCTACTGGAAACCGCTGACGGGCAACAAGCTCTACTCCATCGCCACCTCCGTCCTGACGGCCACGAGTGCTTCGGCCGACGCGGTTGCGGCGGCAGTAAAATACGACGGCGATGCCGGCGTCACCGATGGCTTGTGGATCGACAAGCAGAACCGCTTCTATCTTTCCTCGCCGCAGGACGATTCGGTGAAGCTGTGGGACAAGGGTGCGGTCAAGACGATCGTGCGGGACAAGCGCCTGCGCTGGCCCGACACGTTCAGCGAAGGTCCCGACGGCTCGATCTACGTCACGACGTCGCACATCCAGGACATGAACTGGTACAAGCCGGAAAGCCCGATTGCGCTGCCGACGCAATTGTGGAAGTTCGACCCGGCGAAGGTTCCGGCAGCGAACTGACCGGATTTCTCTTCCAACATTCGCAACCGGCAGCAGAGTTTTCACTCACTCCGCCGCCTCTTTCATGCTTACCGTGCGGCGAAGCCTCGAAGCGAGACGAGTTCCTTGAATCCCTGGAAAGCTGCACGAACACTCCTGGCGCTCCCGCTTCTTCTGCTGCTTTCCGGCTGCGGCGCGCTGGGTTTCTTCAATGCCGTCATCCCGCAGGACGGCGGAGTGCGGCTTGCCGCCCACGACGTGGCCTTTGGGCCCGATATCAGGCAGAAGCTCGATGTGTATGTGCCGAAGGCCGGAGGAGCGAACCGCAAGCTGCTGGTGTTCCTCTATGGCGGCTCCTGGAGCAGCGGGCGGCGCCAGGACTACGCCTTTGCCGGCCGCGCCTTCGCAGCAAAGGGCTTTGTGACGGTCATCCCCGACTACCGGGTCGTCCCGCAGATCCGCTATCCCGTCTTCGTGCAGGACAATGCGAAAGCCGTTGCGTGGGCCTATGCCCATGCCGCGGAGTTCGGCGCCGACAAGCGCGAGCTTTACCTCGCCGGCCACTCTGCGGGCGCATAC
This sequence comes from uncultured Rhizobiaceae bacterium, assembly GCA_964242945.1. GTDB lineage: Bacteria > Pseudomonadota > Alphaproteobacteria > Rhizobiales > Rhizobiaceae > Mesorhizobium_B. Next base: position 18,111 of record CAXTCF010000024.1, on the reverse strand, counting down.
GATGCCGTGATGCTGGCGGTTGCGCCGGAGTTCCTGCGCGCCGAGGGCCTTTCGCCGCGCAACATCCGGGCCGTGGCGGGGCTGTCCGGCCCGTATGACTTCGTGCCGCTGGATCAGCCGGAAACCCAGAAAGCGTTCAAAGGTGTGAAAAATCTCGCCCGCACCCAGCCGGCGAACCGCATCGGGGCAGGGGGGTACGTGCCGCCCATGCTGCTTCTGCACGGCACCGCCGACGATTTCGTGCGCCCCAGCAATTCGGTCGATCTGGGCCGGCTTCTGCGACGCACAGGCCATGAGGCAGACGTGAAGCTCTATCCTGATATCAGCCACCGCGGCACGCTGCTTTCGCTCGCCGTGCCGCTGCGCGGGCAAGCGCCGGTGCTGGACGATGTCGTCCGCTTCCTCGGGGAGCATTAAGCGCTTTGGCGGCGGCGCGGCTCTGCTTGGCCCGCAGGACCAACGGCGACAGGCCGAACGTTAGAGCATCGGACGGTTAATCGCACGCAGTCTGGTGGTTGGGGGCGGGCGCAGGCTTTGTTGTCGGCCTCGGCCGGGCAACAGCCCGACGCTCGCCCACCGCCTAGCCTGCATCCCCCCCAACCACCAGCCTGCATCCGATTAATCGTCCGATGCTCTAGAAGTTGGCAGAGGCCGGGTTCGGGCCGATCCGAGCAGAAGAACTGTCGAGTTCGGCGATGCGGGCGAGATCGTCCTCGTCCAGCTGAAAGCCGAAGACGTCGAAGTTCTCGCGGATGCGGTCCGGCTTCACCGACTTCGGGATGACGATCAAGCCGTTGTCCAGATGCCAGCGGATGATCGCCTGGGCCGGCGTCTTGCCGTGCTTGCTTGCGATCTCGCCGAGAACGGGATGGTTCAGAAGCTGCCCCTGGCCGAGCGGGCTCCAGGACTCCGTGGCAACGCCAAGCTCGGCATGCACGGCGCGCAACGATGTCTGCTGAAAGTCGGGATGCAGTTCCACCTGGTTGACCGCGGGAACGACGCCGGTTTCCTCGACGATGCGGCGCAGGTGGTCCTCGTTGAAGTTGGACACGCCGATCGAGCGGACGCGGCCCTGCTCCTTCAGGTGGATCAGCGCCTTCCAGCTTTCGACGTAGCGGTCCTGACGCGGGGCGGGCCAATGGATGAGATAGAGATCGACCACGTCGCGCCGCAGCTTTTTCGCGCTGCGCTCAAAGGCGCGCAACGCCTGGTCATAGCCCTGGTCGGAGTTCCAGAGCTTGGTCGTCACGAACACGCCGCGCCCAGCGACCGCCTCGCCGACGCCTTCCTCATTGCCGTAGATGGCTGCCGTATCGACAGCCGTGTAGCCGGCGTCCAGCGCGCTCGTCACCGTGGTCGCTGCGTCTTCCGAGGGCGTCTGCCAGACGCCGAGGCCAAGCTGCGGCATGGCTACGCCGTCGTTCAACTGGATCGTGGGGTTGGTGGCTGGCATGGCGGCGCGTTCCATTTTGTCGGACATACGGTCAAAGATGGGGGCATGCGGTCGAAAGCAAGCGAACGGTGTGTCAGACTTCCCGTAGCTTCGCCTTGACGTCGAGGAAGTCGCGCCAGGCGAGCTTCTTGTGAGCGGGGTTGCGCAGGAGGTAGGCCGGGTGCAGCGTCGGCATGATCGGGATCTCCTTGCCGCCCGGCGTGCGGTAAACGCGCCAGTTGCCGCGCAGGCGCAGGATGCCGTCGCTCAGGCGCAAAAGCACCTTGGCCGACGAGCCGCCGAGCGCCACGAGCACCTTCGGGTCGGCAAGCTCGATCTGGCGCTCGATGAACGGGCGGCAGATCTCCGTTTCCTGCGGCGTCGGCGTGCGGTTGCCCGGCGGGCGCCAGGGCAGGACATTGGCGAGGTAGGCGCCGGTCCGGTCGATGTTGATTGCCGCCAGCATGCGGTCGAGCAGCTTGCCGGAGCGGCCGACGAAGGGCAGGCCTTCGATGTCCTCGTCGCGGCCGGGCGCTTCGCCGACCAGCATGAGGTCGGCCTCAGGATTGCCGTCGGCGAACACCGCCTGCTTGGCCGTGTATTTCAGATTGCAGCCGTTGAACTCGTTCAGCGCATCCTTCAACGCGTCGAGGGTCTCGGCTTGAGCGGCGGACTCGCGCGCCAGGGCGGCTTGCGCCTCGTCCGGCACTGCCGCCTTGCCGGCGGGGCGCGACACCGGCGCTTTTGCTTCGGCCTTCGGTGCGGCTTTCGCTGCCGGCTTGGCAGGCGCCGCCTCGGTCTTCTTCGCAGCCACGGCGGCCCCCTGAATTTCGGTGGCGAAGCGGTTCACAACCTCCTCCTGCACGGCGTCCTCAACGCCCGCGTCCTTGTAAAAGGAGAGCAGGCTCAAAAGGTCGTTGCGCTTCGCTTCATCGTTCGGTGCATCCATCGCTGATATGTCGGGTCCGCCTGCGCGTAAGGCAAGCTCACGACGAGGGAATGCGGGGGTCTTCGACAAGGAAGAAGGTCTGGCGCGGCGTGTAGTCGGTGATGAGGAAGCTGAAGCCGGCGGCGTCACTGGGATCGACCTTGCCGTTCTGGAACAGCAGCCTGTCGTAAGGCTCAAAGTCGCGGTTGTATGTCTTGAAGGCGCTTGAGGAGATGATCTCCGGCTCGCTTCGCCGCTGGTCGAAGGACAAGCCGTCGCCGAACACGCTGGGCTGCTCCAGGATCTCCTGAAGTTCCAAACCAAATTCCACCCAGGCGATGCCGCTGCCGTTGCGCGCGACAACGCGCATGTGCAGAAAGCCGTTGGGGGTAAGCCCGGAGCGGCCGTAAGGCTGAACCACGCCGACCGCCCGGATGACGAGCGTGACGGGGCTGGCGGAACTCAGCTCCTGCTCGACGATGATGGGATCATCGCCCGTGCCGATGCCGGAAACGCCGGTGATGCGGAAGCCGCCGAGCTCGTCGGAAAAGGAGTAGGCGCCGGCTGTCCAGACTTTCTGGGTTGGCGTGGCATCCACGCCGAAGGCGCAGACCGCGCCCGCAAACCAGAGCAGCACCGCCACTGTTCCGCTGAGGAGACACGCAGTGCGTCGGAGAAGCTCGCGAGAGCAGGGAAACCGCATCGCTGCGAAGTATGTCGCAGCCAGCCGGAAGCGGCACCCTCAAACTTCGAATTTTTTCGCGGCATTTCGGCCCTGACATGCGCCAGGGCCGAAAAGGGTGCCGGCCTTACTCCGCCTTGACCTCCATCATGCCGGTCGCGGTGCGCGCGGAGAATTGCGGGCGGTACATATCCTCGACGCTGGCCGCCGGGTAGGCGTAGGTGCCGGGCGTCACGGCGCGCACGACATAGGCCAGCACGATGGAGCGGTCGCTGTCCGCGCCCTGGGTAAAGGCCGCGACGAAGCGGTCGTCACGGAATTCCAGATGCGCGGCTTCGGTTTCCGGCAGCCAGTCGAAGTTCGACAGGCTGGCGGAGGAGACGAGACCGGGGTTCTCGATCTCGAAGCCGGCGGGCAGCAGGTCCGTGACGATGATGCGCGACGGCCAGTCGTGCAGTTCGTTGACCTTGAGAACGACCACGAAGCGCTCGTTCTGCTTGACGTCCGTCACGTTGGCAGGCTCGCCGTCCAGCGTGTAGGCCGTCCGCTCGATCTCGAACCCGTCGCCGCCCGCGGGCAACGGATCGACCGGGGCTGCGATCGCCGTGACGACCGCCTGCACCGGCTGCGTTCCCTTGTTGACCACGGTGATCGGGTTCTGCTGCAACTCCTCCCCGGTCAGGGTGCGGGACAGCGCGCCGGTCTGCGGCTGGCCGTTCACCTGGAGGGAAAGCGTCTCGTTGCCCCGGCGAAGCGCGCGGGCGGCGAGGACCATCCAGACCTGCTCCTGGGTGCTGGTGTAGTTCACCGCGTTCCGCTCAGCCGCGACCGTGCGGATGAGTTCCGGCACCACGCGGGGCAGGGGGTTGCTTTCCGCGGCCAGCGCCAGCACGGCGGCGTCGTCGCGCAGCGGCGTGCCGTAGTCGTCGCGCTCCAGGCCGCCCGCCTTGCCGGACTTCGACAGGGCGACGGCCGCCTCGAAGGTGGCGTCCGCGCGGCTCCGGTCGCCGTAAAGGGCCAGCGCCGCGGCCAGGTGACCGATCGCCAGCGGGCTCTTGAAGGCTTCGATCTGCGTGTCCGCGTAGTAGCGGAGGTCGCCTACCGACGCCTTCTTGTTGCGGGCCAGGACATACAGGGCATAGGCGATCTGCGAGCCGCGGTCCTCCAGGTTCGAGTCGTAGGAAAGGCCGTTCTGGAGGTTGTCCAGCGCTTGCAGCATGGCCTGCGCCGGCACTTCATAGCCCTGCTCGCGGGCCCGCGTCAGGAAGTCCGTGACATAGGCGTCGAGCCAGAGGTCGCCGGAAGCCGGTCCCCACAGGCCGAACGAGCCGGAGGAGGACTGGTTGTTCAGCACGCGGAAGATCGTGTCCTGGACGCGGCCCTTGAGGTCGGGATCGTCCGCCATGCCGGACACGGCGGCAAGCTCGTTGACGTAGAGCAGCGGCAGCGCGCGGCTCGTCAGCTGCTCGGAGCAGCCGTAGGGATAGCGGTCGAGCTCGGCCAGAAGCGATGGGACGTCGAGCGCCGAGGAGAGCGACACGCCGACGCTGACGGTCGCGCCGTCCAGCACGCTTGCCGACAGAAGCTCCTTGTCCACGCGGATGCCGCCGCCTGGAGCCAGGTTCGCCACCGTGCGCGTGGTGACGGGCATCGCCGCCGGGCGCACGGGGAGGCTCAGCGTCTGCTCGACCTCGGTGCCGTCGGTGCCGGCAAGCCGAACCGTTACGGACCCGTCGCCGGCCGCCATGCCGGTGAGCGGCACCAAAAGGGATTGACGCTTGTTCGGCTCCAGCCGGATCTTCTCCGGCAGGCTCGCATCGTCCGCCGCCAGCGTGGGCGCGGTTTCCACCGCGATCGCGAAGTCGCCGGCCGGCAGGTCGGTGTTGGTCATGTCGAGCCGCAGAGAGGCGCGGTCGCCCGGCGCCAGGAAGCGCGGCAGGCCGGCCGTCAGAACGACGGGATCGCGCACGATGACGTCGGTCGTCGCATGGCCGACGGAGGTCTTCGTCCAGGCGACCGCCATCACGCGCGCGGTGCCGTTGAACTGCGGGATGTCGAAGGAGAGCGTCGCCTTGCCGTCGGCGTCCAGCTTCACCGGGCCGGCGAAGAAGGCGACGAGCTTCTCGGTCGGCGGATTGCCTTCGGCCTGCATGCCGCCGCCATCGCCGCCGGTGCGCAAGCGCCCGGTGACGCCGAGCGAGCCGTCGATCAGCCGGCCATAGAGGTCGCGCATTTCGAGCCCAAGCTTGCGCTGCCCGTAGAACCACTTTTCCGGGTTCGGCGCCTCGTAACGGGTGAGGTTGAGGATGCCGACATCGACCGCAGCAACGATCGCATAGGCTTCCTCGCCGCTCTGCGCGCCGCCGATCGCCACCGGGATGGCCAGGGCCTTGCGCGGCTCAGTTTTTGCTGGCGGCGAGAGCGAAACGGAAAGCGTGCGGGCGGAAGCATCCACGCCGAGCCATTTCAGGCCGATGGCGCGGGCCGGCATGCGGGACGCTTCGGCGTCGCCGGGACGGAACAGGGTCGCCGTCACATAGGCGCCGGCGCCCCAGTCCGAACCGACCGGGATGTCCACCGTCGTACCGCCGGCCGGGACGGTTGCGGTTTGGACGCGGAGCAGCTTGTCTGCGCCGACCGTGACCAGAAGCTCGCCGGCAAAGCGCGGGGAGACCTTCAGCTTTGCCGTCTCGCCAGCTTTATAGGCCGGCTTGTCCAGCGCGATCTCAAGGCCGTCGGGCGTTTCCGTCGAGCTTTGCGCCACATACCAGCCGGCGTCGAACTCGACCGAGGAGGCGGGGCCGTCCGGGTCGTCGGTTTCCACTTCAAGCCTGTAGCGGCCCCAATCCACGGGGACGCTCACCTTCGCGGGAGAGTCGGCCGAGGCGGAGATCGTGCCGTTGGAGACCACGGATGTCGTGGTGATCGGCTCGTAGCTCCAGGAATTGTTCTGGCGATACCACTGGTAGGAGCGATCGACCTTGACCAGCGACCAGCGCAGCCCGTTCTCGGTGATGCGATTGCCGTTCTTGTCCGCGGCGATCACGTCGAAACTCGCGGTGGCGCCTTGCGGCACCTCCTCGCCGGTAAAGCCGGGCTTGATGCCGATCATCGACGTTTCGGGAGCCACGGCGAGGTCGAGCGTCCGTTCCACGGCGCGGCCGCCGGTCTCGCGCATGCGGACCGCGACATGGGCGTTGACGAGCCGCGTGGTGGCAGGCGCATCATCCACCTGCACGGGGAACGTCGCCTTCCCATCGTCTCCGACGTCGGGGAGGTCGGACAGGTCGATACGGGTTGCCTCGCCCAGTTCCTCGTCGGCCAGGCCGAACTGATAGCCGGGGAAGCGCGCCCAGTCGCGCTTGGTGGACAGCGTCACGTCGCCTTCGAGTTCGAGTCCGGCAGCCGGCGCGCCGTAAAGGAAGTGGCCGTCCACCGTCATGTTCGCCGGCTCTCCGACTGCGACCTCCGGCTTGTCGGAAGAAAGGTCGAACTCGATGCGATCCGGCACGAAGTCTTCCACAAGGAAGGAAACGGTGGCGAGCGCCGGCTTCTTCGGGTCGGTGTAAAGGCCGACGCTCCAGGTGCCGCGCATGGCGTTCGGTTCAAGCGCGAGATCGACGGCATGGCCGCCGAGCGCCTTGCCGTCGGAAACGGCGCGGCGGTCCTCCGTCCCGTCCGGGCGGGAGAAGATGAAGGTGAGCGGCATGTCGTCCACCGCTTCGGCAGCAGTGTTGCGGGCGAGCGCCGCCGCATGCACGGTTTCGCCGGCGCGGTAGATGCCGCGCTCCGTCCACGCATAGATGTCGAGCGCGCCGGGCGCGGGCCGGCCTGCAACGCCGCGGTCCGACAGGTCGAAGCCCGGCCGCGTCATGTCCAGGAACACGAAGTCGCCGTCCTTGCCCTTCGCCGTCAGCGCGGCCGGCGCCGAGGCGTTTGTGGCGCGCATCAGGCCGGGATTGAAGGTCGCGCTGCCCTCCGCGTCCGTGGTCGCGGTGCCCAGGATCTCGTTGTTCTTCGCGATCAAGGTCAGTTCGATGCCGGAAACCGGCTTGGCGCTGGCGAGAGAGCGGGTGAACACCGTCAAGCCGTCTTCGGCCGCATAGGTGGAAAGGCCGATGTCGGAGACCACGAGCCACTGCGTCGCCTTGGACGAGTAGTCGTCGGCGCCGGTGCTCGGCGGCTCGGCCACCATGACGTAAACGCCGGGCTTGCGCGCCGGCAGCGCCTGATCGAGCGGGAAGGACGTGGTGGTTTCCTTGTTCAGCTCGTTCTTGACCTCGATCTCGCCCTCCCAGACGAGTTCGCCCTGCGTCTCGTCCAGAGAGGAGGCTTCGTAGGAGTCGAGCTGGCGCAGGAACTGGTAGCCCGAAAGAAGCTGGGCCAGGTTGCGGTCGCCGATGCGGTAGAGCTTGACGCTGGCGGCGTCGAGGTTGACCGTCACCAGCGGCACGCCGCGCCGTGCCGTGGAGGGCAGAACGAAGCTGTCGCCGGTGAAACGGATCGACGGCGCGCGGTCGCGCACATAGACGTTGAGCGTGACGGGAGCGCTCAGAACCTCGCCGATTGCCGCGGGCAGGCCGGCGCGGAAGGCAACGCGGTAGTGCTGGCCGTGCTCCAGGCCTTCCACGCAAAGCTGCTTCTCTTCCGCCGCGATGGCTTTCGGCGCGTGATCGTCCACCGAAACAAAGGTCGAGTAGTCCGTGCCCGTCTTGACGAGATCCTCGGAAAACTGCGCGCAGATGCGAGGGCTTGCGCTGTCGGCATCCACGGTATGCTCGACGATGCGGAAGCCTTTTCGCGCCTTCAGGTCTTCGTAGGCCGCCTGCACGTCGGCGCTGCTCACCAAGGCGAGGCTCGCCTCATAGGCCCGCATCGCCGGGCGGGACTGGTCGCGCATGTCGAGCGCTTCGGCCATCACGGTAAGCGCCTCGGCGCGGGCGGGGGCAGTCCGCGAAAGCTGATAGGCGTTCCAGACGCCGGCATCGGCCTTCTGCCGCGCCGTGTTGAGCGCGTCCGCGTCGGTGGAGGTGAAAGCGAGGCCGGCACGCGCCAAGCCCAGCCACAAGGTGCCGTTGTCCGGCGAAATTTTGATCGCCGCAAGGAAGTTGTCGATCGCGATGCCGGGATCGCCCGTGCTCAAGGCCTGCCGCGCGGCTTGCGTCAGCGTCGCCAAGCCTTCAGGTCCGCCTGCATCGTCCTCGCTCAGCAACTCCGCGCGGAACTGGCGCGCCTGATCCGCCATGCCGTCGGGCAGGAAGGCGAGTTCCGGCGCGGCGCCGATGTCGGGATCGCCGACCACGTCCACGACCTTGCCGGCAACCGCGCCGGGAAAGGCGTTGATCGTGCGGAAGTCGGACTTCAGGAAGCACCACTTGGCCTTCGGATTGTAGGTGAAGGCGCGGCAGGCCTTGTCGCCGAGGCAGATCGCCTTGCACTGCTCCAGCGTCCGGTTCTGCTCCGAGCGCAGGTCGAAGCCGAAATAGTCGCTGTTTGCCGTGGTGACGATCTTGCGCGCCGTCTGCGCGGCGGACGGTCCGGGAAGAAAGGCAGGCAGCAGCGCCGCCAATGCGAGCGCCAAAGTCCGAAAACGAGCGGCCATTGTCTTCAACCCTCCCCGACACGGCCGGATGAAAATCTTCAGCCGGCCTTCACCGCACCTTAACGGATTGCGGCGCCGAGAAAAGAGAGCAGTTCCGTTTCAGGAGCATGTCGCGCGGCCGGAGGCTGGCCCATCGGCGGGGGCGCTCTTGTGCCTTCCTGCTGTGCCCCCGCCATCAGGGTATAAAGCTGCATTGCTGCGTCGTTTCCCTCAAGCTGTCGAATTTGCGCCAGGATTGTCGCAGACGCGCCTTTTGGCGCTCACCCAAAATTGCACATTTAAGCTGGGAACAGGACATCCATACGCTTTGACAAGCGGAACTGGATGCGAAATGATCACTGCACAAAAAGCAAACAATGGGAGCCGTTGAATGACTTTGTTCCGCAGCAATGGGGATCGCGTACCCGACCACATCCTGAAGGCCGCAGAAGGCGTGCGGGCCGGCACGGTGGACCGGCGTGAGTTTCTGGCTATGGCCAGCGTGTTCGGCGCGTCAACCGCGATGGCTTACGGCCTTGCCGGACTGGCGCTGCCGATGGAAGCAAAAGCGCAGGAGCCCAAGAAGGGCGGGGTGCTCAAGGTCGCCATGGCGGTCAAGGATCCGAAGGACCCGCGCACAGCCGACTGGTCAGAAATCGCCACCGCACAGCGACAGGCGCTGGAGCCGCTGGTGAAGTACACAAAGGAATACACCTTCACGCCTTACCTGCTGGAAAGCTGGGATATCAACGACGACGCCACGGAATACACGTTGCACGTTCGGCCGGGCGTGGAATGGAACAACGGCGACAAATTCACCGCCGACGACGTGATCTACAACTTCACGCGCTGGGCCGACAAGTCGGTGGACGGCAATTCCATGCCCGGCCGCCTCGGCACGTTGGTGGACGAAAAGACCAAGAAGCTGCGTGAGGGATCTGTCACCAAGGTCGATGACTTGACCGTCAAGGTCACGCTGACCAAGGCGGACATCGCGCTGATCCCGAACCTTACCGATTATCCCGCGCTGATCGTCCATAAAAGCTTTGACGAAAAGGGCGCGACGTTCACGGGTTGCCCGATCGGCACCGGACCTTTCGAGCTTGTTTCGTATGATGTCGGTCAGAAGGTCGTCTATAAACGCCGTGAAACCGGGAAGTGGTGGAACGGCGAGGCCTATCTCGACGGTGTCGAGTTCATCGACTACGGCAATGATCCGTCCGCAGTCGTGTCGGCCTTCGAATCCGGCGAGGTGCAAACCAACAACGAAACAACCGCCGATTACGTGAAAATTCTGGAAGGCGTGGGGGCCCCGGTTGCGGAGGCGATCACGGCAGCGACCGTCGTGTCGCGCATGAACGTCAAGCAAAAACCTTATGACAACGAAAAAGTGCGGCAGGCCATTCAGATGGCCGTGGACAATGCGACGGTGCTGAAGCTCGGCTATGGCGACGCCGGCACCGTCGGCGAGAACCACCATGTCTGCCCGATCCACCCGGAATATGTGGAACTGCCCAAGCAGACCCGCGATCCCGTCAAGGCCAAGCAGATGCTGGCCGACGCAGGCCTCGCCGATTTCGAGCACGAGCTGATCTCGAACGACGAGGACTACCACAAGAACACCACGGACGCGATCGCCGCGCAGCTTCGCGACGCCGGCATCAAGGTGAAGCGCACTGTGCTGCCGGGCTCGACCTTCTGGAACGATTGGACGAAGTATCCCTTCTCCGAGACGAACTGGAACATGCGCCCGCTCGGCATTCAGGTGATCGCCATCGCCTATCGGACGGGCGAGGCGTGGAACGAGACGGCTTACTCCAACCCCGAGTTCGACGCGAAGGTGAACGAGGCGCTCGGCATTCCGGACGTGGAGAAGCGCAAGGTCGTGATGAAGGACATCGAGCAGATGCTGCAAAGCTCGGGCATCATCATCCAGCCCTATTGGCGCAAGCTCTACATCAACATCAAGCCGGAGGTGAAGAACCACTTCATGCATCCCACCTACGAGCACGACTTCGGCAAGGTGTGGCTGGACGACGCGGCCTGACAGGCAGAACGGTTTGAGCGGGGCCCTTCGGCCCCGTTCTCCTGTCGGGGACCAAGAATTTACAAGAACCGGGACGTACCCGGCGCGAGGAAACCAGCACAAGGTCGGCAGGAACGCTTTCCGCGTTCGGGCTGTGATCGGCTGCGGCCGAGCGCGGCGGCGGGCGGTTGCGTCTTGGAGTCAAGGGGGCACTGATGCTGACATTCGTTCTGCGGCGGCTTGGCACCATGGCCCTGACCATGCTCGTGCTCACCATGGTCGTCTTCTACATGGTGAACCTGGAACCCAACCTCAAAAAGCTGGCGATCAGCCAGATCGACATGCGCTCCACCGCGCAGGAGTTGGAAGGCTGGCTTACCAAGAACGGCTACCGTCAGAACTTCTTCGTCCGCTACGGCCAGTGGCTCGGCATCGTGAGAAAGCAGCCGGCGATCGACGCGGCCACCGGCAAAACCGTGCCGCGCTTCCGCTACTGCAACGAGCTGGCCGAGCCGCATTATGGCGGCATCCTCCAGGGTAATTTCGGCTGCTCCACCAAGTTCAAGACGACCGTTTCCGCAAAGCTCCTCCCGGCGCTTGGCGCTACCGGCATCCTGATGTTCTGGGTCATGGCGACCATGGTGCCGATCTCGCTGCTGATCGGCATCCTGGCGGGCATGCGCGAGGGGTCGCGCACCGACCGCTCCCTGTCGATCGCCTCGATCACCACCACGGCGACGCCGGAATACGTGTCGGGCGTCATCTTCACCGTCATCTTCGCCTCATGGCTCGGCATCCTCAACGGCTCGGCCGCCTCCGCTTCCTCCGGCCTGACCTTCTACAATTTCACGCTGCCGGTGATGACGATGGCGATCTACGGCATCGGCTATATCGCCCGCATGACGCGGGCCTCGATGGTCGAGGTGATGACGCAGCAGTACATCCGCACGGCGCGCCTCAAGGGCCTGAGCTTCTCCGGCGTGGTGGTCAAGCACGCGCTGCGCAACGCGCTGATCGCGCCCTTCACGGTGATCATGCTCCAGTTCCCGTGGCTGCTGACGGGCGTGGTGATCGTGGAAACGATGTTCCGCTACCAGGGCTTCGGCTACACGCTGGTGGAAGCGGCCGGGAATAACGACATCGACCTGCTGCTCGGCTGCTCGCTGGTGTCGGTCTTCGTCGTGCTGATCACGCAGCTCATCTCCGACATCGGCTACGCCTACCTTAACCCGCGCATCCGGGTCTCCTGAAGAAGACTGGCGCAATCGCAGAGGGGATCTCAGGGGCATGCAGTCAGAAACTTTAGGGGTGCTCGGCATCATCGCAGGCGTGATCGGCCGCTTCTGGCCGGTCTGGCTCTGCATGGCTGTCATGCTGGGACTAAGCTTCCGCTTCCAGAAGCGGCTTGGTCTTTACGGCCAGCTGTTCGACACCGGCGTCGGAATAACCGGCGTCGCGCTCTGCGCCTTCTGGCTGTTCACTGCGATCTTCTCGGCCGTGGTGGCGCCGTTCCCGCCGCTGGAGCAGATCGCCGTGATGAAGGATGCCATGCCTGGCACCATCGTGCCCGACGGCAACGGCGCCTACGCCGGCGGCGTCTTCTACTTCGGCGGCGACAAGCTGGCGCGCGACGTGTTCTCGCGCATGGTGTTCGGTTCGCGCATCGTGCTGATCATCGCGCCCGCCGCAACCGCCTTCGCCATCATGGTGGGCGCGACGCTCGGCCTGCCCGCCGGCTACTATGGCGGGCGCACAGATTCGATCCTTTCCTTCCTGGCCAACCTCGTGCTGGCTTTCCCCGTGATCCTGCTCTTCTACCTCCTGGTGACGCCCGGCATCACCGAAACCGGCCTGCCGATCTACCTCGCCGGCGTCTTCTTCCTGTTCCCGATCATCTTCTTCCTGACGCTGTTCTACACCCGCTTCAAGAACCGGCCCGACCGGCTTTACCTGCTGATGGGCATCACCATCGTGCTGGGCGGCTGGGTCTATGTCGGCCTCGTCTTCGATGCCGACCCGCTTGGCCTCATCTCGATCGAGCCGAGCACGCTCAACATCTTCGTGGCCGTTGTGTTCGCCTCCTCGCCCGGCGTGTTCCGCATCGTCCGCGGCCTGACCATGGAGATCAAGACGCGCGACTATGTCGCCGCCGCCCAGACCCGCGGCGAGAGCCCGTGGTACATCATGCTCTGGGAGATCCTGCCCAACGCCCGCGGGCCGCTGATCGTCGATGCCTGCCTGCGCATCGGCTACACGACGATCCTGCTGGGAACGCTCGGCTATTTCGGCCTGGGGCTGGCGCCTGAGAGCCCGGACTGGGGCACGGCGATCAAGGATTCGAGCCGACTGCTGCGCTCCTTCATCCATCCGGCGCTGCCGCCCGTCTTCGCACTGATGTCGTTCGTGCTCGGCCTCAACCTGCTGGCCGATGCGCTCCGCGAACAATCCATGAAGGACTGATCACCCATGGAAACCGCTGTTGCTACCCGCCCCTCCGCTCCGCCTAGCGGGGGGCAGCCGATCATCGACATCGAGAACCTGTCGATCTCCTTCTTCACGAGGCTCGGCGAAATTCCGGCCGTGATGGACTTTTCCTGCACGGTGATGCCGGGGGAGGCGATGGGCATCGTCGGCGAGTCAGGCTGCGGCAAGTCCACGGTGTCGCTCGGCATCATGCGCGACATGGGAAATCGCGGCAAGATCGTCGGCGGCCACATCAAGTTCATGGGCAGGGACATGGGCGAGATGTCCGAGGAGGAGCTTCGCTCCATCCGCGGCAACAAGATCGCCATGATCTACCAGGAGCCGATGGCCTCGCTGAACCCGGCCATGAAGATCGGCCAGCAGCTGATGGAGGTGCCGATCCTGCATGAGAAGGTGAGCAAGGACGAAGCCTACAAGCGCGCCTTGGAGATGGTGCGTTCCGTGCGCCTGCCCGACCCTGAGCGCATGATGCGCTCCTACCCGCACCAGCTTTCGGGCGGGCAGCAGCAGCGCATCGTCATCGCCATGGCGCTGCTTTCCAACCCCGCGCTCCTGCTTCTGGATGAGCCGACGACCGCGCTCGACGTGACGGTGGAAGCCGGCATCGTGGAACTTGTGAAGGGGTTGGGCCAGCGCTTCGGCACGTCCATGATCTTCGTGTCGCACAATCTCGGCCTGATCCTGGAGACCTGCGACAAGATCACGGTGATGTATTCCGGCGAGGCGGTGGAGACCGGCAAGATCGCGGACGTGTTCGACCGCATGCGCCACCCCTACACGCAGGGCCTGTTCCGCTCGATCCCGCTGCCCGGCGCCGACAAGAACGAGCGGCCGCTGATCGCCATTCCCGGCCAGCTTCCCCTGCCGCACGAGCGGCCGAAGGGCTGCAACTTCGGCCCGCGCTGCCATCACTTCGTGGAAGGCGTCTGCAACGCAGACGAGATCCCGATGATCGAGGTGAAGGGCCACGACGGGCACTTCAGCCGCTGCGTGCGCTTCAACGAGATCGACTGGGCCTCGCTGCCGCCGGGAACCAAGAAGGTGTCCGAGCCGGTGAAGCCTGGAGCGCCGATGCTGAAGATCAGCGACCTCCGGAAATACTACAAGGTTTCCGGCAACGCGGTTTTCGGCAGAGGAGAGTCGCGCGTCGTCAAGGCGAATGAGTCCATCACGTTCACGGCGCACGAGTCCGAAACGGTGGCGATCGTCGGCGAGTCCGGCTGCGGGAAATCCACGCTGGCGAAAGTCCTGCTCGGCCTCGAAACGGCATCGGAAGGCTCGGTGACGCTCGGCAACAAGGCGATCCAATCCACCGGCGTCGAGAGCCGGAGCGTGGACACGGTGTCGTCTATCCAGATGGTGTTCCAGAACCCGTTCGACACGCTGAATCCCAGCCACACGATCGGCTCGCAGATCATCCGCACGCTGGAAAAGTTCGGGGTCGGCAAGACGCCGGCAGACCGGCAGAAGCGCATGTTCGAGCTTCTCGACCTCGTGAAGCTGCCGCGCGCCTTCGCGGTGCGCAAGCCGCGCCAGCTTTCCGGCGGGCAGAAGCAGCGCATCGGCGTGGCCCGCGCCTTTGCCGGCGAGGCGAAGGTGGTGGTGGCGGACGAGCCGGTTTCGGCGCTCGACGTGTCCGTGCAGGCGGCCGTCACCGAACTGCTGATGGACATCCAGCGCAAGAACAAGACGACCATGCTGTTCATCAGCCACGACCTTTCCGTCGTGCGCTACCTCGCGGACCGCGTGGTGGTGATGTATCTCGGCTATATCGTGGAGCAGGGCACCACGGACCAGATCTTCCAGCCGCCCTATCACCCCTACACCGAAGCGCTGCTCTCGGCGATCCCGATCGCCGACACGTCCGTGCACAAGCGGCACATCGTGCTGGAGGGCGACATCCCCTCGGCGATGAACCCTCCGCCCGGCTGCCCCTTCCAGACGCGCTGCCGGTGGAAGAAGTTCGTGCCCGACAACCTCTGCGAAACGAAGCTTCCGCCGCTGAAGGATCTCGGCGCCGGCCATCGCAGCCTGTGCTGGCTGTCCGACGACATGCTGGAAACGATGGAGCCGGTGATCAGCTTCGACCGCGGCGAAACGCATGCAGCACCGTCCGACCCCGTGCCGATCGATGAGCCGCATGGGGAAGGGCCGGGCACGGGCCCCGGCTTCGCCGGCCCGCCGCCGGAGCGCCCGCACGGCAAGCCCGGCAGCGCCGGCGCCGACGAGGAAACCGCGCGGATGGAGCGCGACACCCCGCGGCCGCCCGGTTCGCGTGCGATCACCGATCATGACGGCGACTCCTCGCCCGACAAGCTGCTGACCGAGGTCGGCGACGGACGGCAGGCGGCAAGCGCCGAGGTGACGCCGGCGCTGGGCAACACGCGGCAGAGCCAGATCGAGCGCGGCGAGCGGAAGCCCGACGGCAGCTGATCGTTTGCCCAGCCACCATGGACCGGGCCGCGCCAAACCTGCCGGCCGCCGATTTCGATCGCACCGGGCGCTTTTACGCCAGCGTGGGCTTCGAGACACGTTGGCGGGACCGGGAGTGGATGATCCTCGCGCGCGGCAGCGTGGTGCTGGAGTTCTTTTCCTTGCCCGGCGTCGATCCGCTGGCGAGTTGCTTCAACTGCTGCCTGCGGCTGGACGCCGACACGTTCTATGCGGCTTGCCTCGAAGCTAGCCTGCCGGAAGCAGAGAAAGGTCAGCCCCGGTTGCATCCGCTACGGCACTAAGCATGGGGCGGGCGGGTCGGCGCGCTGATCGACCCGAACGGGACGCTGCTGCGCCTGATTCAGAACTGAAGCTGATCCTCTGCCACGAGGTCGGCGACGAGGTTGGGCAGACTGCTCACTTACCGGAACGCTTCCGCTGGTCGCGGATAGCGACGAGGTAGGCAATTCCCCCAGCCAAGCCAAGTATGACGGCAGGCATCAAGGCATAGGCGAGTTGCAGCGATGTCATCTATCCAAGCCCCGCAGGATCGCGCGTCCGAAGAAATGTAATGCGAGGCTGAATAGCAGGCAAGTCGCTCCGAGGAAAGCGACAGCGAGAAACGTGGTTTTGGAAGATGATGTCACCAAACCAACGGCTGGCGCAAAGATGCCCACTGCGGCCGCGGCGATGCCGAGCCCGTTCAGATACGTTGCAGTCAGCTTCGTGCGTTCGATCTCAGAAGGCTTCAACTACAACCCTTATTCATCCTACTGGCGCGACGAGCCTGCGCCGACATGCCTCAACCAATCGTAAAACTTTCGGGAACGGCCGCCGTCGATGAGGGTTTGCGGAGAGCATAACCAGAGGATGCGCCACCATGTTCCTGCGAATCGACAAGCTGCAAATCGAACTTCCCGGCCCGAAGAAGGCTGATCCCAACGCCGCGGCCGCGCTGCAGGAGCTGCTCGGCGGCAAGTATGGCGAGATGTCCACGCTCGGCAACTACCTCTTCCAGAGCTTCAACTTTCGCTCCAAGAACAAGCTGAAGCCGTTTTATTCCCTGGTCACAGCGATCACGGCGGAGGAACTCGGCCACGTCGAGTTGGTCAGCAACGGCGTCGCCATGCTGAACAACGGGCCGGACGAGGAAGGCCGGGACGAAAAGGACGGCGGCGACATCTCCGGGGCACCCTTCGCGGACATGAAGGACATCCGCCTTGCGCAGGGGTTCTTCTCCAACGGCGGCGGCGCCACGCCCGTCAACAGCGGCGGCCATTCCTGGAACAACGACTTCGTGACGACGACCGGCAACGTGGTGGTCGATCTGCTCCACAACTTCCACCTGGAATGCGGCGCCCGTCTGCACAAGCTGCGGGTCTATGAAACCGTAAGCGATCCCACCAGCCGCGAAGTCTGCGGCTACCTTCTGGTGCGCGGCTCCGTCCACGCGCACGCTTATGCGCTGGCATTGAAGAACCTGACCGGGGTGGACATCCACAAGATGCTGCCGACGCCGAACATCCCGCTCTCCAAAATCCCGGAATCGCAGAAGTATCTGGAGGAAGGCTCGCACCGCCGGCTCTACACGTTCAGCCCGAACGACTACAAGGAGATCGCGGGCATCTGGGGCAACGGCGAGCACGCGCTTCCGGGCGACCCTCCGGGCGAACTGACCGTCGTTGAAGGCAACCCTGAGGGCGGCAAGATCCATCAGCTCACCGGCATCCCGTCCGCCTTCACGCCGGACTACGCGCCGGAGGAAATGATGGAGATCGCCGCGAAACTGACCAAGGCCGCGCGCCAAGGGGCAGGGTCGCTCTGATCGGCCTCGCGGTGGCGTAGCGCGCTGCTGCTCAGCCATGGGAACCGAACGCGGCTTCGGCCATTCCCTGCCCGACCACGTAAGACGAAAGGAAATGGGTCATGGCCGAAACGGAAAACCCGCGCGAGAAGCTCTATGGGATGATCGACAAGGTGAAGATCGCGATGTTCACCACAGTCGAGAAGGACGGCGGGCTGCATACGCGGCCGATGGCCAACCAGGAATCGGACGAGAACGGCGATCTCTGGTTCTTCCTCGACAAGACCTCGGCTCTGGCCCAGACGATCAAGGCAAACCCGAAAGTGGCCCTCGGCTACTCCGACCCCGGCGGCGACAATTACGTCTCCGTTTCGGGCGCCGCGGAACTCGTGACCGACCGCGCCACCATAGAGGACAAGTGGAGCGAGGACGTCGCGGCTTGGTTCGAGGGCGGCAAGGAGAACCCGAACGTCTCGCTGATCAAGGTCACTCCCGACGAAGGCGAGTACTGGGACACGAACTCAAACGCGCTGACAACCGCCATCGGCTACGTGAAGTCGAAGCTGGGTAAAGGCACCGGTTCCGACATGGTGGAAAACAAGAAGGTGGCGCTCTGACGCGCCTCTTGATATAGCGGCGTCAGGCGTCGCCATATTTACAGGCGATCGGAAGTTTTGACGCGGGGGGGGGCGTATTAACCCGGGCGGGGGGTTTTTTTTGGGCAAACGCCGGGGGGGCTGG